>MEDL01000194.1 GCA_001724785.1 Acidovorax sp. SCN 68-22 | reverse complement strand
AAAGGTGATTTTATGGAGTTCGCAGAGGACAGAGAAGCGGCAGACGCGGCCCCGGCCCCGGACGGCGCACCCGCGCCGGGCGCCAGTGCAGTCGAAGCGCTGCGCGTTTCTGTGCGCAAGGTGCTGCTCAGTTCGGGGATGACTCAAGACGCCATGGCGCGTACTGCGGGCGTTTCCGGCGCCACGCTTTCCCTGTGGCTAGCCGGGAAGTATGCGGGCAATAACAGTGCGTTTGAAGAACGTATGGTGGCATGGCTTGCCGAGCATTCAGGCCCCGCCCTGGACCGCTGCGAGACGGCGCCTGTTTGGGTGCAAACGCCCTCGGCAACGGCCATAGAGGCGGCGCTGAACTACGCCCAGCATCGCCCGTCCATTGCGGTGGTGTACGGCGGCGCGGGCGTGGGCAAAACGACAACCATTGGTCGCTACGTCCGTGCAACGACGAGTGTCTGGGCTTGGGAAGCCGACAGCACGCGAACATCCATGCTGGAGGTGCTGCGCGCGATTGAAGAAAACGTGGGCAGATACGCGTGGGGGGTCAGATGCAACGAAAAGCGCAGCAGCGACATATACAGAATGATTGCCGAGCGCCTGATATGGGCGCCCAAACCGGCTTTGCTGATTGTCGACGAAGCCCAGCATTTGAAGCTGGAGGCGGTGGAGGCGTTGCGCGCCATACACGACAGCACGGGCGTGGGCCTTGTGCTGAGTGGAAACGAAAGCGTATATGCCAAATTGACGGGCGGCACACGCCGGGCGGAATTTGCTCAACTCTTCTCCCGCGTGGGTAGACGCCTGCGCCTGGATAGACCTTCTCCGGGGGACGTTGCCGCCATCTTGCAAGCTTGGCGCATTGAAGGCATCAAAGAGCGCGAGCTGTGCCAGCAGATTGCCAGCTTGCCCGGCGGTCTGCGCGGCCTGGTCAATGTGCTGGTGGACGCCACCACGGCGGCGCAGGCCATGGGCCGGGCGGTGGACTTGAAGGCGCTGCGCGCGGCCTGGTCAGATCAAGGGGCCATGCAATGAGCGCGGCGCAAATTGCAGCAGCGCGATTAAACGACCTGCAAGGCCCGACAAGCTGTTTGGCTACCCCTGCATGGGTGCGGACTTCTTAAACGTTTTTAAACGGGTTTTAAATGAATTTAAACGTCGTCTGAAAGGTTGGCAAGCCATGCAAAGCAAAACCCGGCGCATCAGCCGCCAAAGCATCGCCCTGGTGCATGTTGCCGCCCACCAGTTGGGCATGAGCGATGCGGACTACCGCGCCTTGCTCATGGGCACGGCGGGCGTGGCCAGTGCGCGGGATTTGTCCGTGGCGGGATTTGAGGCCGTTATGCGGCGGTTTGCGACACTGGGCTTTGCCCACACCAAGCCCGGCAAGTCCGCGGCCCCCAAGGCGGCGCCCGCCCCGGCCTACGGGGAGCGCCCCGGAATGGCAAGCCCGGCGCAGGTCCACACCATCCGGGAGCTGTGGCGCACCTGGCGCGATGACCAGGGCCGCGACGGCTCCGAAACCGCGCGGGCGCTGCGCCACTGGTTGGAGCGGCACTACCACGTGACGGATTTGCGCTTTTGCGACCTGACCACGGCGCAAAAGGCGATTGAAGGATTGAAGGCAATGAACGGGCGTAAGCAACGCGCCGCATCAAAGGAAACGAACCATGACTGAATCCCGCGCACGCGCCACCGCGCAGCCCGACCCGATCCGGCTGCATATACAGGCGGTCAACAGCCTGGCCCGTTGCAAAGCCATGCTGCTGGCAAATGAGCCCAAGTACCACTTCGCGCAGCAACACCTGGAGGCCGCTCAGCAGGCCTTGACGGCGTTGGTCTATCGAAGCGAATCAGATTAACTAAGAGTGATATGCCCATCATGGTTTACCAAATTTCCGAAAACGAGTTCTACCGCCTTGTATCCTGCGCGAATCAAATCAATTTCATCGCCGACGCATGCGCCGGCCTCAAAAACAGGTCAGATTTTTCAATCAACGGCCTGGAGGACTTTCTGAACGCACAGCAAGAAACCTTGCAAGCTGTAATCAAGGCGACGGAGGAGCGTCGCGAAGCCCAAGCGGTGCTTGATGCCGAGCAGGGCACCTTACAGTGGTTCGACTGGTTGCATGCGCTGCGCATCGCCCGAGGCGATGCACGGCATACCCCGAGCGGAGCAGAGGCACGGATTGCTGAAAAATTCGAAAAGGCCGCCCGTATCCAGGAAGGTATGACGCGGGTTTGTGAGGAATGGGCTGCCACCCTTGCGGCGCACGCGCCCCAAGCCCCAGGGCGGTAATTGCAGCCGTACCGACCACCAACCAAAGCGGCCCGTATGGGCCGTTTTTTTTGGGTGGTGAGGGTGCGTGCCCGCCTGGTCCCCACCGGGCGGCGCGTCGCGCAAGGCGACACACCAGCCACGGGCACGCCTGCGCATGGTAGGGCGAGCCACGGCGCCAATTGCACCGTTCATGTTTTCCTAAAGGGTTTTATTCAAGGCGTTGCCGAAAGCGCTTCGAACATAGGGGCATGGACGCCAGCAACCTCAAGCCACTTGATTTTCAGACCCTGCCAATCCAAGCCCTGCAACCCCTGCATGCCGCGCTTGACCCTGATTTCAACGACAAGCAACGTGAGCTTCTCGAAGTCATTTACATCGGTTTGACCAACACCGCCGCCGCTTCGGTCTGTACACCGCAGGTTCTTGCTGAGGCGGCGATGGCCGTACTGGTGCAAATGAGCCACGTTTTGGGCAGCGGTGCCATCTATGTCGGGAAGCTTGAGAACGTGCGCTTGGCCCGGCTGGGCCGGGCTATCCGCGCAAATTTCAACGGCAGGAACCATGCCCAACTGGCCCGCAAGTACGGCATCTCTGAGGTGCGCGTACGGCAAATTTTGAACCCCACCAAACCCAAGAAAGATTGAATGATGAAAAAAGATGGCATTTCGAAATCCTGGCGCAGCGCGCTGGACCAGGTACGTTGCAGCCTTGAAGCCATGGGCGAAGAGCGAAATGGCTTGCAGCGCAAGCGCGATTCACTGGGGGAGCGGCTGCGCGATTGCATCAATGGCCCGCTGTCCAAGGTGGCGCTGATTGAACTGTGCGCCCGGATGGTAGACAACAAAGCGGCGGCCTATAGAGACAAGTTCGCCGGGATAGTCGGGCCGGCTTGCATGAAGGTTGAGACATACGCCGGCCCAACAAAACGGCCCTTGGTTCTTGCCGATGTTGATTTCTTCATGGGCCGTGGCCACATGCTGCCGGCGCCAGACGGTGGCTGCGTCTCTGAGATGGGGCAATCATTGTTTTCGTGGTGGGTTAACCCGCCCTTTGATACTTGCTTCTTCTTCGGCGACATCGTCAAGGCCAAACTACCGGAGCTGTGGGACGGCGTGAACTTGCCCCACAAGGACGATGGCAAGACCCTCGCACAGCGGGAAGACGAGGCGGCGCAGTTGCGAGGCGAAATCGCCAATCTCGACGCCAAACTGTACGCACTGGATGCCGATTTGGACAAGCTGAGAGAGGCCGCGACGATGGCGCCTGTTGCCGAGGTCAGCCCACCGGAAGAGGAAAGCACGGCTGCTTTCACCTGGGACCAAATGCGCGGTTTACAGCCCGTGCACCGCGAGAATCAGGAGAACCCGTCAGAACATGAAAGCCCTGCGCGATGAATGCTGACCATCTCTCCGCCGAGGAATTGCGGATTGCTCAATCCACTGGCATGACGCCGGAGCAGTTTGCCAAGTCGCTTGCAGAAGAGGCCGCCCAGGCGGCGCTGTCTGCCCGCATGCCGCAGCCCACGATGGCGGAAATCTTTGCCAAGTGCGGCGTTGAACTGTCTGAGGGCATGGCGCTGGCGCAATGCTCCTACAGCGTGGCCGCGTTGGCAGCGCAGCCCGATGGCCGCGTGTTGGTGCAAGTGACACCCGCGCAGGACTTCACGCCTGCCGATGGCCGCACGATGGACGTGCCAGCGTGGCGCATGAATAGCACCATCGCCGCCCGCGTGATCGCGGCTTTCAGCACCCAGCAGCCCGCCGTGATCGACTACGAGCACCAGACGCTCAAAGCAGAAAAGAACGGCCAGCCCGCGCCTGCTGCGGGATGGATGCATGCCCTGCGGTGGATTGAGGGCAAGGGGCTGCACGCGCTGGCCGAACTGACCGAGCGGGCCAAAGAGCAGATCAAGGCGGGTGAGTACCGCTACTTCTCGCCGGTGATTCAGTACAGCACCAAGACGGGTGAAATCACGAGGTTGCTCATGGGTGCGTTGACCAACAACCCGGCCATTCATGGCATGGCCGCGATCAGCGCGGAATAGGAGCAATCGATGGCGGGCGGCAGAATTTTGGTGGACTTTGACGGCATCCAGGCGCTATCCGGCCTGCGCCGCTTGCAAGCGGCTGGGTTTGGTCAGCGGAGCGCGCGCACCACAAAGGCGATGAGAAACATAGCCAGCGCTACACCCATCGCCAGCAGCGCAGGGAACACCACCAGCCACGCAAAGATTTCTGCCGGCTTGACGCCATGCGCCAGCGCGCCCAGCAGCGCAAGCAGCGCTCCGACGATGATGGCCACCGCCGCGTATTTCATGCACCTGGCCTTCAAATCTTGCGCCGCCATAGCATCCTCGCTTGCTCTACTATCCGAAACATGAACCTGCCGCTGCTCTTTGTGCTGGGCACCGTGGCCATCGCGGTCCTGGTGTTGGCGCAGCCCACGGCGCGCAACGTAGCCGCCGCCACGCTGGGCACGCTGGGCTGCGTGCTTGTCACCGCCTGCGCCCTGCTGCGGCCCGAGTACGCGGCGGCTGCCGGCGTCACAGTGCTGGCATGCGCGCTGGCGTGGGTGGCCTGGCGCGCTCTAACATGGCCAATTCGCTACGTCGCCGCAGTGATTCGATCCCCCGAATAAAGCGCTTTCGCCCAAACAAAAACCGCGCCCAGACAGCGCCCGGCGCGGTTTTCTTATTCCACTACGCGCTTGCCCTGCACTACGCCTAGCCCGTTATCCAGGACGCAATGACCGGCGAACTTCCTTGGCAGGCATTTTGCAACCACCCCTATTCACCCAGCACATGCCACCCGATGTAGACAACAGGCGTGGCCACGGCCAACCCGAGGGCTAACATGGCCCCCATCGCGACCCCGTCCATCAGCAGCACGAAGGCCAGAATCAGGAGAAAAGCCATCAAGCGAAGCATGGCCGCGATAGTAGTCCAATGTGGGCTTCCTCTACCTGCCTTTCGGTCGCGACGATCTGAGCCGGTCAAGCTCCCCACCCGGCGGTAACCGGGCAGGGCCTTGCCAGTGTCGCGCACCCCGGTATGGGTGCCGATGGCGATGGGTGGCAGGATTGCTGCCGTCCAACGATGCAAACAACGCCCGCCGGGTGTTTCGCGCTGTGCAAACTATTTGCACCCCGGCGCGGCTCAAGCCCCCCCTTCGGGCGCATTCATTCCAGCTCTTTTTGCCCCCCGGTAGTTCTCGCACTTTCTGGGAAGTTTTCCAAAAATTTGCGTCTCCGCTCAGCCCTGATGCAGGCAAGTATGGCGGCGCAGGCTCAGACGGATTTTCCGAATTTGATCAGAATGCGCGTCAATGCAGAATAATTTGCTGCAATTTTCAATTTTTCAAGAAGATCAAAGCCATGGACCGT
Organism: Acidovorax sp. SCN 68-22; assembly: GCA_001724785.1. Classification (GTDB taxonomy): domain Bacteria; phylum Pseudomonadota; class Gammaproteobacteria; order Burkholderiales; family Burkholderiaceae_C; genus Simplicispira. The sequence goes on along the minus strand of MEDL01000194.1, from coordinate 17,759 downwards.
CTGGACAGAAAAATTCTCGCTGTACTGCAAGGCAACGCCCGCGCCAGCCTGCAGGAGATCGGCCAGGCCGTCGGCCTGAGTCCGTCGCCCTGCTGGGGCCGCATCAAGAAGATGGAGGAAGCCGGCGTCATCGAGGGCTACACCGTGCGCCTGAACCCCCAGGCGCTCGACCTCGCCGACACCGTGCTGGTGCAGGTCACGCTCGACAGCCATTCGGACAACACGCTGGAGAAATTCGGCGAGACGCTGGCCAGCATCCCCGAAGTCATCGAGGCGCACCTGGTCTCGGGCGACTACGACTACCTGCTGCGCGTGGTGGTGAAGGACACGCGCGACTACGAGCGCCTGCTGCGCGAGAAGCTCTACAAGATCAAGGGCATACGCCACAGCCGTTCGAGCTTCGTGCTGCGCACGTTGAAAAAAGCCGACTTGCCACTCAATATTGCATAAAAAAGGCCTGCAGCGCAGGCCCATCAATGGTTTATAGCTATCAAATTAGCTTACATGCCCGAGTAGTTCGGCCCGCCGCCGCCTTCCGGCGGCATCCAGACGATGTTCTGCGTCGGGTCCTTGATGTCGCAGGTCTTGCAGTGCACGCAGTTCTGCGCGTTGATCTGCAGGCGCTGGGCGCCGCCCCCCTTGGCTTCGTCGGGCACGAATTCGTACACCCCGGCAGGGCAGTAGCGCTGCTCGGGACCGGCGTACTTGGCCAGGTTGATGGCCACGGGCACGCTGGCGTCCTTGAGCGTGAGGTGCGGCGGCTGGTTCTCGGCGTGGTTCGTGTTGCTGATGAACACGCTGGAGAGCCGGTCGAAGGTGAGCTTGCCGTCGGGCTTGGGGTAGACGATGGGCTTGCACTCGGCGGCGGGCTTCAAGTAGGCGTGGTCGGGCTTGTCGCGGTGCAGCGTCCAGGGGATGTTGCCCTTGAGCACGAACTGCTCGATGCCGTTCATCAGCGTGGCGGTGGTCAGGCCCTTCTTGAACCAGGCCTTGAAGTTGCGCGCCTTGTTCAGCTCGGTGTAGAGCCAGCTTTCTTCGAAGGCCTTGGGGTACGCGGCCAGCTCGTCGTGCTGGCGGCCGCTCTGGATCGCCTCGAACGCGGCCTCGGCGGCGAGCATGCCGGTCTTGATGGCGGCGTGGCTGCCCTTGATGCGGCTCACGTTCAGGTAGCCTGCCTCGCAGCCGACCAGCGCGCCGCCCGGGAACACCGTCTTGGGCAGGCTGAGCAGCCCGCCCGCCGTGATGGCGCGCGCGCCGTAGCCGATGCGCTTGGCCGGCTTGATGCCTTGGGACTCGTCGCCTTCGAGGTACCAGCGGATGTTCGGGTGCGTCTTCCAGCGCTGGAATTCCTCGAACGGGCTCAGGTACGGGTTGCTGTAGTCGAGCCCGGTGATGAAGCCGAGCGAGACGGTGTTGTTCTCGGCGTGGTACAGGAAGGCGCCGCCGTAGGTGTCGGCGTCCATGGGCCAGCCGGCGGTGTGCAGCACGAAGCCGGGCTGGTGGCGCGCGGGGTCGATTTCCCAGACTTCCTTCACGCCCAGGCCGTAGGTCTGCGGGTCGCGCCCTTCGTCGAGCTTGAAGCGTGCGATCAGCTGGCGCCCCAGGCTGCCGCGCGCGCCCTCGGCGAACACGGTGTACTTGGCGTGCAGCTCCATGCCCAGCTGGAAGTCGCCCGTGGGTTCGTGGTCCTTGCCCACGCCCATGTTGCCGGTGGCGACGCCCTTGACGCTGCCGTTGTCGTTGTAGAGCACTTCGGCGGCGGCGAAGCCGGGGAAGATCTCCACGCCCAGGGCCTCGGCCTGCTCGGCCAGCCAGCGCGCCAGGTTGCCCAGGCTGGCGATGTAGTTGCCGTGGTTCTGGAAGCACTTGGGCAGCAGGAAATTGGGCGTGCGCAGCGACCCGGTTTCGCTCAGGAAGACCATGGCGTCGCCGGTGACGGGCTGGTTCAGGGGCGCGCCGCGTTCCTTCCAGTCGGGGAACAGCTCGGAGAGCGCCTTGGGGTCCACGATGGCGCCCGAGAGGATGTGCGCGCCCGGCTCGGAGCCCTTTTCCAGCACGACCACGGAAATTTCCTTCTCCTGCTGCGCGGCCAGCTGCTTGAGGCGGATGGCCGTGGCGAGCCCGGCGGGGCCACCGCCGACGACCACCACGTCGTATTCCATGGATTCGCGGGGGCCGTGGGCGCTGAGGATTTCGTCGTTCGTCATGGCGTGGGGTCTGCGTTTGATAATGAAGGGGATTGTCCGGCCGGCGCTTTGCGCGCCGGTGTCCGGCATGCGACCGATTGTATGCAGGGGCGATGATAAAAGAACGCTCGTTCTATTTTTGATCTTTGAGGAGTGGATGAATGGCCTACAGCATCGACCTTTCCGGCCGGGTGGCCTTTGTGACCGGGGCCTCCAGCGGCCTGGGCGCGCAGTTCGCGCGCACCTTGGCCAAGGCCGGCGCCGGCGTGGTGCTGGCCAGCCGGCGCGTGGAGAAGCTCAAGGAGCTGCGCGCGCGCATCGAGGGCGAGGGCGGTGACGCGCACGTCGTGGAACTCGACGTGACCGATGCCGACTCGATCCGCTCGGCCGTGGCGCACGCCGAGACGGAGATGGGCTCCATCGACATCCTGGTCAACAACTCTGGCGTTTCCACGACGCAACGGCTGCAGGACGTGACGCCCGAGGACTACGACTTCATCTTCGACACCAATGTGAAGGGCGCTTTTTTCGTCGCCCAGGAAGTCGGCAAGCGCATGCTGGCGCGTTCGCGCGGCGCTGCGCCGGGGAGCTTCACCGGCGGGCGCATCATCAACATCGCCTCGATGGCGGGGCTCAAGGTGCTGCCGCAGATCGGCGCCTACTGCATGAGCAAGGCCGCCGTGGTGCAGATGACCAAGGCCATGGCGCTGGAGTGGGGGCGCTTTGGCATCAATGTCAACGCGCTGTGCCCCGGCTACATCGACACAGAGATCAACCACGACCACTGGAGCACCGAGCACGGCCAGAAGCTGATTGCCATGCTGCCGAGGAAGCGTGTGGGCCAGGCGCAGGACCTCGATGCGCTCATCGTCATGCTGGCCAGCGACCAGAGCCATTTCGTCAACGGGGCGGTGATCGCCGCCGACGACGGTTTCGGCGTGTGAGCTGCCGCGATGAAGATTGAAATCCCCGAAGCCAAGAAGTTGGTGTACGAGACGCGCTTTGCCGTGCGCTGGGGCGACATGGACGCCATGGGCCACGTCAACAACACGGTGTACTTCCGCTACCTGGAGTCGGCGCGCATCGACTGGATGGTGGCCGCCGGCTGCAACCCCGACCCGGCGGGCCAGGGGCCGGTCATCGTGAACGCCTTCTGCAACTTCTACCAGCAGCTCCAATACCCCGACGAAGTGCTGCTCAAGCTCTACGTCAGCGACCCTGGCCGCACCACCTTCGAGACCTGGGGCACCATGGAGCGGGTGGCCCAGCCGGGCGTGGTCTGCGCCGCCGGCGGCGCGACCACCATCTGGGTGGATTTCCCGCGCCAGAAGGCGGTGGACCTGCCCGACTGGATGCGCCGGCTGGTGTCCTAATCCGGCTTCGCGTTTGCCGGCTCCAGCACCAGACGCGCCTCCAGGCCGCGGGCTTGGCCGGGGGGCGGCGAGGCGAGGGTGAACCGGGCGTGCTGCTTGTCGGCGATGGTGGCGACGATGGACAGCCCCAGCCCGTAGCCGACGCGCTCGGTGCCGTCGCGCACATGGCGCTGCTGCAGCGCCTGCAGGCGCTCGCTGGCGACTCCCGGGCCGTCGTCGCGCACGGCGAGCTCGCACCCGGGCCCGACAATCAGCTCCACCGCGCCCTGGCCACTGTAGTGCAGGGCGTTTTCCACCAGGTTGCGCAGGGCGATGGCCAGCGCGTCGAAGTCGCCCAGGGCCTGGGGCGCGGCGCCCTCATAGGCTGCCACGAGGTCGAGCCGGTCCACGGCGCGCTCGTCCTGCCAGAACTCCTCGGCCACGGTGGTGGCGAGCTGGCCCAGGTCCACGCGCTGGCGCACCAGCGGCGCGCTCGATTCCGCGCGCGAGAGCTGCAGCAGTTTTTCGGTGCGCTGGCGCAGCGTGCCCAGCGCGGTGAGCGCGGCCTCCACGTCGGTGCGCCGCAGGCCATGCTCCAGGGCGGTCTGCAGGCGCAACCAGGCGGCCGTGAGTGGCGTGCGCAGCTCGTGTGCGGCGTTGGCGGCGAGCGCGCGCTCCACATCCAGTGCCTGCGCCAGGCGCTCCAGCAGGCGGTTCACGTGGTCTTCCACGCTGCGCAGTTCGCGCGGGAGGTCGGGCAGGGAGATGGGGTGCAGCAGCGTGCCGTCGCGCTGGCTGATCTCGTGCGACAGGTCGTCGAGCACGCGCAGCTCGCGCCGGGCGATGCTGCGCAGCAGCATGCCCAGCAGCGGCAGCACGGCGACCAGCGGCACGATCAGCCCGAACAGCGTGCGGTTGGCGGCGGCACGGCGCTCGTCCAGCGGGTCGGCGACCTGCAGGTAGATGTCGCGCACCGGGTGGCGCAAGGTGTACACGCGCCAGGCGTGTGTATTTTCGAAGCCGGGCGCGAGCGGTACGTCGAACTGCTCCGCCAATGCCTCGGCCGAACGCGCGAGTACGCGCGCGTCGGGCCCGACGAGCTGGAACAGCACCTCGGCGTCGGCAAACGAGCCCGGCGCCGGCACCGTGAGCACGGCGCCCGGCGTGCTGGCCGGACCGGCCGCATCCAGGTGGCCGAGCGCGATGTCGAACATGCGGTGCGACACCTCGACGAGTTCGCTGTCGAAGTTGTAGTTGATCTCGCGGTCGGTGTACCAGACCACCCCCAGCACGCACAGCAGCCACACGCCGCCGACCCAGAGCACCAGGGTGCGCGTGAGCCGCCCGGCCAGCGTGCTGCCGCGCGCCGTGGTTGCGGTGGTAGGTTTCATGGCGTGACCAGCCGGTAACCCAGGCCGCGCACGGTCTCAATGTGCGTGCGTCCGAGCTTGCGCCGCAAGCGGCTGATGAACACTTCCAGCGTGTTGCTGTCCGCCTCGTCGTCGAAGCCGTAGAGCGCGTCCTGGAGGTTCTCGCGCGTGTGGATGCGGCCCGGCCGGGCCGCCATGACGCGCAGCAGCGCCCACTCCTTTTGCGTCAGTGCGATCGGTACGCCGGTGCGGCGGACCTGCTCGCGCGCCAGGTCGATCTGTACGTCGCCGAGCACCAGCACCGGCGCGTCGGCCGCGCTGCGGCGCCGCTCGACAGCGCGCAGGCGCGCCAGCAGCTCGCCGGGATCGTAGGGTTTGGTGAGGTAGTCGTCCGCGCCCGCATCGAGGCCGCGGATGCGGTCGCTGACCTGGTCGCGCGCGGTCAGCACGATGACGATGGGGCGCTCCGGCAACGCGCGCACCTGTGGCAGCAGGGCCAGCCCGTCGCCATCGCTCAGGTGCAGGTCGAGCAGCACGGCGCTGTAGTTCGCACCGCGCAGCGCCGCGCTCGCCAGGGCCAGGCTGGGCGCGGTATCGACCACGAAGCTCTTGGCGCGCAGGTAGCCGCACACCGCCTCGGACAAGGCCGGATCGTCTTCGACCAGCAGTACACGCATGGTTTGGTAACAGGCCCTCGTTGAGACGTCTTGCGCGCCAGAGTGTAGTGGCGCTCGTTCATGGCACGTTCAGGCGCGCTGGGTACGCTTGCGCGGATTGTGCTTCTGTCCTCCGGCCGCCGCGCCGCACCCGCCACCATGCCGCCCACCTCCCGTCACCGCCTGTACGGCCTGACGTTGCTGTTGCTTGCCCCGCTGCTGCTGTGGGATATGAGCGGCCTGGACCTGCCGCTGGCGCGCGTCTTCGGCAGCGCGCAGGGCTTCGCCTGGCGCAGCCACCCGACCTTTGTGCTGCTGCTGCACGAACTGCCGCGCCACGCGAGCACGGCGCTGGTGCTGGCCCTGGGCGTCGGCGCGTGGCGGCCCTGGGGCTTTTTGCGCCGCCTGACCACGGCCGACCGGGTGCAGCTGGTGCTGTCCATCGTGTTGGCGGCGCTCACCGTCACCGCCGTCAAGCGCTTGACCACCACGAGCTGCCCCTGGGACCTCGTCGAGTTCGGCGGGACGGCCAACTACGTATCGCATTGGCTCTGGGGCGTTTCCGACCGGGGACCTGGGCACTGCTTCCCGGCCGGACACGCGTCGGCGGCCCTGGGGTTTGCCGCCGGCTGGTTCGTGCTGCGGCGCAGTGCGCCGCGCCTGGCACCCGCCTGGCTGGCGGCGGCGCTGGTCGGCGGCGCCGTGCTCGGGCTGGCGCAGCAGTTGCGCGGCGCGCACTACATGAGCCACACCCTCTGGTCGGCCTGGATCTGCTGGAGCGTCGGGCTGGCCGTGGAAGAGGCCGCCATGCGCTGGCGCGGGATGCGCACCCTCGGCCTACAAACCTGAACACCTTCTGAGCGCGGCGTTCAGCCGCGCTTCAGCGCTGCCTTGCACCATCGACCCTTATGCCCGCTGCCACCGTCACCCCCGACACCCTTCCCGACCTGGGCATGCTCGCCCGCGCCCGTGCCGCCCTGCGCCGGGCCGACGCCTGGATGGCCGCGCCCCTTTCGGCCCAGCAGGTGGTGCTGCGGCTTTCCCTGTATCTGGTGGTGGCCGCCAACTGGCCGCTCTGGCTGCAGGTGGCGCGCATTGGCGGAGCACCGAGCCTGTACCTGCGCTCCGTCGCCGCGCTGGCGGTGCTGATCGTCTGCGGCATGGTCGCCATCCTGGCGTTCACGGCCTGGACGCGCGGCATGAAGCCCGTGTGGTGGCTGGTGGTGCTGGTGGCCGGGCTGGCGCAGTACTACATGCTGACCTACCGCATCGCCATGGACCCCGGCATGGCCGCCAACGTGCTGGGCACGGATGCGCGCGAAGTGTCCGACCTGCTGGGCCCGCGCCTCGTGCTGGCGGTGCTTGCGGTGCTGCTGCTGCCCACCTGGTGGCTGCTGCGCGTGCGCATCCTGCCGATGCGGCCGCTGCGCCAGGCGGGACGCAACGCCGCCATGCTGTTCGTGGCCCTGGCCGTGGCGGCGGCCACGGTGGCGCTCACCTCGCGCGACCTGGCGCCGCTGATGCGCAACCACCCGCAGCTGCGCTACCTCATGAACCCGCTGGCCAGCCTGTACTCGACCACCCTGGCGGTGGTGCGCCCGGTGTTCGCACGCACGCGCGTGCTGGTACCGATGTCGCAGGGTGCGGCGCTTGGCGCGACGTACGCGGCGGGCGCCCGGCCGCTGCTTTTCGTGCTGGTGGTGGGTGAGACGGCGCGGGCCGACCATTTCGGCACCAACGGCTACGCCCGCGACACCACGCCCGAGCTCGCGCGCCGCCAGGTGCTGAGCTGGCGCCAGGTGCGCTCCTGCGGCACGAGCACGCTGGCCTCGCTGCCGTGCATGTTCTCGCCGCTCGGCAAAAGCGCCTTCGAGTCGCGCCAGGACGACCACGAGAACCTGCTCGACGTGGCGCAGGCCGCGGGCCTGGCCGTGCTCTGGCTGGACAACCAATCGGGCTGCAAGGGCGTGTGCGACCGTGTGCCGCATGCCGGGGCCGCGGACGGCCTCGCGCCCGAGGCGCGCAAGCGTTTGTGCGATGGCGGCGAGTGCAGCGACGAGGCCATGCTGGAGGGCCTGGACGAGCGCCTGGCGGCCTTGCCGGCGGCCCAGCGCGAGCGCGGCGTGCTGCTGGTGCTGCACCAGATGGGCAGCCACGGGCCGGCGTACTACAAGCGTTCGGCCGCGGCCACCAAGCGCTTCCTGCCCGAATGCCGCACCGAGGTGCTGGCCGACTGCGCCCATGGCGAACTGGTCAACGCCTACGACAACTCGATCGCCGCCACCGACGCCTTCCTGGGCCGGACCATCGATTGGCTGCAGGGCCAGTCGGCGCGCTACGACACGGGGATGCTGTACCTGAGCGACCACGGCGAATCGCTCGGCGAATACGGCCTGTTCCTGCACGGCGTGCCTTACAGCCTGGCGCCCGACGTCCAGAAGCACGTGCCCATGCTCGCCTGGCTGGACAACGCGCTGGCGCGCCGCCAGGGCCTGCCGGTGGAATGCCTGCGCGCGGGCGCGGACACCCCGCTGACGCACGACAACATGTACCACACGGTGCTGGGCGCGCTGGACGTTCGCTCGCCCACCTACCAGCCGGCGCTCGATGCCTTCGCCAGCTGCAAAAAATCATCATCAAAACAGGCTCTAGCGCTTACCCAGTAAGCGTTTGAAGCTACTAATTCAATAGTATTCAGGCCTTCTTTTCGCGCGGCACCCGGCCCATGAGATAGAACTCCGGATTGGGCTGCATGCCGGCAAAGCTCGCCATGCGGTTGGACAGGCCGAAGAACGCCGTGATGGCGGCAATGTCCCAGATGTCCTCGTCGTCGAAACCGTGCGCGTGCAGCGCGTCGAAATCGGCGTCTTCGACCTCGTGGCTGCGCTGGCAGACCTTCATGGCGAAGTCGAGCATGGCGCGCTGGCGCGGGGTGATGTCGGCCTTGCGGTGGTTTACCGCCACCTGGTCGGCCACGAAGGGCTTCTTCTCGTAGATGCGCAGGATCGCGCCGTGCGCCACCACGCAGTACAGGCATTGGTTGGCGGCGCTGGTGGTGGTGACGATCATCTCGCGCTCGCCCTTGGTGAGCGAGCTGCTGCGGCCCACGCTCTCGGGCTCCATCAGCGCGTCGTGGTAGGCGAAGAAGGCGCGCCATTCGGCCGGGCGGCGCGCGAAGCCCAGGAAGACGTTGGGAATGAAACCGGCTTTTTCCTGGATCTGCAGGATCCTTTCCTGCAGGTCCGGGGGCAGGCTGTCGAGGTTCGGGGCAGGGTAGCGGGCGGTCATGGTGGGCCTTGGCGGCATGGAGAATGGGGATTCCCCCATGATACGTTTGCCCGCCGGCCAACCCTAGGGAACCTCTGCACGAATCATCGCGCCGTGTGCACCTGCGGTCTCGGGCGGTCTGCCGCGTTGCAAATACTCGCAATAGCTACGGCTATTGCTGCGTTTTGCGCCTTGCATCCCATCCCGATCCGCAGCGCACACTTGCCGCTCGATTCATGCAGAGGTTCCCTAGCCCGCCACCAGCTTGTGCACCAGGTCGGCGGCGGTGGACGCGCCGTACTTGCGCATCAGCCGTGCGCGGTAGATTTCCACCGTGCGGTGGCTGATGGCCAGGATCTTGCCGATTTCCTTGGAGGTCAGTCCCTCCAGCAGGCGGGCGGCGACCTCGCGCTCGCGCCCGGTCAGGCTGGATTTGACGGCGCGCCGCTCGCTCAGGTCCTCCAGCGTCCAGATGCCGGCGGCGTGCGGCTGGGCGCGGTCCAGCGCGCGGCCCGAGACGTGGCACCAGAACATCTCGCCGTTGGCGCGCTTCATGATGCGGTTGTCCGAGTAGTATCCCTTGGCGTTCAGGATGGGCTCCATGTGCGCGCCCAGGCGTTCGTACTCTTCGGCGCTTGGATAGAGAATGCGGAAGGACTGCCCCACCAGCACTTCCCGCGAAGCGCCGAACATGGTGCAGAGGTGGTCGTTGCAGTCGATCATGTCGCGGTTGCGGGACACGACCATGCCCACGGGGGCCATTTCAAACGCGAGGCGGTAGTCGATCGGCATGGTGAAAGTATCTACGGAAAACTACCTAAATCAATACGTAGTATCGTAAGGCATCCCAGCGAAAAGGAGAGACGCGTGAACAAGGTATTTGCTTCCGCAGCCGAGGCCCTCGCAGGCCTCGTGCAGGATGGCCAGTTGCTGGCCGTCGGCGGCTTCGGGCTGTGCGGTATTCCAGAGGCGCTGATCGATGCGCTGCGCGACAGCGGGGTGAAGAACCTCACCGTCGTCTCGAACAACGCCGGGGTGGACGGGTTCGGCCTGGGCAAGCTCCTGGAGACGCGCCAGATCAAGAAGATGATCAGTTCCTACGTGGGGGAAAACAAGGAGTTCGAGCGCCAGTTTCTCGCGGGTGAACTGGAGCTGGAATTCACCCCCCAGGGCACGCTGGCCGAGAAGCTGCGGGCCGGCGGCGCCGGCATCCCGGCCTTCTTCACCAAGACCGGCGTGGGCACCATCGTCGCCGAGGGCAAGGAGCTGCGCGAGTTCGACGGCGAAACCTACGTGATGGAGCGCTCCCTCGTTCCCGACGTCTCGCTCGTCAAGGCGCACCGCGCGGACAAATCCGGCAACCTGCAGTTCCGCCTCACGGCGCGCAACTTCAACCCGGCCGCTGCCATGGCCGGCAAGGTGTGCGTGGTCGAGGTCGAGGAAATCGTCGAGACCGGCGAACTGGTGCCCGACGAAGTGCACCTGCCCGGCATCTACGTGCACCGCATCGTGCACAACCCGCACCCGGAAAAGCGCATCGAAAAGCGCACCCTCAGCGAGAAGAAAGGAGCCTGAACATGCCTTGGACCCAGGAGCAAATGGCGGCGCGTGCCGCGCAGGAACTCGAAGACGGCTTCTACGTGAACCTCGGCATCGGCATTCCCACGCTGGTGGCCAACTACACCGGCGACAAGGAAGTGTGGCTGCAGTCGGAAAACGGCATGCTGGGCATCGGTCCCTTCCCCACCGAGGACGAGGTCGATCCAGACCTCATCAACGCCGGCAAGCAGACCGTGACCACGCTGCCCGGGTCGTCGATCTTCGGCAGCCACGAAAGCTTCGCCATGATCCGCGGCGGCAAGATCAACCTGTCCATCCTCGGCGCCATGCAGGTGAGCGAGCGGGGCGACCTGGCCAACTGGATGATCCCGGGCAAGATGGTCAAGGGCATGGGCGGCGCCATGGACCTGGTCGCGGGCGTGAAGCGCGTGATCGTGCTCATGGAGCACGTGGCGCGCAAGAAGGACGGCACCGAGGACCTGAAAATCCTGCCCCAATGCACGCTGCCGCTGACCGGCGTGGGCGTGGTCAACCGCATCATCACCGACCTGGCCGTGATGGACGTGACCCCGGAAGGCCTCAAGGTGGTCGAACTCGCCCCCGGCGTCGGCTTCGATGCGCTGCAGGCCAAGACCGGCGTGACGCTGCGACAATAGCGCGCCGGCACGGCTTGTACCTGAGCGAAGCGGGCCCCAGGGGCCCGTTTTTCATGTCCGCGGGCCCGCCGGCACGGGGTTGCTTGCATGCTTTCCTTGAAGGTGCAGGCAATGCGCGCGCCGCGGGGCGGCATCTTTCCAAGGACTAGCAACGTGATTTTGGTAACCGGCGGCGCCGGCTATATCGGCTCGCACACCTGCGCAGCGCTGGCGGCCGCGGGCCTGCCGTACCTGGTGCTCGACAACTTCAGCAACAGCCGCACCAGCGTGCTCGAGCGCCTGGGGCGCATCACCGGGGAAGTCCCGCCCTGCGTCACCGGCGACGTGCGCGACAGCGCCCTCCTGAACGACATATTCGCGCGCCACCCCATCACGGCGGTGGTGCATTTCGCCGGCCTCAAGGCCGTGGGCGAATCGGTAAGCGAGCCGCTGCGCTACTACGACACCAACGTGGCCGGCAGCGTGACGCTGCTGCACGCCATGCGCGCGGCCCAGGTGCGCACGCTGGTGTTCTCTTCCTCCGCCACGGTGTATGGGGACCCGGCGAGCGTGCCGATACGGGAAGATTTCCCGCTCCAGGCGACCAATCCGTACGGCTGGAGCAAGCTCATGGTCGAGCAGATCCTGGCCGACTTGGACCTGTCCGAGCCCGGCCAATGGCGCATTGCGCGCTTGCGCTACTTCAACCCCGTCGGCGCGCACGAGAGCGGCCTGATCGGCGAGGACCCGCAGGGCGTGCCGAACAACCTGTTGCCCTATGTGGCCCAGGTGGCCGCCGGCCAGCGCGACCGCCTCAGCGTGTACGGCAACGACTATCCCACGCCCGACGGCACCGGCCTGCGCGACTACATCCACGTTTGCGACCTGGCGCAGGGCCACGTGGAGGCGCTGCGCTACCTGCAGGCGCACAGCGGCTTGCTCACGGTCAATCTGGGCACCGGAAAACCCGTATCGGTGCTGGAAATGGTGCGCAGCTTCGAGCGCGCCAGCGGCCGGCCGGTGCCCTACCAGGTGGTGGCCCGCCGGCCCGGCGACGTCGCCCAATGCTGGGCCGACCCCGGCCAGGCCGAGCGCCTGCTCGGCTGGAAGGCCCAGCACGGCGTGGACCGCATGTGCGCCGACGCCTGGCGCTGGCAGGATGGGGTGGGGCGCAGCCTGAACTTGGGCTGAACAAGCGCAGCCCCGCACAAATTGAAAACAAAAAAACCCTAGGTGAGTTCATCACCTAGGGTCATGTTGTGGCGGAGAGGGCGTCTGTCATGTTGACGTCTAGAAAGATCCAATAAAACTCAAAAAACCGTTGCAAATCAACGAGTTGTGGAAAATTTTGATCTGCTGAAGTCCAACTGGTTCTCATCAAATCTAGACCTTTATGTGGGATAAGATGTGGGACAAATAGTTCGACGGAGAGAGTCATGCCAAGAAAGGCCAAGGAACTGTCAGCGCTAGCAGTCACCAAGCTTAAAACCGAAGGTCGTCACGCAGTAGGCGGCGTGGATGGCTTGCATCTTCGCATCTCGGGCGGATCACGGGCATGGGTGTTGCGCATCGCTGTGGGCACGCGCCTGGGCAAAGACGGTCAAGCGACGCTGCACCGCAGGGACGTTGGACTGGGAAGCTTTCCCGAGGTGTCGCTGGCCGAGGCACGCGACCGCGCCCGAGAACTCAGAAAACAAGTGCGTGATGGCATCGACCCCGTTCAGGAGCGTCAGACGGTCAAAGCCCAGTCTGCCCTGGAGATCGCCAAAACCAAGACCTTCGAAGACTGCGCTACGGCTTACATTGATGCCAATCGCGCCGCCTGGAAAAACGACAAGCATGCCCAGCAGTGGACCAACACGCTGGCGACCTATGCCTATCCGAAGTTCGGCCACCTGCCAGTAGCGTCTATTGATACCGGAATGATTCTGAACGTGCTCCAGCAATCCGTGGGCGAGGCCGGCGAGACCCTCTGGCTCAACAAAACAGAAACTGCCAGCAGACTGCGGGGGCGCATTGAATCCATCCTGGATTGGGCCGCATTTCGGGGATACCGCCAGGGAGAGAACCCAGCGCGCTGGAAAGGCCACCTCGAACACGAGCTACCTGCCCGCAACAAAGTACAGAAAGTCGAGCACCATGCGGCACTGCCTTATGCCGAGATGGCAGCCTTCATGGCTGAACTGCGATCCAAAGAAGGCGTTTCAGCTCGCGCATTGGAATTTGCGATCCTCACAGCTGCCCGCTCAGGTGAAGTGCGCGGCGCCAAGTGGACAGAAATCGACCTGCAAAACAAAATCTGGACCATCCCCGCTGAGCGCATGAAGGCAGGCAAAGAACATCGAGTGCCCTTGGCCTGCCAGGTCATCGCACTTTTGAAGGCGTTGCCGCGTGAGGAAAATACCGATCATGTTTTTCTTGCACCCAGGGGAGGCCAACTCTCCGATATGTCCTTGACGGCCGTGTTGCGACGCATGGGGCGAAGTGGCCTGACTCAGCACGGATTCCGCTCCACCTTTCGTGACTGGGCGGGGGAAACAACGACCTATCCTCGTGAGGTGTGCGAACACGCTTTAGCTCATAGATTGGCTGACGGCGTTGAAGCAGCTTACCAGCGGGGCGACCTCTTGGCCAAGCGTGCAGGGTTGATGTCCGATTGGGCCAACTATTGCAATTCACCGCCTGCCAACTGAGCGGCCAGTGGCACATACAAGGGTTCTAAAACTGAAAGCAGCCTGTGTTGATCAACGACACAGGCTGCTTTTTTATTCGGTAGGTTCGGGTGAGCCCAGTAACAACTTCTTGTGACTGAGGCGTTCACGGATGTAGGTTTCCTTTTCCGCCTCGCCATTGATGATCAGTTCGATGATTTCTGAGCGAGTCAAGTGATACTTGGCAGCAAGCTTTTCTAGCTTTGATACCGTTTTTTCTGCGAGAACATAGTTGCGCTGTTTCTTGCCTTTGGACCTTGCTCTTAGCTGCTTTTGATTCCAGACTTTTTTGAAATTTTGTATTAGGAGAGTTTTGGACGATGCGTCGTTATAGTAAAAATCGAAGCAAGAGAGCAAGTCATCATGGTTCTGGAATGAAGCACGATTGTAGGTAAGTTGTGGCGCCTTCGTTTTCAGCCATTCCCAAAAAAATTCTATCCGCTCCTGCGAATCATCCTTTTTGAACCAATCGAATTCTTTATCTTTTTTCTGCTGATTTTCCCATGCCAGGAGAAAATTTTTTGTGATTTTTACCCGTTCTTGAATTCCGCCACTGGTAAAGGATAAAAAATAGTCAATCAGAGCAATGCTTCGCTCTGCCCCCATTAGCTCATAAGGTATTCCATCGGGAATAACAGGCGAGATCGGCGGAATTCCCGACATCGCTAGATGTGTGCCCTGATATTGCGTCAGATTGACTTGTGCCAAATTGTTTATAAGTAGGCCTTCAATAAAATTAGCTTGCCTAGGGCTTTCGCTAATCCATTTTAATTCGCTGAATGGGATTAACTCTTTGCTGCAACAATATTGCGCACTATTTTTTAATGCTGGATTTGCGTTCAGAATTTCTGAAATCTGATCTCGTGAAAATCTTTTAAAATTTGATTGGCGACAATTAATATCTGAATGCGCTGCAGCAATCCACACAAGGTTTTTTATTCGATCCGATACTACCTCGATGCCGATAATTTTTGACAATTCGTCGTTGCACGTTATCGCCATAAGTAAATTAGAGTTTGGTGAAAAATTTTTCGAACTATTCTGATTTTAAGCGCGCGCAAGGATGAGGCGCTTGGCCCGCTTAAAGAAAGTTCCACGTGGGTGGACCTCAGCAGCGTGAGTCCACGCGAGCTACGCAGCATTGCCAGCTGGAGACCATTCGGTTGTAGTACTGGGGTGTCTGCAATCCGAACATTTGTATGTCCTTGGTGAGGTGCAGGGGATGTTTTCCCCACAACAAGCTGACCGTCAGGCATGGGGACACCTCACGTAAGGACTCCGATCCGCTTAGGCGGGTGGTGTCGCCGATAAGGTCTCGGCACCATTGAAGCCATCCATGCACGACACAAGAAAACCGGCGGGTGAAACCCACAGTCTGCAAGCCCGCGCACTTTCAACAGAAAATTGGCGACAAGATCTGTAAGGTAAGGCATAAGTCGTCAAGTAGTAAAAAAATAGATAGTCGAATGACTGAATCTAGTTGCCTTCTAGTAGTCGTGTAGTCGAATTGTAGGTCTTTTCTCCTAGGGGCGGACCTATGTCATCCAATGCAAGCACAGGTCTGCTGCATGACCCGGTCCCATGATAAGTCAACACCACAGAACTCTCATGCCATCAGAGATGTTCTGATGCGATCGACCCGTTCAGCACTTGACTACCGCCGCTCCAATGGGGCCCAGAACCCAAGGCGGAGTGTTGACGGTTGCTGGTCGGCAAAGGTGACTGCTGGTGGCTAAGGGATATGTCAGCGCCAAGCTGACGGGCTGGTCATCACTGCACCGCGAACAAAACCACCGCAGCATCACCGGTGCGCTGGTGTGAGGCAGGTGTGTGCATGCGCCAGGTTCAAGCGTGACATTTGGTCCATGTCTTACCGGCCATGCCGAAGCGTCATCCGGCTGAGTCTTTATCCACGGTCAGGGGCGATGGAAAACGACCCTCTAGTGACTTAAGCAGCGAAAGGTCAGCGATCTGTGTGCAGGGCGGCAGTTTTCACGGACTCTGGCAATAGTCCCCCGAAATTAAAAAAAGTGCATTTGACGCATACGTTGGACAAACTACCAACGAGTGAATGCCATGCGTATCTTGCGACTACCTGCAGTGAGTGAATTGACGGGACTGCCACGGTCCACGTTGTATCTTTACATGAGCAAGGGCCTCTTCCCAAAACCCATAAAGCTCGGTATCAAATCGGTCGGCTGGATCCAGGAGGAGGTGGATCAGTGGCTGCGCCAGAAAATGGAATCGCGGGCTTCTTAAGCCGAATCCCATTTTTCCAGAGCAGATTGGCCATTGGTTTTTATCAATAACCCCAGGGATTGCCTATTTCGGCGTGCCGATGTTGCTGTTGTTCTGGACTGTTCTTGCCTCGGTATTGGTAGTATAGATAGGATAGATAGGTGTAGAGCTATGGGCAATCTATACCGGTAAAACATCCAGGCACAGCACATACATCGACCACCATGCAGCCAAGGGGGCACTTGTGTGAGGTGAACGTGTTTTACAGTGATTTTGAGATAAACAAGAATCATCGCCTGTACAGTGATGGGGTGTACCAGTCGCTGCCCGTGATGAATGGGCACTACCCCATGATTGAGGAGTATCTTCGGGCATTGCATGGGGTGCTTGACAAGGCAATTCATCAGTATCGAAGAGTTTTTGCCTTCAGGGTGGATCTGCACTTTCCTGCCGAAACCGGGGGGCGTCACGATGAGTTCTGCAACTCTGTCGTGTCCAGGTTCATCGAATCATTCAAGGCCAAGATTCGGCATAACCGTGCGGTGGCTTCCAAGACAGGCTCCTACACTCATGGAACCAGTGTGCGTTACTTCTGGGTCAGGGAAGTTGGTGAATGCGGGAGGGTTCACTACCATGTCTTGTTCCTCCTGAATGGGGATGCTTTCAACTGGCTGGGCAACTACCAGTCATCGGCAGCGAACATGGCCCATCGAGTATGGGAGGCCTGGGCCAGTGCTTTGGGCGAAAGCGTGGAGAGGGCCAAGACCCTGGTGCACTTTCCGGAGAATCCTTCGTACATGATCCAGCGCGATGATCCCGAGTCATTTGCTGCGCTCTTTCATCGGGCCAGTTATCTGTGCAAGGCAAGGACGAAGCAGTATGGGGCGGGGCACCACGGGTATGGCGTTAGCAGGGGCTAATAGACTGACTCTGAAAAGAGACTGAGGTGCAATGGCCGCAGGGCATTAATCACCCACTGTCGCAAATAAGGAACTCCTCTCCCATCACCCCGTCAGCCGTGAATGCGGCTGACGGGTGTAGGCGCCCCTAGAATAGCGTCTTCTGCGCACTCGTCAACGCCACAAAGCTGTCGCCCAACGGCTGCAGAATCGCATCGGCGATGGGCTGGAGTTGCTTAACGAGGTAGTGCTCATAGTCAATGCGCGAATGCCGGGCCTCCAGCGGTTCGGGGCCGCTTTGCGTCATCACGTACTCGATCCAACCTCCACGCTGGTACTGCTGGGGACGGTTCAACTTCACGTTGTGTGCATCAGCGATGCGTGCTGCGCGCACCTGGGGCGGCACATTGACCTCGTAGGCATCGAGCCGGTGGCGCAGGCGTTTGCGGTAGACGAGCAGCGTATCCATCTGGCCTTCCAGCATCGACCGCGCATAGTCAGCCACGAACGCCCGGTAGGGCTCTCCGTGGAAGATGCGTGACAGCAAGCCCTCCTGGAACTGGCGTGCCAACGGGGTCCAGTCGCTGCGGGCCATCTCCAGCCCGCGATAGACCATCTTCTCCCGACCTTCTTCATCGATGCTCAGGCCGGCGTAGCGCTTCTTGCTGCCGACATCCGATCCCCGGATGGTGGGCATGAAGAATTTGGCGTAGTGGGTGTCGAACTCGATTTCGAGGAAGTTCTCCAATTGCTGCTCTTCTTGCAGCTTGCGGGTCCACCAAGCGTTGATCTCCTGCACCAGGCCGGCTGCAATGGCATGCGCCTCCGCGTTGGGATAGGTGCGTTTGAGCCAGATGAAGATGGAGTCGGTGTCTCCGTAGATGA
>MEDL01000193.1 GCA_001724785.1 Acidovorax sp. SCN 68-22 | reverse complement strand
TCCGCGCGCGCTGTGCACCCATTGCGGCTCGGCCCAGCTCGACTGGATTGAACCCAGCGGGGTCGGCTGCGTCTATTCCAGCACCACGGTGCGCCGCAAGCCGCAAGCCGGTGGCGACTACAACGTGGCGCTGGTGGACCTGGCCGAAGGGCCGCGGCTGATGTCGCGCATCGATGGCATTGCGCCTGACCAGGTGCGCATCGGCATGCGCGTGCAGGCGCGCGTGATCGACGATCCGGCCAAGGGCAAGTTGCTGGTCTTCTTCCCCGCGGGCGCCACACCATGAGCGCCGCGTCGGGCCGTTCCCAAGCAAGCTCGCACCGCAGTGCGCAGCACGAAGGTCCTCCATGAGCACCACATCTCCCCTGCGCGGCGCGGCCGCCATCGTGGGTGCCAGCCTGGGCGGCGTGCCCATGACCCCCGGTCGCAGCGCGCTCGAAATTCTGGGCGAAGCGGTGCACGGCGCGCTGGCCGATGCCGGCTTGAAGCTGTCCGATGTCGATGGCCTGTTCACCGGCTCGTCCTACCACTTCCTCGCCGGTTTGTCGGTGGCCGAATATCTGGGCATCCATCCCAAGTTTTGCGAATCCACCATGGTCGGCGGCTCGTCTTATGTGGGCCACCTTCTCACCGCTGCCATGGCGTTGCACACCGGCCAGTGCGAGGTAGCGCTGATCTGCTACGGCAGCAACCAGGGCTCCGGCTTTGGCAAGCTCAAGTCGATGGCCGAAACGCCCTTGTACGAAGCGCCCTACGAGCCGCGCTACCCGATCTCCAGCTACGCCCTGGCCGCAGCACGCCACATGCACCAGTACGGCACCACGCGCGAGGACCTGGCGCACATCGCGGTGGCGGCGCGCCAGTGGGCGCAACTCAATCCGCTGGCCCATGCGCGCGATCCGCTCAGCATCGAACAGGTGCTGGCTTCGCGGCTGGTGAGTGATCCGCTGTCGGTGCTCGATTGCTGCCTGGTCACCGACGGCGGCGGCGCCCTGGTGCTGGTGCGCAGCGAGCGGGCGAAAGACTTTCCCAAGCCACCGGTCTATGTGCTGGGCGCGGCCGCCGCCACCTGGCACCGCCAGATCGGCTCCATGCCCGACCTGACGGTCACCGCCGCCGCCGAGTCGGGGCCGCGCGCCTTCGCCATGGCCGGACTGGCACCGAAGGACGTGGACGTGCTGGAGTTGTACGACGCCTTCACCATCAACACGCTGCTGTTCCTCGAAGACCTGGGCTTTTGCGCCAAGGGCGAAGGCGGCGCTTTCGTGCGCAACGGGCGCATCGCGCCGGGCGGCGCATTGCCGGTCAACACCAATGGTGGCGGCCTGTCGTGTTGTCACCCGGGCATGTACGGCATGTTCCTGCTAATCGAAGCGGTGCAGCAACTGCGCGCCGAGGCCGGCGCGCGCCAGGTGCCAAATGCGCAGATCGCCCTGTGCCACGGCAACGGCGGCGTTCTCTCAAGCCAGGTGACGGCCCTGCTGGGCACGGCCGCCACCGTCTGATTTTTTTACATCAACAACCAGGAGTCATTTCATGAACAAAGGCATCATGCTGCAAGACAAAGTCGCCGTGGTCACCGGCGCGGGCCGGGGCATCGGCCGCGACATCGCACTGATGATGGCGGCGCAAGGCGCCAAGGTGGTGGTCAACGACATCGGCGCCTCGGTCGGCGGCGAAGGCAATGACGCCAGCCACGGCCAGCAGGTGGTCAACGAGATCAAGGCCGCTGGCGGCCAGGCCATTCTCAGCACCGACAGCGTCTCGACCTGGCCCACGGCCAACCGCATCATCGAATGCGCGGCCGACACCTTCGGGCGCATCGACATCGTCGTCAACAACGCCGGCATCCTGCGCGACCGCTTGTTCTTCAACATGTCGCCCGAGGAGTGGAGCGCCGTCATCGACGTGCACCTCAACGGCAGCTTCTTCACCTCGCGCGCCGCCGCGCCACATTTCAAGACGCAGAAGTCGGGCGCCTATGTGCACATGACTTCCACGTCCGGCCTGATCGGCAATCTGGGCCAGGCCAACTACGCCGCTGCCAAGCTGGGCATCGTGGCCATGTCGCGCCACATCGCCGGCGACATGCAACGCTACAACGTGCGTTCCAACTGCATCTCGCCGTTCGCCTGGAGCCGCATGATCGGCGCCATCCCCACCGACACACCCGAGCAACAGGCACGCGTGGAAAAACTGAAAAAACTCGGTACCGAGCAGATTGCGCCCATGGCCACCTTCCTGGCCAGCGATGCTGCAGCCGACGTCACGGCCCAGATCTTCGCCGTGCGCGGCAACGAGATTTTCCTCATGAGCCAGTCGCGCCCGATCCGCGGCATGCACACCGCCGAGGGCTGGACACCCGAGACCATCGCCGAGCGCGTGTTGCCCGCCATGAAGCAGAACTTCTATCCGCTGGAGAGCTCGAACATCGTGTTCTCCTGGGATCCCGTCTGACGTCATCTGCCATGGCGATCAACTACGAGAAACTGATGGCATGGCCGTTCGAGGACGTTCGCCATCGCTACACCCAGCGCGACACCATGCTCTACGCATTGGGCGTGGGCCTGGGCACCGACCCGACCAACGAGACCGAGCTGCGCTTTGTCTATGAAAAGAACCTGCTGGCGCTGCCCACTCTGCCGGTGGTGCTGGGCTATCCCGGCATGTGGCTCAAGGACCCGGCCACCGGCGTTGACTGGGTGCGGCTGGTGCATGGCGAACAGGGCTTGCGCCTGCACCGGCCGGTGCCGCCCGAGGGTGAAGTGATCGGGCGCACGCGGGTGAGCCAGATCATCGACAAGGGGCCGGACAAGGGGGCTCTGATCTACACCGAGCGCACGGTGACGGACGCCACCAGCGGCGAACTGCTGGCCACGCTGACCTCGACCACCTTCTGCCGCGCCGACGGTGGCTTTGGCGGCCCGGCCGGGCCGGTCAAAACCGTGCATGAGCTGCCCACGCGCGCGCCTGATCACAGCGACGATTTCGCCACCCAGCCGCGTGCCGCGCTGATCTACCGCCTCTCGGGCGACTACAACCCGCTGCACGCCGAACCCGCGGTGGCAAGCGCCGCTGGTTTCAAGCAGCCCATCCTGCACGGCCTGGCCACCTACGGCATCGCCGGCTGGGCACTCACCCAGCGCGTCTGCGGCGGCGACCCGAGCGCCCTGCAGTCGCTGGATGTGCGTTTTTCGTCACCCGTTTACCCCGGCGA
Source organism: Acidovorax sp. SCN 68-22 (assembly GCA_001724785.1). Classification (GTDB taxonomy): domain Bacteria; phylum Pseudomonadota; class Gammaproteobacteria; order Burkholderiales; family Burkholderiaceae_C; genus Simplicispira. The sequence goes on along the minus strand of MEDL01000193.1, from coordinate 23,393 downwards.
AACGATACGCACCGAGCTCTGGGTGGATGGCAAGGTCGTTTCCTTTCGCGCCCGCGCCGTCGAACGCGACATCGTCGTGCTGAACAACGGACGCGCCGAGCTGCGCTGACCGTCCTTTGCCTTTCATTTTCGTTTTCGTTTTCAATTTTTTTCAAGGAGCCTCAACATGAACTACGCTGACTTTCAATTCCTCAAGTTCGACCACAAGCCCAACGGCGTGCTGGTCATCACCATCAACCGCCCCGAGGTCATGAATGCCACCAATGGCCGGCTGCACTGGGAGCTGACCAAGATCTGGGGCGTGGTCACTGACGATGCCAAGACCAAGGTGGCGGTCATCACCGGCGCGGGCGACCAGGCCTTCTCGGCCGGCGGCGACCTGGAATGGGTGGCCGGCATGGTCGGCAACCCGAAGGAAATCGCCAACACCATGACCGAGGCTTCGGACGTGGTCTACAACATGATGGCCTGCGACAAGCCCATCATCTCGGCCATCAACGGCGTGGCCGTCGGTGCCGGTCTGGCAGTCGCCTTCCTGGCCGACATCAGCATCATGGCCGAGGAGGCCAAGATTACCGACGGCCATGTCAAGATCGGCGTCGCCGCCGGCGACCACGCAGCCATTCTGTGGCCGCTGCTGTGCGGCATGGCCAAGGCCAAGTACTACCTGATGACGGCCGAGTTCGTGAACGGCAAGGAAGCCGAGCGCATCGGTCTGGTCAGCCTGTGCGTGCCGCGCGCCGAGCTGATGGACAAGGCCATGGCCGTGGCCAACAAACTGGCCAATGGCAGCCAGCAGGCGATCCGCTTCACCAAGCGCTCGCTCAACGGCTGGATGAACGTGGCGCGCCCGATCTTCGAGAGCTCGCTGGCGATGGAAATGCTGTGCTTCCTGGGCGAAGACGCCAAGGAGGGCGTGGCCTCGGTGCGCGAGAAGCGCGCGCCCGAGTTCCCCTCGGCCCAGAACTGATTGAGTTCGCTCCTTCTCCCTCTCGGGGAAGGAGCCTGAATTTCCCAAGTACACAGGAGAACACCCCATGGATTTCGCGCTGACCCAAGAACAACGGATGATCTACGAGTACGGCGACCGTATCTCGAAGCAGTTCGACCACAATTACTGGCGCGGCTACGCCAACAAGAACGAACGCCCCACCGAGTTGTACGAGCAGATCACCAACGACGGTTTTCTCGGCATCATGGTGCCCGAAGCCTATGGCGGTGCCGGCCAGGGCATGACCGAGATGCTGCTGTTCATGGAGGGACTGGCCAACAACGGCATTCCGCTGCTGAACCTGGTGGTCGGACCGACCATGACCATGGGTCTGCTGGCCAAGCACGCCAGCGAGGACATGAAGCGCCGCTTTCTGCCGGGCGGCTGCACCGGCGACATCAAGTTCTGCTTCGCCATCACCGAACCGAACGCCGGCTCGAACTCGATCGAGATCACCAGCATCGCCAAGTCCGACGGCAAGGGCGGCTTCAAGCTCAACGGCCAGAAGGTCTTCATCACCGACGCCAACTGCGCCGACTACGCCATGGTCGTGACCCGCACCACAGCGCGCGCTGACGTGAAAAAGAAAACCGACGGCTTCACCATCTTCATGGTCGACATGAAGAAAAAAGGCATCAGCAAGACGCTGATTGAAGTTGCCTTCCCGGTGCCCGAAACACAATGGCAACTGTTCTTCGACAACGTGGAGCTCACCGAGGCCGATGTGCTGGGCGAAGTCGGCAAAGGCTTCAACATCCTGTTCGACACGCTCAACCCCGAGCGCATCATCCTCTCTGGCTTGTGTACCGGTGTCGGGCGCTTCGCCTTGAAGAAGGCGGTGGCCTACGCCAACGACCGCAAGGTGTTCAACAACACCCCCATCGGCGCCTACCAGGGCGTTCAGCACCCGCTCGCGATAGCCCGCAGCGAGATCGAGATGGCCTCGCTGATGGCGCTCAAGGCCGCCTGGGCCTTCGACCAGGGTCTGCCTGCCGGGGAGTTTGCCAACATCGCCAAGTACGCGGGTGCCGAAGCCGGCATCCATGCCGTTGACGCGGCCATCCAGACCCATGGCGGCAACGGTTTCACCAAGGAATACGGCATTTACGACTTGTACGGTCTGGTGCGGCTGCTGCGCACGGCTCCGTTGAACCGCGAGCTGGTGTTGAACTACATCGCGGAGCATGTGATGGGCCTGCCGCGCTCCTATTGACAGGCCACCATGGGTAACAGCGCTCCCCTGCCCGCCTTTGGTGCCCTGGCCGGCCTGAAGGTGATTGACCTCTCACGCGTGCTCGGTGGCCCGTACTGTGGACAGATTTTGGCCGACCACGGCGCGCAGGTCATCAAGGTCGAGCCGCCCGCTGGCGACGAGACCCGCGCCTGGGGCCCACCCTTTGCCGACGACGGCACGGCGGCCTACTACAACGGCCTGAACCGCAACAAGCGCGACATCGTGATCGACCTGTCCAAGCCCGAAGGGCGCGAGATCGTTCTCAAGCTGCTGGCGGACGCCGACGTGCTGATCGAGAACTTCAAGATCGGCACGCTGGAGCGCTGGGGCATCGGCTATGAACAAACGCTGCGCGAGCGCTTCCCGCGCCTGATCCACTGCCGGGTCAGCGGCTTCGGCGCCGATGGGCCGCTCGGCGGCGCGCCTGGCTACGACGCGGTGGCACAGGCACTGGGCGGCCTGATGAGCGTCAACGGCACGCCGGACACCGGCCCGCTGCGGGTCGGTGTCCCGGTGGTCGACATCACCACCGGCCTGTCGGCCGTGATAGGCGTGCTACTGGCGGTGATCGAGCGGCAGCGCTCCGGGCGAGGGCAGTTCGTCGAGGCCACGCTGTACGACACCGCCGTGTCGCTGCTGCATCCGCAAAGTGCAAACTGGTTGCAGTCGGGCCAGACACCCAGGCTCAGCGGCAATGCGCACTCCAACATCGTGCCCTACGACAAGTTTCCGACCCGGACCTGCGAGGTCTTCCTGGGCATCGGCAACAACGGGCAGTGGAAAAAACTGTGCGAGTTCCTCGGCCATCACGACATGGCCAGTGAGCCGCGCTTTGCCACCAACGCCGAGCGTTTTCGCCATCGCGACGAACTGCGTGCCTTGCTAGAGGCGCAGTTGCAAGAGGTGGATGGCGAACAGCTGTGCCGTGACCTACTGGCCGCCGGTATTCCGGCCGGCGCCGTCAGGGCCATTCCGCAGGTATTGACGGACCCCCACACCCTGCATCGGGACATGGTGGTGCAGGTCGAGGGTGTGCCTGGCATCGGCATCCCGGTCAAGCTGTCACGCACACCGGGGCGCGCCCACAGCGCGCCGCCGCGCTTCGGCCAACATACACGTGAGCTGCTGACGGAGCACGGCTACGGCGCCGCCACCATTGATGCCCTGATCGCACGGGGAAGCATCGTAGAACACGTTGCGACATGAACTCCGCGTGCCAGAGATTAGGGCAAACCCCATATACCTAACTAATGTTAGGTGCAACAATGAAAAACTTTTATGCAGAACAGAAAATCGGATCGGCAAGCTGTGCACAGGCAGTTGGTCGACCGTGCTATGTCATAGGCACCCTCAGTGATAAACACCATCAATACCAAAGAGCAGCGGCCAACTCCGATGAAAGCCAGCAACGCGGCGGCAGTGCCCGCCCTCGAATGCCGAGGGCTGGAGCGGCGATTCGGCGGCCTCGTCGCGTTGAAGGATGCCAATTTGCGCATTGAGCGTGGAGAGATCTTCGGCTTGGTTGGCCCCAACGGCAGCGGCAAGACGACCATGACCAACGCCATCACCGGCTTCTTTCCACCCCAAGTCGGCAGCATATGGCTCAATGGCCGCGACATCACCGGCATGGCGCCGCACAAGGTCGCAGCTCTGGGCGTCGCGCGCACGTTCCAGAACCTGGCGCTCTTCAACGGCATGAGCGTGCTTGACAACATCCTGCTGGGGCGTCACATCCACATGAAGCCCGGCGTGGCAAAAACCGCCCTCTACTGGTGGCTGGGTCGCAAGGATGAGATGGCGAGCCGGCTCAAGGTCGAAGAGATTATCGATTTCCTGCAGCTGCAGAGCGTGCGCGACGAGCTGGTGGACAGCATTCCGATCGGACTGAAAAAGCGCGTCGAACTGGCACGCGCGTTGGTGGCCGAACCCAGCTTTCTGGTTCTCGACGAACCGATGGCTGGCATGAACCAGGAGGAAAAGGAATACATGGCCCGTTTTATCCTCGATGCGCGTGCCGAGCGCAATGTCACTGTGCTGCTGATCGAGCACCACATGGATGTGATCACCGGCATCTGCGACCGCATGATGGTGCTCAGCTATGGTGAAACCATCGGAACCGGTATTCCTGCCGACGTGATGAAGGATGAACGTGTGATCAAGGCCTACCTGGGGGGTGCGCATGCAAAGCACTGAAACCAATGCTGCCGAGGGCAGCAACACCACATGGGATATGGGCACCGACACCACCCTCATCCACATTCTGGCTCGCAACGCCGAGTTGCTGGGCAATCGCGTGGCCATGCGCGAAAAGCACCTGGGAATATGGCAGGAGACCACCTGGTCGCAGATGCTGGATACCACGCTCGCCTGCGCGGCCGGCATGGAAAGCCTGGGTTTTAGCGCAGAGGATGCCTTGCTGGTCCTGGGCGACAACCGACCCCGGCTCTACATGGGCATGCTCGCGGCCGGCGTGCTGGGCGGCTACGCGATGCCCGTCTACTCTACTGCAACACCCGACGAAATCCGTCACTTCATGCATGAGACGCATGTCCGCTTTGTCCTGGCAGAAGACCAGGAGCAAGTCGACAAGGTGCTTGATCTGGGCGATCAGGGTGCAACGATCAAGAACATCATTTACGACGAGCCACGCGGCTTGACCAACTATTCGAATCCCGGACTGATTTCGTGGGAAAAGTTGCAGGCCATCGGTGCAGATCGCTTGCGTGCCGAGCCGAAACTGCGAAATGCCTTGATCGAACGGGCGCTGCCCGACGGACCGGCGGTGTTCGTGCACTCGTCGGGGACCACGGGCAAGCCGAAGGGCGTGGTACTGAGCCACCGCAATTTCCTCGCGGGGGTGCGCAACGCCCATCGCGGGGGCGCCTTCACATTTGGCGAGACCATCCTCGCCTATCTGCCCATGGCCTGGGTGGGCGACTTTGCCATCACGGTCGGCGCCGGTGTTGCGCTGCACTTCACCATCAATATCCCCGAACGCCAGGAAACGGTGCTGCACGACCTGCGCGAGGTGGCTCCCACTTTCTATCTGGCGGCACCCCGCAGCTGGGACAACATGCTGACCACCATCCAGGTTCGCATGGAGGATTCGACGCCGCTCAAGAAATGGCTCTACGATGTTTTCATGAACTCGGCGCTGGCGTCCGAACGACGCAAGCTCGAGGGAAAACAGCCCAGCCTGACAGAGCGTCTGAAGCGGCAACTGGGAGAGTGGTTGATCTTCGGACCGATCAAGGACCAGTTGGGCCTCACCCGCCTGCGAGGTGCTTTCACCGGCGGCGAGGCCATTGGCGAAGACACTTTTGTTTTTTACCGCGCACTGGGCGTGAAATTGCGACAGTTTTATGGTCAAACTGAAAGCAGCGCCTTCACTGCCTTGCAGGACACCGAAGAAGTACGCCTGCACACGGTCGGCAAACCGCTGCCCGGTGTGGAAGTCAAGATCGGCGACAACGGAGAGGTCTTGATTCGCTCCGGGAGCGTGTTTTCCGGTTACTACAAACTTGAAAATGCCACCCGTGAAGCACTTGAGGACGGCTGGCTGCACACGGGCGATGCAGGTTATATCGAGCCTGATGGACACATGGTGGTGCTCGGACGGTTGTCGGAGGTGGTGTATACCTCCAAAGGCGAACGCTACATTCCGAACTACATTGAGAACCGCCTCAAATTCAGTCCGTACATCAAGGATGTGGCCGTGCTCGGGAGCGGCCGCGACACGCTGGCGGCCATCATCTGCATCGACATGGAGCCGGTGGGCCATTGGGCTGAGGTACGGGGCATTTCCTACATGTCCTATGCCGACCTGTCGCAAAAACCCGAGGTGATCGAACTGGTCACGGCAGCGGTCAAGCGCGTCAACAGCATCCTGCCAGACGGGTTGAAACTGCATCACTTCGTGTCCTTACACAAGGAGTTCGACCCAGACGACGGAGAGGTCACGCGAACCCGCAAGCTGCGCCGCAACGTGGTCGAGGAGCGTTATGCGCCCATCATAGATGCGATCTACGGCGGCCAGCAGACGGTCACGATGAAGGCGCAGATCACGTATGAATCCGGTGAAGTCGGCACCATCGAGCGCCAACTCTCGGTGCAGGAGATTTAATTTATGGATTTTTCACTGTTTGCCGAAGTGGCCATCAATGGCGCGCTGTCGGGGCTCATGTATTCACTGGTCGCCATGGGCATCGTGATCATCTACAAGTCATCCTCGGTGCCTAACCTGGCGCAAGGTGCGATGACCATGCTGGGTGCCTATGTCGTGCTGGCCATCGCCAATGGATTGGGCGTGTCGATGTGGATCGCCATCCCGCTGGCCATGGGAACGATGTTCTTTGTCGGAATGGGCATCGAGCGGGTGGCGTTGCGCCGGCTGGCGGGCCGCCCCATCATCATGATCCTGATGATGACACTGGGGCTGGACATCTTTATACGCGCGACAACAATGGCCATCTGGGGCGGCTCTGGCCTTCCGCTGTCCATTGGCATCAGCGACGACCCGCTGTTTCTGGGGCCGGTGCTGCTCAGTCGGGCTTATGTGGTGGGCGCCGTGGTGGCCATCGCGCTGTTTTTGGTCTTGATGTTCTTCTTTCGCACGCGCAGGGGCATTGTTCTGCGCGCCATCTCCGACGATTACATCGCATCGTGGTCGATCGGTATTTCGGTTGAACGCGGGGTGGCGTTTTCCTGGGCCATGTCCTCGGTTCTGGCCACCACGGCCGGCGTGTTGTGGGGCTCGGTTCAAGGGGTCAGCCAGGCGCTGGCGCTGCTTTTGCTCAAGGGCTTGACCGTCGCAGTTTTGGGCGGTCTTGACAGCATCGGCGGCGCCATTCTGGCCGGCTTGCTGCTGGGCCTTCTTGAAGGCGTTGCATCTGGCTATCTCGACCCCTTGGTTGGCGGTGGTAGCCGCGACCTGGTGGTTGCCACAATACTGATTCTGACCATCCTGATTCGGCCGCATGGCCTGTTCGGGCGCCACGACATTGAAAGGATCTGAAGGTCATGCTATTTCGTCAATCAGGAATTTTCCATACCAATTACGCCAACGCGCGCTCGCTTTTTCCGCTCCCCGCGGATCGCTGGATGATCGGCTTGTTGCTGGCCTTTGCGTTAACTGCGCCATTCACCATGAGCACGCTCGTCCTCAGCACCCAGTTGTTACCGTGGCTGGTGTGGACTGCGGCCGTGCTCGGCTTGAACCTGATCCTGGGCTGGACCGGACAGTTCCACTTCGGCTATGCCGCCATCATGGGCATCGGCGCCTACACGGCGGTGCACGGCGTACGCAACGGCATTCCCTGGGAGATCGCGATGGTGCTCGGCGGCGTGATGGCCGCTGTGATCGGCATCGTTTTCGCTTTCGCGGCGCTGCGCGTGAAAGGCCTGTATCTGGCGCTCAGCACGCTGGCCCTGCAGTTCGTGATGGACTGGGTGATCTCCCACGTGCCGGCCATCAGCGGCGGCACCCAGGCCACACTGCAGGCACCTGACATCAACCTGCTCGGCCAGGCCATCACCTCGGATACCGGACTCTATTACGTGGCGCTGGGCTGGTGCCTGATCGTCACCGTGTTCATGCTCAACTTGCGCCGCACCGGGCTTGGCCGCGCGCTCATTGCGGTGCGTGAAAAGGACTTCGCTGCGGCGGTCATTGGCGTGCACAGCCTGTATTACAAGCTGGTGGCGTTCGCCACCTCGTCCTTCGTTGGCGGCATCAGCGGCGCCATCCTGATCTTCACCTTCTACCGAGCAGCCACACCGGAGCAATTTGCCGTCAATGTCTCCATCGAGTTGCTGGCCATGGTGATCGTCGGCGGACTGGGCAGCATCATCGGCAGCTATTTTGGGGCCGCCTTCATTCTGTTGATGCCCGGCCTGATGAACAGTCTGATCGGCTGGCTGGCGCAGCTCCTGGGCATCTCGCTCGGGATCGAAACGCTGGCCCACATTCCACATGCGGTTTATGGCGCGCTGATCATTATTTTCCTGCTGGTTGAGCCTATGGGGCTGGGCAAGATGTACACCAATCTGCGCAACTACCTGCTGGTCTGGCCCTTCGGCTACGCCCGAAAGTAAAAACGACATCATGGCGACTGACAACTTGACTTCCACCCCAACGCTGATGCAAAACCAGTCTGCGGAACCTGCCTTGATATTGTCACTGAACAATGTCGAGGTCATCTACGATCATGTATCGCTCGCCATCAAGGGCGTTTCGATCGATGTGCCGCAAGGCGCCATGGTGGCACTGCTGGGCGCCAACGGCGCTGGCAAAAGCACGACGCTGAAGTCGATCAGTGGCCTGCTGCGCCCTGAGCGCGGCCTGGTAACCCGCGGTGAGGTGCAATTCCTGGGTCAGAACATCGATGCACTGGCGCCGCAGGAGCGCGTCAAGCTCGGTATCGTGCATGTGCTGGAAGGGCGGCGTGTGTTCGAACACATGACGCCTGACGAAAACCTGGTGGCGGCCTCGGCTGTTCGTGGCACCCGCCAAGACATGCTGCGTAACAAGGATATGGTTTACAGCTACTTCCCGCGCTTGCATCAGCGGCGCACCGCGCAGTCCGGCTACCTGTCAGGCGGCGAGCAGCAGATGCTGGCCATTGGCCGTGCCTTGATGACGCAACCCAAGCTGCTGATGCTTGACGAGCCGAGTCTTGGTCTCGCGCCTTTTCTGGTGGCCGAGATTTTCGACATTGTTCGGCGCATCAACAAGGAAGAAGGCCTGTCCGTTCTGCTGGTGGAACAAAACGCAATTGCAGCTTTAGAGGTCGTCTCGCATGGCTATCTGATCGAGAACGGACGCGTGGTGATGCATGACAGCGCAGAAGCCATGAAGAAAAACCCGGACATCCAGGAGTTCTATCTAGGAGGCACCGAAGGGCGAAGCTTCCATGACATCAAACACTATAGTCGGCGCAAACGCTGGCTCACCTGAAACTAGTTTCTCGTAGCATGGACACCTCCACATCGCGTCGAGCTCTCGCATTAAGTCTTGGGCACGACCGGCATGCCTACTACAGACTGCATTTCACCCCGTGCTAGCTAAACAGGAGACATCACCATGAAAATCAAACTGCTTTCAATTCTTGCTGGCGTGGGGATGGCGATGTCCAACGTCCAGCCCGCGCTGGCCCAGGCCCAGACCGAACCGATTAAATTTGCGCTATGTTACGACCTGAGCAAGGTTTACGCCTTCGCCGTACCGCAAGTTGCCCAGGCCGCGCGCGACTATGCGCAGATACTCAACCAGAAAGGCGGCATCGAAGGCCATCCGGTCGAGATTCTGGTTCAAGACCATGGCAACGAACCGCAGCGGGGCATCGAGTGCTATGAAAAGATGAAGCGCGAGGGTGCGATCACCTTCGACTTCTTTTCCACGCCGGTCGGGCGCGCGCTGCTGCCGCGCGCAATGCAGGACAACAATGTGATGATTTCATCCTTTACTGGCCGCAGCGATGCAGTCGACGGCGATGTGTTCAAGTGGATATTCCCGATCGGGCCCACCTATTGGAGCCAAGCAGCCAATAACATCCAGTACATCAAGTCCAAGTCGAACAACAACCTGAAGGGGGTGAAGATCGCATTCTTTTACCTGGACACCGCGTTTGGGTTGGAGCCCATCGGCGTGTTGAAGACACTCGCGGCAAAGGAAGGCTTCGACCTCCAATTGTTCCCGAACCCGCTGCCTGGTAACAATCAGTCAGGGGCGTGGTCCCAGATCCGCCGCTTCAACCCCGATTGGGTCATCAGCTGGAATCTGGGCAACATGCACGTTGTTGCCTCGCGCGAAATGAAACGCAACGCCATGCCGATGGACAAGTACATCGCCGTCAATTGGTTCAACGAAGTGGACATCGCGAACATTGGCGCCGACGCAGCCAAGGGCATCAAGCGCGGCACTAATGTGGTGGGCGGTCAGGAGCACCCGCTGATCCAGCAGATCCTGAAGGATCTGTATGACAAGGGAAAGGGCAACGGCGACCGCAAGCATACCAATGACATCTTCTACAACACTGGGCTGGCCACCTACGCTCCTGTTTTCGAAGGCGCGCGTCTGGCAATCAAGCAGTATGGCTGGCCTCTGACATCCGACAAGATGAAGCGCGGGCTGGAGAGCCTGCGCAACTTCGACGCTAACGGCCTCATCGCCCCAGTAACTGTGACGGCCAAGGACCATGGCGGCGGCGGCAAGACGCGCATCGACATGTGGGATGGCGCGAAGTGGGTGCCAGAGACTGGCTGGTTCTCCGCATACGACGATGTAGTCCAGGAAAGCGCCAAGAAGGAATCGGCGGAGTTCGCCAAGTCGAAGCAGTAGCGATACGCCTCGGTCAGGCCTCGGGCACGACTGTACGGCGTGCCTTCTACAGACTGCATTTCACCCCGTACTAACCAAACAGGAAACATCATCATGAAAATCAAACAGCTTTCCATTCTTGCTGGCCTGGGATTGGCGCTGGCCGGTCTGCAGTCCGCGCAGGCGCAGGCACCAGCCCAGCCCCTCAAATTCGCGCTTTGTTATGACCTGAGTAAATCCTACGGCTTTGTGACGCCACAAATTGCCCAGGCGGCGAATGACTATGCCAAGATATTGAATCAGAAAGGCGGCATTGAAGGCCACCCCATCGAGATACTGGTTCAAGACCATGGCAACGAGCCGCAGCGTGGCATTGAGTGCTACGAAAAGATGAAACGCGAAGGCGCCGTTGCCTTTGATTTCCTGTCCACGCCGGTTTCCCGCGCCGTTCTGCCGCGCGCCATGGCGGATGGCAATGTGATGGTGCAATCCTTTGTAGGTCGTGGCGATGCGGTCGATGGTGATGTGTTCAAGTGGATTTTCCCCATTGGGCCCACCTACTGGGGTCAAATGGCCAACAATATCCACTACATCAAAACCAAGTCCAACAACAACCTCAAGGGCGTGAAGATTTCGTTCATCTACCCCGACTATCCGTTCGGGCAGGAACCGATCGGCGTGTTGAAGACACTTGCGGCCAAAGAGGACTTTGACCTGCAGTTGGTTCCCAACCCGATGCCGGGCAATGACCAGGCCGCCGCTTGGTCCCAGATCCGCCGCAACAACCCCGACTGGGTGATCAGCTGGAACCTGGCCGGCATGCACGTCGTCGCCTCGCGCGAAATGAAGCGCAACGGCATCCCGATGGACAAGTACATTTCCGTCAATTGGCTCAACGAAGTTGACCTTGCCAACATTGGTCTGGAAAACGCAAAAGGTCTCAAGCGCGGCACCAACGTGACGGGTGGACAGAGCCACCCGCTGATGCAGCAGATCATCAAGGACCTGTATGAGAAAAACAAGGGCAGCGGTGACCGCAAGCATCTCAACGATGTTTACTACAACACCGGTCTGGCCATCTATGCCAGCGTTTTCGAAGGCGCTCGCCTAGCCATCAAGCAAAGTGGCTGGCCCCTCAACCCTGACAAAATGAAGCGCGGACTGGAAAGCTTGAAAAACTTTGATGCCGAAGGCCTGATCGCCCCCGTGACGGTGACCGCCAAAGACCATGGCGGCGGCGGCAAAACCCGCATCGACATGTGGGACGGCGCCAAGTGGGTGCCCCAGACTGACTGGTTCTCGGCGTATGACGACGTGGTCCAGGACATCGTGAAGAAAGAATCTGGCGAGTTCGCCAAGAACAAACAGTAATTGCCTTCCCATGGGATGGTTCACGGTCAGGCGCGTTGCGCACTGATAGTGAACCATCCCATCTTGTTTCTCGGATTTTCATCCCTCTCTTGAATCGACAGGTGGCAGCCTATGCCACAGTGGATTGCAGTGGTAGCTGCCAGGCGCACCATCCAACACAGGAAATCTCGCCCGCCATCTAACTATCGTTAGATAGTTATAATTTCATCCTCACCAATGTGGCGCCTAAAGCGCAAGGAGCAATCAGTATGGATCTCGAACTAAAAGGAAAATCGGTCATCGTCACGGGTGGCGGCTCGAACATTGGCCGCGGCATCGTGCTCGGCTTCGCCGCGGAAGGCGCCAACATCACCATCGGCGACATCGACGAAAGTCAGGCGCAAAAGACGGCAGAACTCGCGCTGGCGAGCGGCGCGGCGTCGGCGCAGGTTGTCAAGACCGATGTCACCCAACTTGACCAGGTGCAAGCCATGTTCAAGGCAGCCTCGGACAAGTTCGGCGGCGTCGATGTCCTCGTCAACAACGTCGGCTGGGACCAGTTGATGTTCTTCACGCAGACGACCCCCGATCTGTGGCAAAAGATCATCAACATCAACTACCTCGGCGTTCTCAACTGCACCAAGACCGCGCTTGAAGTCATGGTTCCTCGCAACGCCGGCTCAATCGTCTCCATCAGCTCTGATGCCAGTCGGCAAGGTGAGCCACGTGAAGCGGTGTATGGCGGCGTCAAGGCTGCCATCAACAGTTTCATGAAAACGATCGCCAAGGAAAACGGGCGTTACGGCATCCGCTGCAACGTGGTATGCCCCGGCGTCACTATCCCCAGTACCACCGACGAAGTGGGCGGAAGCAGCATGTGGATTGATGCCGACAGTATGTTCACGCCGGAGCAACTGGAAAAAGTCGCCAAGGCGCTGCCGTTGCGCAAGGTGGGACGGCCGCAGGATATTGCCAATGCCGTCGTCTTCCTGTCTTCAGCGAAGGCTGCGGGCCATGTCACCGGGCAGGTTCTTTCAGTGTCTGGTGGTTACAGCATGATTGGGTAAACGCCCGGGCACGGTCGAAAGACATGCGGCATTGAAACAACAGACAAAAAGGAAAACCCATGGAATTCAAGGACATCCTCTACGAAGAACTCGACTCGGTGGCCTACATCGCGATCAACCGCCCCGAAGTGATGAATGCGTTTCGCGGCCAGACCGTCGAGGAACTGCTGCAGGCATTCATGAAAGCAGGCTGGGACAAGCGAATCGCCGCCATTGTGCTCACCGGGACGGGTGACCGTGCTTTCTGCACCGGCGGCGATCAGTCGGCTCATGCCGGCCAGTACGACGGCCGGGGCACCATCGGTATCCCGGTGGAAGAGTTTCACAGCGCCATTCGTGACGTGCCCAAGCCCGTGATCGCCCGCGTGCAGGGTTACGCCATTGGCGGCGGCAATGTCCTGGCCACCTTGTGCGACATGACCATTGCCTCGGAAAAGGCCGTGTTTGGCCAAGTCGGCCCGAAAGTAGGCTCGGTCGACCCTGGCTGGGGCACGGCTTACCTGAGCCATGTGGTTGGCGAAAAGAAAGCCCGCGAGATCTGGTACATGTGCCGCCGCTACAGTGCACAGGAGGCCTTGGCCATGGGTCTGTGCAACACCGTCGTGCCCCACGACCAGCTCGACGCCGAAGTCGCCCGCTGGTGCAAGGAAATTGTCGAAAAAAGTCCGACGGCTCTGGCGATCGCGAAACGTTCGTTCAATGCATCCACCGAGCACATTCGCGGGATCGGCAGCCTGGGACTTCAAGCGCTGAGCCTGTACTACGACACGGCAGAGTCCAAAGAAGGCGTGAGCGCTTTCCTGGAAAAACGCCGGCCTGATTTCAGGCAGTGGACCAACGGGAGCAAGTGAGCAACTACTTGCGACGCGCCAATGCACGAGTCTGCCCCTTCGACCAAAGCCAAGTTTGATACGATTTGCTTATTTGGATCTAACTATCGGTCATTATGAAGCCAAGTACAGAAGCAAAGCTCAGCAAAGATAACGCAGATGGCCCCGCTACACGTGAACGGGTGCTGCTCGAAGCTGCACGGCTGTTCAGGCATCATGGCTATGCGGCAACTACTTTGCGCGAGGTTGCGGATGCTGCCGGCGTCAAAGCCGGCAGCATCTACTATCACTTCGAATCGAAAGAGCAGATCCTGGGCGAGGTACTGGACAAAGGTATCACCATCGTCGCCGATGCCGTGCGCACCCGTGTTGCGGCTCTTCCCGAAAGTGCACCCTGGCGAGACCGAATCGCCGCTGGCATTGAAGGCCATCTCTGGGGAATGCTGCATTATGGCGACTTTACGTCAGCCAACATCCGCATCTACGGCCAAATCCCGATCGGCGCAAAAAATCGCCACCGGATCGTGCGGCGGGCTTACGCAGACTATTGGGATCGGCTGTTCGAATCAGCGCTCGCCAGCGGCGAGTTGCGCCAGGACACCAGCACGGCCATGATTCGGCTTTTCGTGATTGGGGCATTGAACTGGACCGTTGAATGGTACAACCCCCAACGCGGCTCTTTTCAGGACTTCTCACGGCAAATCACAGCGATCGTGTTCGATGGAATCCTCATGCATGACAAAGCATAGCCGCAATGCATTGCCGGCAACTTCAATAGGCCGGGCCAAGAGACGGACAACCATGGTCCCCATGTCGCCTACGTGGCTCAGTGGCACGCCAACCGACTGCATCTTGGAAATCGCAAATTGAACAACACACCGAAGGATCAAAAAATGACTGTCAAGGAAGGGTGGCGCGGCCGGTTCTATGAAGACTTCGAGGTCGGCGACGAGTATCGGCATGCCCTCGGCCGCACCCTGACCCAGAACGACAACATCTGGTTCACGTTGCTGACGCAAAACACGGCTCCGCTGCACTTCGATGCCCACTACGCCGCGCAGACGGAGTTCGGCCGTCCGCTCATCAATTCCTGCCTCACGCTGGCCCTCGTGACGGGGCAGACGGTGAGCGATGTCTCGCAAAACGTCATGGCCAACCTGGGGTGGGACGAAGTTCGACTTCCGCATCCAGTGTTTGAAGGCGACACGATTTACTCCCGCACCACGGTACTGGATAGGCGCGAGTCGCGGTCGCGAACCAATGTCGGCGTCGTCACGGTGCGCACCGAAGGCTATAACCAGAGCGGCGTGATTGTCTGCACCTTCAAACGCACGGTGATGGTCTACAAACGTGACGGCGCACCGCGCACCGCACCGCCGCTGCCGGTCGACAGCCGACCCTGACCTCCCCTTTTTATTTCGTCAACTTCGGCCCCAGGATCGCCAACTTTTTGACTCTCTCCGCATGAAGCCCACCTCCCTGCTCGAACAATACGGCCCGCGCGAGGCGATGGAATACGACGTGGTAGTGGTGGGTGCCGGCCCCGGCGGTTTGGCCACAGCCATCCGCCTCAAGCAGCTCGCGGCAGCAAAGGGCGCGGACGTCTCCGTTGTGCTGCTGGAGAAAGGCTCCGCGCCCGGTGCTCACATCCTCTCCGGCGCGGTCATGGACCCCATCGCGCTGAACGAACTCTTCCCCAACTGGAAGGAGCTGGGCGCACCGCTGAACCAACCCGTCACCGGTGACGACGTGCTTTTCCTGAGCGAAACCGGCTCCAGGCGCACGCCCAACTTCCTGGTGCCCGACTGCTTCCACAACGAGGGCAATTACGTCATCAGCCTGGGCGCCCTGACCCAGTGGCTGGGCGAGCAGGCGGAAGCCCTGGGCGTGGAAATCTTCCCCGGCTTCACAGCCGCCGAGGTGCTGTACAACGACAACGGTTCGGAGAGCGGTAATTTACCTTCGGTAAAGGGTGTCGCCACCGGCAACCTTGGCATTGGCAAGGACGGCCTGCCGCACGACGGCTTCCAGCTCGGCATGGAGTTGCATGCCAAATACACCATCTTTGCCGAAGGCGCGCGCGGCCATCTGGGCAAACAGCTCATCACGAAATATAAGCTCGACGAAGACCGCGATCCACAAAGCCATGCCATCGGCATCAAGGAACTGTGGGAGATCGACCCGGCCCGCGCCCAACCTGGTCGGGTGGTGCACACGGCCGGCTGGCCGATGGACAGCCAGACCTACGGCGGCGGTTTTCTCTACCACTTGGAAGGCAACAAGGTCACGCTGGGCTTCGTCACCGGGCTCGACTACAAGAACCCATGGCTCAGCCCCTTTGAGGAAATGCAGCGCTGGAAGGCCCACCCCGCCATTCGCGCCCACATCGAAGGTGGCAAGCGCATCGGCTACGGCGCGCGCGCCATCACCGCCGGTGGCCTGCTCAGCCTGCCCAAGACCGTGTTCCCGGGCGGCGCGCTGGTCGGCTGTGATGCCGGCTACCTGAACGCCGCACGCATCAAAGGCAGCCACGCCGCCATCAAGAGCGGCATGCTGGCCGCCGAAGCCGCGTTTGAAGCCCTGGCCGCCGGACGCAGCGGCGACGAACTCAGCGCCTACCCCGCTGCGTTCAAAAACAGCTGGCTGCACACCGAACTCGACCAGTCGCGCAACTTCAAACAGTGGTTCAAGAAGGGCAGCCTCGTCGGAGCCCTGATGACCGGCATTGAACAGTGGCTGCTGCCCAGGCTTGGCATCAAGCGTCCGCCCTGGACGATCCACCGCACCCAGGCCGACCACGCCAGCCTGCGCCCGGCCGCCGAGATGCCGCAGATCAGCTACCCCAAGCCCGACGGCAAGCTCACCTTCGACCGGCTCTCCAGCGTGTTCGTCAGCAACACCAACCACGAAGAAAACCAGCCCGCGCACCTGACGCTCAAGGACGCCAGCGTGCCGGTGCAGATCAATCTGGCGAAATACGCCGGCCCCGAGAGCCGTTACTGCCCGGCCGGCGTTTACGAATTCGTAAAGAACGACGACGGCTCGGACCGGCTGCAGATCAACGCGCAGAACTGCGTGCACTGCAAGACCTGCGACATCAAGGATCCGACTCAGAACATCGTCTGGTTCACGCCCGAAGGCGGCGGCGGGCCGAACTACGCGGGAATGTAGCCGAGAGTGATTCAAATCTAAAGTGCAATACCCTGGGTTTCAATGAACGAGGGTGGGTGTTGCGTGCTATTGAGCAGGAGGTCCCGATAGACTGCCAGAGGGGGATCGTGCGCCCTACCCCTTCCAGGGCGGGTTGTTGATCTGATCGGCAATCGCATCGAGCTGCTCCTGGCTGTACCCTGAGAGGTCCGAGCCCTTGGGCTGGTACTGGCGCACCAGCTCGTTGGAGTTCTCGTTAGAGCCTCGCTGCCAAGGGCTGTGGGGGTAACAGAAGTACACCGCAATGTCCGTGCGTCGGCTCAGTTCCCTGTGCATCGCCTTCTCCCGGCACTGGTCGTACGTCATGCTCTGGCACATAGGCTCAGCGAGCCTCAGCAGCTTGTCAGAGAAGGCCTGCAGGACATTGACCGCGCTGGCGGGCTTGAACCCGTGCAGCTTGATGAGCATGAGCAGCCCGACTGGTGCACTCCACCAGGGTGCCCACCGCGCTGGCGTTCGCAGCACCCTTGATCAGGTCACCCTCCCCGTGCCCGGGCAACTGCCGGTCTTCAATCTCGGGCGGACGCACATGGATGCTCACCATGTCCATCTATTGATCCGGCCCTTTGAAGTCGCGAGTCGTGGACGGACTGCCACAGGCAAACGATCCACGAAAGTTCAAGATTCATGGGGCCGGAGCAATAGTATCTGAGCTCTTCGGCCTTTTCCTTTGTTGCGAGGTAGTCGTTTGCGCTTGGGTGGGCTGCTTTGTATCTGCGGACCGTACTCGGGGGCAGGTGTTGCACTTCAGTCTTGAATCCGCCGAGGGTGAATCACCGGCATTCATGCTGTAGCGAGCCTGGCCAGAAGTTGCGGCCCGCACTTGCACCCGGACTTGATGGCACCTGCATAGGGATTTCCCGAGTTGACGCCAGCCTAACTATCGTTAGCTTAACGTCATGCAAACAAGGCATGGCGCCTACCGAACGGTAAGGCACATGGCAGGCACGCTGCCCAACACGGCCAACACGGGACAACCTTTGAGAAAATTAACTGCCCCCTCGACCGGCACCCTGGCAACCAGAGACCATGGTCGCGCCCATGCACCCGGCCCATCCGAGCCGAAGGTCTGCACGACTGCGGCTGCCATCCTGGCGCACCCCTCCACTACGCTCGACCAGCAAACCCGTTCAATGGTTAAGTCGCCGCAGCACAGCGCAAGTAGCGGCCTGTCATGCTGAATCTCACCAATGTCCAGATCGTTTACGACAACACCATCGAGGCGGTGCGAGAGGCCTCATTGGCCGTCGGCAAAGGTCGCATAGTCGCCCTGCTCGGTTCCAACGGGGCCGGGAAATCAACCACGCTCAAAGGCATTTCGGGCGTTCTGTATCCGGAAGACGGTGAGATCAAGGGTGGCCAGATCACGTTTGAAAACCGCCAGCTGACCGGCCTGGCGCCGGACGAAATCGTGCGCGCCGGCGTGGTCATGGTGCCCGAGGGGCGCCGCCTGTTCGACCAGTTGACGGTCGAGGAAAACCTCGTGATGGGCGGCTACACACGCAGTCTGACCGACGCCAGACGCCAGATGGAGATGGTGTATGGGCTGTTCCCGCGTCTGGTGCAAAAACGCAGCACGGTGTCGGGCTACCTGTCGGGCGGCGAACAGCAGATGGTGGCTATCGGCCGCGCGCTGATGTCGTCCCCGAAACTGCTGATGCTCGACGAGCCCACGCTCGGTCTGGCGCCACAGATCAGCGAAGAGATTTTCGACATCATCACCCGCCTGTGCCGCCAGGAAGGCATGGGCATTCTCCTGGTGGAGCAGAACGCACAGATGGCGCTGGCCATTGCCGACTATGGCTACATCATGGAAAACGGCCGCGTGGTGCTCGACGGTGAGGCCGACAAGATGCTGCGCAACGACGACGTGCGAGAGTTCTACCTAGGCTTCGGCGAAGGTGGATCGCGCAAGAACATGCGCGACGTGAAGCATTACAAGCGGCGCAAACGCTGGCTGTCCTGAGAAAAAAAACATGAACGACACATTGTTAAGGGTCGAAACCCTGTCCAAGCGCTTCGGCGGCGTCGAAGCCGTTGCCGGTGTCAGTTTTCACGTTCGGCGCGGTGAAATCTATTCCCTGATCGGCCCCAACGGGGCCGGCAAGACGACCACCTTCAACATGATCAGCGGCGTCGTCAAGCCCAGCAGCGGCACCGTGCATTTCGATGGCAGCGACATCACCGGCATGCCGGCACACCGCCTGGCCGCCATCGGCATCGGTCGGACCTTCCAGAACCTGGCGGTGTTCAAACATGCCAGCGTGGTGGACAACCTGCTGGTCGGCCGCCACTGCCACATGGCCACCAACGTGCTGGATGCCTCGTGGTTCTTCGGACGGGCGCGGCGCGAGGAGCTCGAACACCGTCGCAAGGTGGAAGAGATCATCGATTTTCTCGAAATCGAGGAAATTCGCGACATGCCGGTGGGCACCCTGTCCTATGGCCTGCAAAAGCGGGTCGAGTTGGGGCGCGCACTGGCCACCGAGCCCAAGTTGCTGCTGCTGGACGAAATGGTGTCGGGCATGAACAGCGAGGAGACCGAAGACATTGCCCGCTTCGTGCTGGACATCCGCGACGAACTCGGCATTTCGGTCCTCATGGTCGAGCATGACATGGGCATCGTGATGGACATCTCCGACCGCGTCTGCGTGCTCAACTTCGGCCGCAAGATCGGCGAGGGCACGCCGGCCGAAATATCGGCCAACGCGGCGGTGATCGACGCCTACCTGGGCAGCAAAACCAAGGAGGCCGCGTGATCGACAACCTGGACGCGTTGCTGCGCAACGGCAACACCACATTCCCCAAGCTGCTCCAGCACTGGGCACAGCGCTTTCCGGATGCGCTCGCGTTTCGCGAGAAGGATTACGGTATCTGGAACCGGATGACCTGGCAGCACTATTTCGAAACGGCGCGCCGCTTCGCACTCGGTCTCAAGTCTCTGGGCTTCGACAAGGGCGACCGGCTGGCGATTGCCAGCGAGGACAGTCCGCAGTGGATGTTCACCGACCTGGCCACGCAAGCCATCGGCGGTGTCGTGGTGGGCATCTACCCCACCAACCCGTGGCCGGAACTGCAGTACATCGTGCACCACTCGAACAGCAAGTTCGTGGTCTGCGGCGACCAGGAACAGGTCGACAAAGTGCTCGACGCCATGGACAAGCACGCCACCGGCCTTCCCGACCTGGTGAAGATCATCTGCGTCGACATGAAGGGCATGCGCGGCTACAAACACGACAAGCTGATGTCGTTCGAGGACGTGCTTGAGCTTGGCGACCAATACGCCGCGGCATCGCCCCAGCACGCGGGAACCTTTGATCGCGCCATCGAGGACACCCAACCCGACGACACCTGCATGCTGGTCTACACCTCGGGCACCACCGGGCCGCCCAAGGGCGCGATGCTGTCGCACCGCAACCTGATCGTCACCGTTGACAAGCTCAAAACCCATTTCAAGCTCGACCGGCACAACTACGAAGTGGTCTGCTACCTGCCGTTGTGCCACGTGGCCGAGCGTGCCTTCTCGACGGTCATGCACCTGCTCACCGGTGGCGTGGTCAATTACGCCGAATCGATCGACACGGTAGCCGTCAATCTGCGCGAGATCGCACCCACGGTGTTTTTGGGCGTGCCGCGCATCTGGGAGAAGCTGCAGCAAGGCATTTTGATCCGCATGCAGGACGCCTCGCGCTTTCAGCGCTGGGCTTTCCAGCGCTGCTTCGATGCCGGGCGCCGTCTGTTCGAAAAGGTCGAGGCGCAAGGGGGCCAGCGCAGTCTGTCGGATCGCCTGCACTTCTTCGTTCTGTGGTTGCTGATGTTTCGCAATCTGCAGAAATTCGTCGGCCTGGACCGCATGCAGTGCGGCTTCTGTGGCGGCGCCAGCGTCTCACCCGAGGTACTGAAGTTCTTCCGCATCCTCGGCATTCCGGTGTACCAGGTCTACGGCATGACCGAGTCCGGCGGGGTGATCTTCTTCCAGCATGAAAAAGCGATCAAACTGGGCGCCACCGGCCTGCCCATCGACGGCCTGAACTGGAAGATCGCGGAGGACGGTGAGCTCGTCGTCAAGCACCCCGCCGTGTTCAAGGGCTACATCCACGACGAAGGCGCCACCGCCAAGACCGTGGTGGACGGCTGGCTGCACACCGGCGACATCGTGGCACTGGCCGACAACGGCGAGCTGATGATCGTTGACCGCAAGAAGGCCATCATCATCACCAGCGGCGGCAAGAACATCGCTCCCTCGGAGATCGAAAACGCGCTCAAGGACAGCCTGTATGTGCGCGAGGCGATCATCCTGGGCGACGGACGCCACTATTTGGCGGCGCTGATCCAGGTCGACTACGAAACGGTCGGCAAGTGGGCACAAGAACGCAAACTGGCCTACACCACCTACAAGAGCCTGGCCGCGCTGCCCGAGGTGCGCGAACTGATCGACGAGGACGTCAAGCGTGTGAACAAGCTGTTTGCCCGGGTCGAGAACATCCGCAAGTTCCTGATCCTGGAAAAAGAACTCGACCACGACGACGGCGAACTCACCGCCACCCAGAAGGTGCGCCGCAACGTCATCGAAAAAACCTTCGCGAAAGAGATCGCGATCATCTACGGCGCAGGAGCGGGCTGATGGACTATTTTCTGCAACTGGTCATTTCCGGCATCGCCGTGGGCCTGCTCTACGGCTTCATCGGCATGGGCTTTGCGATGATTTACCGCGCCACCGGCGTGGTGAACTTCGCCCAGGGCGAGCTGATGATGCTGGTGTCCTACATCGCCTTCACCCTGGCCGGCACCTTCCAATTTGGCTTCTGGCTCATGCTGGCAGCAACTGTCGCGGCCTCGGTGCTGATCGGCCTGCTGATCGAGGTCTTGCTGATCCGTCCGATGCTTGGTCAGCCGGTGTTTTCCACGGTGATGGTGACCATTGGCCTGGCCGTGATCCTACGCTCGGTGGTGGTGCTGATCTGGGGCGCAGACCCCATGCCGCTCAATGCCGGCCTGCCAACGGAGGTCATCAAGATCGGCCCGGCCGGCCTGTACCCGGCGCAGCTGTATTCCGTTGGGCTGATGGCGGCCGTACTGCTCGGCCTGTGGACCTTCTTTCGCTATTCGCGGGTCGGTATCGCCATGCGTGCCACCGCCAACGTGCAAACTGCAGCCCTGCTGATGGGCATCAATGTCAAGCGCATTTTCGCCTTGTCCTGGGCCCTGTCGGCAGGGCTCGCCGCCATTGCGGGCGTGTTGATCGGCGTGATCTACGACGTCAATCCCGGCATGTGGACGACAGGTCTGCGCAGCTTTCCCGCGGTCATATTGGGCGGGCTGGACTCGGTGTTCGGCGCCGCACTCGGCGGCATCCTGATCGGGGTGGTCGAGAATCTGTCGGAAGGCTATATCGGCCGCGGCATGAAGGAGATCGCCGGTTTTGTTTTGATCCTCGTCGTCCTTATGGTCAGACCCTATGGCCTGTTCGGCAAACCTGAAATCGAGCGTGTCTGATGCGTAGCGGAAACTTCAAACAAAACTATCGTCAGCTGCTGGCACTGACCGACTCGGTTACTGTCATCGTCTGGTCGTGTCTGCTGGTGGCGCTGCTGGCGGCCGCGCCACTGCTGCTGGCCAAGTACTATGTCTCCGTCATTCTGCTGCTGCTGATCACAGCGGTGGGGGTGTTGGGCCTGAACCTGCTGACCGGGACCACCGGGCTGATCTCGCTTGGGCACTCGGGGTTTCTGGCGGTCGGCGCCTACACGGCCGGCATCGTGGCCAGCAAACTTGGTTGGCCAATGCTGGCGTCCATCTTCGCCGGTGGCGTGAGCGCGGCCATCGCCGGGATCATCGTGGGCATACCCTCGCTGCGTCTCAAAGGGCTGTACCTGGCCATCACGACGATGGCATTTGCCGTGATCATCAACCACCTGATCCTCAACGGTGGCGACCTGACCGGAGGCTCGGAAGGCTTGACGGTGCCGCAACCCTCGCTGTTCGGTCAGGCGCTGGGGGCAGAACGTGGCTACTACTACGTGGTGCTGTGCTTTGTGGTGGTGTTCACCTTCATCACCCTGAACATCCTGCGCAGCCGCATTGGCCGAGCGTTCCTGGCGATTCGGGAGCACGACATCGCAGCCAAGGCCATGGGCGTCAACCTGGTGCGCTACAAGTTGCTGGCGTTCATGGTCAGCGCCTTCTACACCGGCATCGCCGGAGGCTTGCTGGCCTACTACACACGTTACCTGAATGTCGACAGCTTCAGCCTGCTGATATCGATCGAGGCGCTCTCCATGCTCATCGTCGGCGGCCTGGGTTCTGTAGCCGGCGCCTTGCTCGGCACGGCTTTCATCGTCCTGCTCAACGAGAGCCTGGGCTTCGTATTCGGCATGATCGGCGCCAGCTTCGG
>MEDL01000192.1 GCA_001724785.1 Acidovorax sp. SCN 68-22 | reverse complement strand
GGGCGGGCTGCTGCGCGCCGCGCCCTGCGTGGGTCCGCCGGCCGCTTGCGCGGGCGCGCGGGCGACGACCAGGGCGCCGCCGGGCGCGTCGTGGGCGGCCCAGGCGAGCAGGCCGACCACCAGAACGCCCACGCTGGTGGCCGTCAGCAGCAGGCGCGCCTGCGTCGGGTAGCGCGCCCACAGCGCGCGCCAGCGTTCGGCCAGGCTGGTGTGGTGGGGGCTGTCCAGCCGGGTGCGCTGCATGCGGCGCACATCGTCCGCGCTGGGGGCGGGGGCCGGTGGGGGGGGCACACCCTGCCAGCTCGGCCGGGGGCTGCCTTCGAGCTGCTGGTCGTAGCGCTCGCGCAGTTCGGGGTTCGCCAGCACCTCCTGGGCACGGTTCACCATGCCCGCGGCGCTGCTGGGCAGGCCTTGCACGCCCATGTCGGGGTGCGTCAGGCGGATCAGCGAGCGGTAGCGCGTGCGCAGCTGCTCGGCATCCACCGGGCCGGGGGTCAGGCCCAGTACCTGGTAGTGGTTGTTCTCCGGTGCGAAACAGGCGCGCTGGATGAACAGCACGGCGGCGGCCGCCAACTCCTGCGCCTGGGCCTGCAGTTCCTCCGGCACGCGCCCCTGCGCCCACAGCGCCAGCATGTCGAGCTGCGCGTACAGCTCGCGCGGCTCGCGCAGGCGCAGCGCGTAGCGGCCGGGCGTGCGGCCGAAATCCAGCAGCACCTGGGCCAGGGCGTTCTTCGGCATGGCGGGTTAGGCCGTCGTCAGCGAGGGTTCGGTGCGGTCACCGGCCGACGGCCCCGGCTTGGGCGGTGTGTCCACGCCGTAGCCGTAGTAGTTGTCGTAGGTGTAGTAGGCGGTGTTCTGCGCCGTGGTCTTGGTCAGCACCACGCCACAGGGCACGACGCCGGCCATGCGCAGGCGCCGGAAGGCGTCCTTGATGTGGCTCTTGCGCGTCTGGCTGGCCTGCGCCACGAACAGCACGGAATGCACCTGGTTGCCCAGCACGATGGCGTCCGCCAGGCCCAGCACCGGCGGCCCGTCGAAAATGATGTACTGCGCGCCGCGCACTTCCAGCAGGTCCATCAGCTCGCCCAGGCGCGGGCCGGTCAGCAAATCGACCGGGCTGGGCGGAATCGGCCCGGCGGTAATGATCATCAGGTTGTCGATGGCGCTCATGCGCGTGATCTCGCCCGGCTTGCCGTGGCCCGAAAGGTAGTTCGACAGCCCCGCCGTGTTCGGCAGGTTCAGGTACTTGTGCACCGAGGGGTTGCGCATGTCGGCGTCGATCAGCACCACCTTGGCGCCCATCTGTGCGAAGTTGATGGCCAGCGCCAGCGCGGTGGTGGACTTGCCTTCGTTCTTGGTCGTGCTGGTCAGCACCAGGCGGCGCGGCGCGCCGTCGGCGGTGGAAAACTGCAGCGCTGTGCGCACCGAGCGGTAGGCCTCGGCCATCTGGCCGCGCGGGTCCTCGTGCACCAGCAGCGCCAGGCTGGCGAGGTTGGTGGTTTTCTCCTTCACCTTGGGGATCACGCCGAGCAGCGGCACCTGCAGAAGCTTTTCCACCTCGTCGGCGAACTTGATGGAGTCGTCCATGGATTCCATCAGGAACACGATGCCCAGCCCCAGCACGATGCCCGCGAGCAGGCCGATGGCGGCGTTCAGCGCCAGCCTGGGCTTGTAGGGGAAGAGCGGCACCTCGGCCTTGTCCACCACCTGGATGTTGTTGGTTTCCACCCCGCCGGCCACGCCGACTTCCTTCACCTGCTGCAAGAGGCCGTTGTACAGCTCGCGGTTGGTGTCCACCTCGCGCTTGAGCAGGTTGAAGTCCACGCTGCGGTCCTGCGCGGCCATGATCTCGGCGCGCGTCTGCTGCAGGCGCGTGCGAATCAAATTCTCCTGCCGCTTGGCCATCAGCGCCTGGTTGCGCACCGAGGCCAGCACGCTTTGCACCTCGGCGTTGATGCGCGCCTTGAGCTCGTCCATCTGCGCGCGCAGCTGCTNTTGTAGACCTTGGCCGCTTGCTGGTAATCCTGGTCCAGCTTGCTGATCTGCGCCTTGTAGTCCTGGATGGTCTTGCTCTCGAGCACCTGGCGCGAGGTATCGGGCGCGGTGCGTATGGCCTCGAAGTCCGATTCGGCCTTGATCACCTCCTGCTCGGCCTTGGTCAGCGCGGTCGAGTATTCGGTGAAGGTCTGGTTCAGCACGTTGGTCTTTTCGTCCAGCGTGAGGATGTTCTTGCTGCGCGCGTATTCGTTGAGCTTGCGTTCCGATTCCTCCAGCTTGGCCTTGGTCAGGCCGAGCTGCGTCTCCAGGAAGGTCTTGGCGTAGGACGACGAATCCATGCGCCGCTCCAGGTTCAGCGCAATAAAGCCTTCGGTCACGCTGTTGGCAATGCGCGCCGCCAGTTGTGGGTTGGCATTTTCCACCTCGACCTTGAGCATGCGTGAATTGCGCACCTGCTCGACTTTGACCGTGCTTTGAAATGCCGCAATCACCTGCTCGCGGTTGAGCCGCTCGGCACTGTTCGACGCCGGCTCGCGGATCTTGCCGTAGCTGTCCTTGATGCGGCCCAGCAGGTTGCCTGCCATGGCCTGCCAGCCGGTCGCCTCTGCCGGGTCGGGCTCGCCCTCCGCGCTGGCCGGCGCGGCCTCGCCTTCGGGGCCGGCCGACACGGGCATGGGCAGGCCCTGGCGGTCCAGCCGCAGCTCGTCGATCACCCGCTCGGCCAGCACCCGGCTCTTGAGCAGTTCGAGCTGCGTGCCCAGGGCGGTGCGCTCGTCCATGTCTTGCGCGGCGTCGGGCTCCTGTCCGAACTGCACCACACGCGGGGCGCGCTTGTCTACCTGCACCGTCGTGGTGGCCAGGTACAGCGGCGTTTTGATGAAGCTCAGCAGCAGCGCCACCAGCAGCCCGCCAATGGCCACCGACGCCAGCAGCCCCTTGTGCTTGACCACCATGCGCCACAAGTCGCGCAGGTCGATGGTGTCGTCGTCTTCCTCCACCTGGGCGGGCGCTTGCGGCACCGGTATGCCCAGCGCATGGTTGCCACGCAGCTGCAGGGCGCGCGAGGGTGCCGGGCCGCGCGGGGTAGCGGGCAGGTTGTCGGGTTCGGGATTGTGCGGTTCTTGGGACATTGGCGCGCAGAAAAAGCAAACAGGGCGGTGTGCCACCCGGGAGCGCCCGCAGCGCGGGCGCAGATCAATACGGGGCAGTCGCGTTTCGAACCCCGCTAGCGAAGGGGTTAAACGCATCGATGATGTCGCGGAAGAGCGAATCGCGCAGCGTCACGCGGGATTCGTTGCGGTTGACCACCACCACGTCGTCGTTCTGCAGCAGCGGGTCGGGCGCCTCGCCCTTGCGGATCTTGAGCACGTCGTACTTCTGCATCTCGCTCTTGCCCTCGGGCGTCAGGCGAAACAGCATGACGTTTTCTAGATCGGCCAGCTGCCCGCCGCCGCCCGCCATGGCGAGGGCACGCAACAAGGTAATTTGCCCCGTCAGCGGGTACACGCCCGGCTTGGCCAAGGCGCCGTCGAGCGTGATGCGCTGGGTGGTGAACTCTTTCACGAAGATGGACACCTGCGGGTCCTGCAAAAAGTTCTTGCCGCTGTATTGCAGCGCAATCAGCGCCTCGGCGTCGGCCGGCGTCAGCCCCGCCACCGACACCGTACCGATGAGCGGCATGGAAATTTGCCCAGTGGTGTTCACTCGCACTGTGCGCTTGAGCTCACTCACGCCAAATACCTCGATCTCGAGCAGATCGCTGGCGGTAATCTTGTATTCCGCTTCCACTGTACTCGGCACTGCCCCTGCTTCAACCAGCTTGCGCGCGGGTGCGTCGAGCCCGCGGGTGACGACGCTCTTAGTGGGCGCCGTTACCTCGCCGCGCACCACAGAGGCTTCCTGCTCACCGGCTCGCACCGGAGCCGATACGGCGACTAGCATGCAGGCAAGCACGGGCGAAAAAAGATGACGTAAAAGGCAGGCAGAACTGGGCATGAGTGGGGGGGACACCGATTTCGGACTTGGGTAACAGCGGCAGGAGAAGTATAAATGGCTCGTTTTCTCCATGGAAATAGCCGGACGATGAATGCTGCCCCACCACCGCCTGCCCGCCCTAGCTCAGCGAACCCGCAAACGGCAGCGAAGCCCATCGTGGCTCCCATCTGCGCCCGTCTCCACGTCACGCAACAACGGACCACCTTAGGCAGTGGGAGTCGTGCCTATCGTCGCCTTCAAGCAGCCATCGCCGGCCAGGGCCAAGTTTGGTAACAAGGGGCAGTTCGTTCTCCCTTGTTTGAAAGCGTAACCTTCCGCAAGGGCTACAACAACGTTTGTATTGTGCATGCGCTAGAGTATTTGGATGACGCGGTGTCGGTCCTGAAACGAAATAGCCATAAATGATGACTTAAGATGCTCCTCCCCAGGATTTGCAACCCGCGCTGTCTAAACCAGCTTTTCAAACGCATGCATCGCTGTCATCGACCTCGGCTACCGCGGCCAATCGCTCAAGAAAAATAGGCGATCTCAACTTCAAAGTGCAACACCGGCAGTTGATATTGCATGAATGGTAGCGGAGCTCTTCTCATTGATGGCCGCTATGAATTTCCGAAACGCGTGGTAGGGCGAATCCCAGTTGAGTGTCTGTCTGCGTCGGTTGCTCATCCAATTCGCTATGGAGTCCAACGCCTCCTGCTCATGCGCGATCAAGTCCATGCCCCTGGGCATGATCTGGCGCGGTAGTACCTTAGTGTTCTCACAGCTACCTTCTCCCAAATACTATGAGGATCGCAGCAGTACTCGCACATGCCCGTAGTCGCTGCCAAGTCCTTGTGACGCGCCATCTACCTTCCCTGGCCGTAGGTGAGCGACTGTCGCATCGGCTGGGCAGTCTGGCGCACCTTGTTGGTAAACGCGGCCAGTGCACTCTCAGCCGATGCATCAGGCATTTTGCACAGCAATACCAAGCGGGGCCAGCGTACCACCAGTACGCCCGCTGCCGACAGGTTGCCGGCGTCCGTGATCAAGTCCCCGTCCCAATGCCACAACATCACGCGAGCATTGGATTTGAGTGGACGAACGTGGAT
>MEDL01000191.1 GCA_001724785.1 Acidovorax sp. SCN 68-22 | reverse complement strand
TTCTTGGTCTCGACCATGGCCTTGATCTTGGCCTGCTCGCCGTTGTATTCCACCGCCACGATCTTCGCCCCGGTCTTTTCGTAGGGCTCGTAGAACGCCTTCTTCTGGGCGTTGGCGTTGGCGCCGCCAAAGTTCACGACGGTGATCGACTGCTGGGCGACGCTGGGCAGCGCGATGCAGGCCGCCAGTGCGGCGCAGGCCATCAGGCTCTTGTTCTTCATGGATGTCTCCTTGGGTTTTTTATGGAACAGGACGGAAAAATCAATGCAGCGCAGGTGCTGCATAGATGCGGGTGGATGCGGGCGGAAACTCGAGCAGCACGGCTTCGCCGCCCTGCGGCAGCGGACA
This sequence comes from Acidovorax sp. SCN 68-22, assembly GCA_001724785.1. Classification (GTDB taxonomy): domain Bacteria; phylum Pseudomonadota; class Gammaproteobacteria; order Burkholderiales; family Burkholderiaceae_C; genus Simplicispira. The sequence continues at coordinate 4,786 of MEDL01000191.1, read as the reverse complement.
GGCGCCGGCATGCCCGCGCACCACGCGTACGGTGGCCAGTTCCTGCCCCGCACCGACATCGCACATCAGCCGCACATGGTCGCCGTGGTAGATGCTGCGCACCACGGTGGCGCGCAGCACCTGGCCGGCCGGCGCGGCGGCGGCGGTGTGCAGCACGATGCGCTCGGGACGCACGCAGGCCTCGGCGCGGCCGCCGCTGGTGCCCGCGCCGACGTGGACACCGGCCAGCCGCCGCCCGTCGGGCAGCACCAGAAACGCCTGCCCGGAGCGCAGTTCCAGCGTGCCGTTGAGCAAGGTGCTGTCGCCCACGAAACCGGCGACGAACCGGTTGGCGGGCGTCTCGTACAGCGCCGACACGTCGGCCAGCTGCTGGACCACGCCTTCGTTGAACACGGCCACGCGGTCGCTCATGGTCAGGGCCTCGCTCTGGTCGTGCGTCACATACACAAAGGTCACGCCCAGGCGCTGGTGCAGTTCCTTGAGTTCAAGCTGCATGTGCTCGCGCAGCTGCTTGTCGAGCGCGCCCAGGGGCTCGTCCATCAGCACCAGCTGCGGGTTGAAGACCAGGGCGCGCGCCAGCGCCACACGCTGCTGCTGGCCGCCCGAGAGCTGCGAGGGCAGGCGCTCGGCCATGCCGGACAGGCGCACCATGTCGAGCGCCTTGGCCACCCGCTCGGCCTGCTCCGAACGGGATACCTTGCGCACCGTCAAGGGATAGGCAACGTTCTGGCCGACGCTCAGGTGCGGAAACAGCGCGTAGTTCTGGAACACCATGCCGAAGTTGCGCTTGTGCGGCGGCGTTCCGGTGATCGGCCGACCGTCCAAAAGAATGTCGCCGGCCGTGGGCGACTCGAATCCCGCAAGCATCATCAAGGTCGTGGTCTTGCCCGACCCGGATGGCCCCAGGAGGCTCAGGAATTCGCCGCGCTGGATGTCCAGATCAAGGGCCCGCACCACCAGCTGCACACCGTCGTAGGTCTTTTGCACGCCGCTGAAGCGGACCAGGGGTTCTGCGTGGTTCATGGGTTGTGTCGTACGTGGGTATGCGCGGTTTCAGGCGGCCGCAGCCAGCGCTTCGGCCAGGATGGCCAGACCTTCCTCCAGAAGCGCATCCGGCGCCGTCAGCGGGACGAGGATACGGATCACATTGCCATAGGTGCCGCAGGGCAGCAAGATGACGCCGCGCCGCGCCGCTTCGGCAACCACCTTCGCCGCCAGCGCGGCATCCGGGCGATCCAGATCGCCGCCCTGGAACAACTCGATCGCCACCATGGCGCCCAGGCCGCGCACGTCGCCGATCGCCGGCACCCGCGCCGCGAGCGCCTGCAGCCGCGCCACCAGGAGCGCGCCCATCGCACGGCTGCGCGCCAGGAGCTGCTCCTGCTCGAAGGCGTCGAACACCGCCAGAGCGGCGGCGCCGGCTACCGGGCTGCCGGCGTAGGTGCCACCCAGGCCGCCGGGTGCCGGGGCGTCCATGACTTNCCCAGGCCGCCGGGTGCCGGGGCGTCCATGACTTCGGCGCGTCCCACGACCCCGGCGAGCGGGAAGCCACCCGCCAGCGACTTGGCGGTAGTGATGAGGTCGGGCGCCACCGGCCACTGCTCGCAGGCGAACCAGGTGCCGGTGCGACCGGCGCCGGTCTGCACTTCGTCCGCGATGAGCAGGATGCCGTAGCGTTCGGCCAGCGCCTTGAGCTGCACGATGAACGCGGACGGAGCGACGTAGAAGCCGCCTTCGCCCTGTACCGGCTCGATGATGAAGGCCGCCACGCGCTCGGGTTCGATATCGTTCTTGAACAACAGCTCGACCGAATGCAGCGCCGCCTCCACGCTCACGCCGTGCAGCGCATTGGGGAACTGCGCGTGGTACACCTCGCCCGGGAACGGCCCGAAGCCGGTCTTGTAGGGCACCACCTTGCCGGTCAGGCCGAGCGTGAGGTTGGTGCGGCCATGGTAGCCGCCGGTAAAGGCGATGACGCCGGGGCGACGGGTGTGGGCGCGGGCGATCTTGACGGCGTTTTCCACCGCTTCGGCGCCCGTGGTGAGCAGCAGCGTCTTCTTGGCGAAGGCGCCGGGCGCCAGGGCGTTCAGACGCTCCGCGACCTCCACATAAGGCTCATAGGCCACCACCTGGAAGCAGGTGTGCGTGTAGCGTTCCAGCTGGGCCTTGACGGCATCGACCACGCCCGGGTGCAGGTGGCCGGTATTGAGCACGGCGATGCCTCCGGCGAAGTCGATGTAGCGCCGGCCCTCCACGTCCCACAGTTCGGCATTGCGCGCCTTCTGCACGAAGATCGGGTGCGTTTGCCCGACGCCGCGCGCCACGGCGGCATGGCGCCGGGCAAGCAGGGCGGCGTTGGTGAAATGGGGTTCGTGCAGCATGGCAGTCTGGGTCCGGGTAGGGCAGGCAGGGAGTCGATGCGTGGATTCTCAAAGCCACGCCCCACCGCGTCCATGTACAGCCAGGCGCGTTTTTTCGCGCACTGTGCAGGTCTAGAATCCTCTACAGGCAAACCCTCAGCTGCGCCCCGTTCTTTTCCACCGGCCTGCCGCTCGCGCCGGCGCGGCGCATCGCCGTTATTCCGGTCGTCCGATGCTCACCCTCCGTGCAGACCTTCCTACCCCGCTGGTGGTCCAGATCGTGGACGGGCTGCGCGGGCTGATCGCCGCCCACGTGCTCAAGCCCGGCAGCAAGCTGCCCTCGATCCGTGCCTTCGCGGCGGCCCACGGCGTCAGCGTGTTCACCGTGGTCGAGGCCTACGACCGGCTGGTGGCGCAGGGCTGGCTCGTCTCACGCGCCAACGCCGGCTTCTTCGTCAAGCGGCGCGGCGACGAAGGTACGCCGGCGGGCACGTCCGAACGCCCGGCACCGCGATTCGACGCGCGCTGGTACCTGAAGCAGATCTTCGAAAACCGCAACCTGCCGATGAAACCCGGCTGCGGCTGGCTGCCCAACGACTGGCTGTTCGGCGACGCCGTCAAGCGCAGCCTGCGCCAGCTTTCCACCAGCGATACCGACCTGGCCGGCTACGGGCTGCCGCACGGGCATTTGCCGCTGCGCAGCGTGGTCGTCGAAACCCTGGCCGAGCACCATGTCGGCGTGGCGGCCGACCAGGTGCTGCTGGCACACGGTTCCAGCCAGGCGCTCGACCTGGTCGCGCGCCGCCTCGTCAAGCCGGGGGACACGGTGCTGGTGGACGACCCCGGCTACCCCAACCTGATGTTCATGCTGCGCTTTCTGGGCGCGCAGGTGGTGGGCGTGCCGCGCACCCCAGCGGGCTACGACCTGCAGGCACTGGAAACCTTGCTCGGCGCGCACCGGCCGAGCGCGTTCTTCACCCAGCCGCGCCTGCAAAGCCCGACCTGCTCGCAGGCCACCGTGGCCCACCTGCACCGCCTTCTGCAGCTGGCCGAGCAGCACGGCTTCATGCTGGTGGAGAACGACATCTACGCCGACATGGACACCGGCGTGCGCCCCTCGCTCGCCAGTCTGGACCAGCTCAACCGCGTGGTCTACGTGGGCAGCTACTCCAAGACCATCTCGCCCAACCTGCGCACCGGCTTCGTCGCGGCGCGGCCCGGGCTGCTGGACGAACTGGTGCAGCTGAAGATGCTCTCGGGCCTGACCTCGTCGGAAATCACCGAACGCATCACCCTCGGCGTGGTGACCGACGGGCGCTGGCGCAAGCATTTGAAGGGCCTGCGCGAGCGCCTCGCCGAAGCGCACCGCAGCGTGGGCCGGCGCCTTGAGGGCCTGGGGTTCGAGCTGTTCCACGAACCCGAAGCCGGCATGTACCTCTGGGCACGCCACCCCGACCTGCCCGACAGCGCCGAGCTCTCGCGCGCGGCAACCGGCGCGGGCATCATGCTCGGGCCGGGCGAGCTTTTCCTGGTCGAGCCGCGCAGCACGGGCTGGCTGCGCTTCAATGTGGCCTTCAGCCTGGACGAGCGGCTCTGGCAGTTTCTCGAAGAACGCGTGGCGCTGCACGCGCACAGCGCACAATAGGCGCGCGATGCGGACACGCCGACACCTCCAGGCCCAGGCCGGCACCGCCGTGCTGGCAGGGTTGCTGTTCGCCCTCGGCGCCGGTGCGCAGACGCCTGTGCCCGAGGCCTCTGCCCGCAGCAACGCCTTCAACGACCCTTTCGTGCAGGTCACCGACGCCCTGCCCGGCTGCCCTGTGCCCGAGGGGCCGCTCTATACGGCGCAGGAGGTGCGCGTGCTGGAGCATGAGCGCACGCAGCACGGCACGAGCTGCCATTTTTCCGGGCGCTGCCGGCTGGCCAATTCCTACCTGTACGACGCCGAGATCGTCCCGCGCGTGCGGCTGTACCTGGAGCGCGATGGCCGCTTCGGCGACACCAGCGTCTGGGTGCTGGGGCAGCGGCGCATCGTCACGCTGCAGGGCTGCGTACAGAACGCCGCGCAGGCCGAGGCGATGGAGCAGGCGGTGCGGCTGGTGGACGACGTGATGGGCGTGGTCAACCTGCTCTCGGTCGGCACGGCGCGGGAAGCGGTGCGCTACCGGGTGGCGCCGCCTCAAGGGCGATAGAAATATGGGTGAAATTGGCCGCCAGCGCTTATCTAGCAACGATTTGATGCTATAAATTTAGGAAATCTCAAGCCGGCCCGCGCACCGCTCAGAGCGCAAAGATCTTGCCCGGGTTGAGGATGTTCTTCGGATCCAGCGCCTGCTTGATGGCGCGCATCGCCGCCACCGCGCCGGCGCCGGCCTCGTCGAGCAGGAAACCCATCTTGTGGATGCCCACGCCATGCTCGCCGGTGC
>MEDL01000190.1 GCA_001724785.1 Acidovorax sp. SCN 68-22 | reverse complement strand
GGACGCCTGGCGCTGGGACCAGGTCCTGCCGGACTTCCGGCGCCATGAAAACCACTGGCGCCTGGACGCGCCCGGCCAGGCCGACGCCGCGTTCGCGCAGCTGCACGGCCACCCCAGCCAGGGCGGCAGCGGCGAGTGGCGTGTGGAAAAGCAGCGCCTGCGCTGGGACGTGCTCGACGCTTTTGCGCAGGCGGCGCAGCAGGCCGGCATTCCGGCCACGCAGGATTTCAATGGCGGCGACAACGAAGGCGTCGGCTACTTCGAGGTGAACCAGAAGAAGGGCTGGCGCTGGAACACCGCCAAGGCCTTCCTGCGCCCCACCTGCTACGGGCGGCCCAATTTCGAGATGTGGACCCGCGCGCAGGCGACGCGCCTGCTGCTTGAGCGCATGCCCGACGGCACCCAGCGCTGCACCGGCGTGGAGGTGTGGACGGGCACGGAGATGGTGCGCGCGCACGCCGCGTGCGAGGTGCTGCTGGCGGCCGGCGCGGTGAACTCGCCGCAGCTGCTGCAGCTCTCGGGCATCGGGCCCGCGCCCTTGCTGGCGGCGCACGGCATCCCGGTGGCCTGCGAACTGCCGGGCGTCGGCGCCAACCTGCAGGACCATCTGCAGATCCGCTCGGTGTTCAAGGTGCAGGGCGTCAAGACGCTCAACATGCTCGCCGGTTCGCTGCTCGGCAAGGCGCGCATCGGCCTGGAATACGCGGCGCTGCGCAGCGGCCCGATGAGCATGTCGCCGTCGCAGCTCGGCGCCTTCACGCGCAGTTCGCCCGAGCAGCCGCACGCCAACCTGGAATTCCACGTCCAGCCGCTCTCGCTCGACGCCTTTGGCGACCCGCTGCACGCCTTCCCGGCGTTCACCGCCAGCGTCTGCAACCTCAACCCGACGAGCCGCGGCAGCGTGCACATCAAGAGCCCGCGCTTCGAGGACGCTCCGGCCATCGCCCCGCACTACCTGAGCACGCCGGAGGACCGCCAGGTCGCCGCCGACAGCCTGCGCCTGACGCGGCGCATCGTGGCGCAGCCGGCGCTTTCGCGCTACCGGCCCGAGGAGTACAAGCCCGGCGTGCAGTACCAGAGCGACGAGGAGCTCGCGCGCCTGGCGGGGGACATCGCCAGCACCATCTTCCACCCCGTGGGCACCACCGCCATGGGGCGGGCCGACGACCCCCAGGCCGTGCTCGACCCGCAGCTGCGCGTGCGCGGCGTGCAGGGCTTGCGCGTGGTCGATGCCGGGGCCATGCCGACCATCACCAGCGGCAACACCAACTCGCCCACCCTGATGATGGCCGAGAAGGCCGCACGCTGGATCGTGCAGGACGCAGGCCGGTAGCGGCTCCAGAGGGAAATTACCTATGGCAAGCGCCGCACCGCTGCCGTACATTGCCCTCCACTCGATGGCGCGCCCCAGGCCGCCAAAACGGGAGGCAGGGGAGACAACACCCAACAACACGAACGATTTGCTTAAGCGTCCAGCGAGGCGCAGTCCTTTTTCAGACGCCGGCGATGCCGGCGTTTTTTTTGCCCTGTCGGCTGGTGCCTACCCGCCATCGCGGCGCCTGAGACAATCGCAGCGATGGAATGGATTCTCGTGACGCTGGCCTCGCTGCTGGCCGGTTTTATCGATGCGGTGGTGGGCGGCGGCGGTCTCATTCTGCTGCCCGCGCTGTTCGCCACCTTTCCCAATGCGCCGCCGGCCACGCTGCTGGGCACCAACAAAAGCGCCTCGATCTGGGGCACCGCCATGGCGACCTGGCAATACAGCCGGCGCGTGCAGGTGCGCTGGCGCGCGCTGATGCCGGCCACGGCGGCAGGCTTCGGTGGCGCCTTCCTCGGCGCCTGGGCCGTCACGGTGCTCTCGCCCGATTTTCTGCGCCGCATGCTGCCGGCGGTGCTGTTCGCGGTACTCGTCTATACCGTCGCCAAGAAGGACATGGGGCGGCACCACCGGCCGCGGTACGAAGGCCGCGCCGAGTGGCTGGCGGCCGCGTGCATCGGCCTGGTCATCGGCTTCTACGACGGCTTCTTCGGGCCCGGCACGGGGAGCTTCTTCGTTTTCCTGTTCGTGCGCTGGCTGGGTTACGACTTTCTCAACGCCTCGGCCTCGGCCAAGCTGCTGAACGTTTCGACAAATGTCGCCGCGCTGATTCTCTTCACCGCCAAGGGCCACGTCTGGTGGCACTTCGCCCTGCCGCTGGCGGTGGCCAACGTCGCCGGCAGCGTGCTCGGCACGCACATGGCGCTCAAGCACGGCACCGGTTTTGTGCGCGCGATTTTCATCTTCGTGGTCTCCGTGCTGATCCTCAAGACGGGCTACGACGCCTACCTGCGCTGAGGGAAAAGCCTGATCGGAACATGCATATGGCCCACCTATAATCGCGCCCTTGTTCGCACCGTGGCCTGTGTATTCCAGCCCTCGGGCAGGCGATTCACCAAGCTCCGGCCTAGCTACCGCAGGCCGGATTTTTTGTACCTGAAATCACCCCAGACAGGACACAAGATGAAGTTGCTCAAAACCCTGGCCTGCAGCGCCCTGGCCGTGTTCACCGTGTTTTCCGCCCATGCGCGCCCCCTGGCCGAAGTACAAAAAAGCGGCACCTTGCTCGTGGCCACCGAAGGCCAGTTCGCCCCCTTCAATTTCTTCAACGGCACCACGCTGACCGGCTTTGAAGTCGAACTCGCCGAACTGGTGACCAAGAAAATGGGCCTGAAGATCCAGTGGAAGACGCTCGGTTTCGACGCCCTGCTCACCGGCCTGCGCCAGGACCGCTGGGACCTGGTCATCGCCTCGCACGGCATCACCGACGAGCGCGCCAAAGCCGTCACCTTCACCGCGCCGCACTACTGCTCGGGCGGCATGATCATCGCGATGGACCCGGCGATCCGCAGCTCCAAGGACCTGGCCGGCAAGGTGGTGGCGGTGCAGACCGGCACCAGCTACCTGGAGAACGTGCAGAAGGTCGCCGCCATCAAGGAGATGAAGAACTTCCCCACCGACGTGGACGCCCGCAGCGCCCTGAACTCGCGCCGCGTGGACGCCTGGGTCACCGACCGCTTCGTCGCCAAGGCGGTGGTCGATAAGAACCCCGGCGCCGGTTTCAAGCTCGGCGAGATGCTGTTCATTGAGCGCATCGCTGCTGCCGTAGCCAAGGGCAACCAACAGCTGGCCGACGCGTGGTCCAAGGCACTTGCCGACACCATGGCCGACGGCAGCTACACCGAGCTGTCCAAGAAGTACTTCAACGAAGACGTGCGCTGCAACTAAGCGGTCCACCGGCGACCCCGCCCGCCCCCTTCCTTCATGCTCGTCGCCCTTTGGCCGCAGCGCTGGACACGCCAGCAGCGCAGCAACGCCACGCTCGTCAGCGCCGTCGTGCTGATGGTGCTGGCGCTGGCTGCGCTGGGCCAGTTGCTGTCTTATTTCCCTGAGCCGATCGGCTCGAACGCGCAGGCCTTTGCGGCCGGCGCGCGCACCACCCTGTGGNGCGCACCACCCTGTGGCTGACGCTGGTCAGCGGCACCGCCGGCCTGCTGCTGGGGACCTGCGCCGCGCTCGCCCGCACCTCGCGCTGGCGCGTGCTGCGTTGGGTCGCGAGCTTCTACATCTGGGCCATTCGCGGCACGCCCCTGCTGGTGCAGATCTTGTTCGTGTATTTCGCGCTTCCCGCGCTGGTGCCGGGGCTGAACCTGCCCGACTTTGCCGCGGCCGTGGTGGCACTCTCGCTCAACGTCGGCGCCTACAACTCGGAGGCGATCCGCGCCGGACTGCTGGCCGTGCCGCGCGGCCAGACCGAGGCGGCGCGCGCACTGGGCCTGGGCCACGCGCATGTGTTTGCCGACGTCGTGTTTCCGCAGGCGTTCAAGATTTCCCTGCCGCCGCTGGTGAGCAACTTCGTGGCGCTGCTCAAGGATTCGTCGCTCGCTTATGCCATCGGGGTGGTCGAACTCACCAACGTGGGCAACCGCATCCAGTCGGCGACCTTCCAGCCCATTGCCACGCTGTCCACGGTGGCCGTCACCTACCTGCTCCTGACCACGCTGGTAACGCAGATTTCCAACGCCATCGAATACCGTTTCGACGTCGAAGGGCGCAGCAAATGAGTGCGCCGCAGGCCTTCATCGTCGCGGACCACGTGTGCAAGTCGTTCGGCACGCACCAGGTGTTGCGCGACGTCTCGACGCACTTCAGCACCGGCGAGGTCACCGTCATCATCGGTGCATCGGGCTCCGGAAAGAGCACCCTGCTGCGCGCCATCAACCGGCTGGAGCCGCACGACAGCGGCACCATCACCATCGACGGCGTGCCGGTGACGGACGACGCCGCCACGCTGCAGAAGCAGCGCTGCGAAGTGGGCATGGTGTTCCAGCAGTTCAACCTGTTCGGCCACCTCTCGGTGCTGGACAACGTCACGCTGGCGCCGCGCCGGGTGCGCCGCACGGCGCGCGCCCAAGCGAACGAACAGGCCATGCTGCTGCTGCGCCGCGTCGGGCTGCAGGACCATGCGCACAAATACCCCTGGCAGCTTTCGGGCGGGCAGCAGCAGCGTGTGGCCATTGCGCGCGCGCTGGCCATGCAGCCCAAGGTGATGCTGTTCGACGAACCCACATCGGCGCTCGACCCCGAGATGGTGCAGGAAGTGTTGGACGTGATGCGCGAACTTGCGCGCGGCGGCATGACCATGATCGTCGTCACGCACGAAATGGGGTTTGCCCGCGAAGTGGCGGACCGCGTGCTGTTTTTCGACCAAGGGCGGATCGCACACGACGCGCCGCCCGAGGCGTTCTTTGGCAACCCTGCCAACGACCGCATCCGTGCCTTCATCGGCCGCATGGGTGCCTGATTCCCCCTCCATTTTTACCCCCGGAGACACCATGAAACGCAGCTCTCTTGTTCTTGCCCTGATGGCAGCCGGCCTGTGCGGCCTCTCCTCCCAGGCGTTCGCGCAATCGGCGCAGGACTTCAACGATTTGCGCGCCGAACTCAAGGCCTTGCGCGCGGAGCTCAACCAGCTCAAGGCACAGCAGGCCCAGCAGGCACCGGCGGCCAGCGCCTCGGCCTGGAACGACCGCCTCGATACCGTCGAGCTGCGCCAGAAGGACGCCGTGGTCCTGGGCGACATCCCCAACAGCTTCCGCCTGCCGGGCAGCGAAACCTCCATCCGCGTCTACGGCTTCGCCGAGGCCAACCTCATCAAGGACTTCAAGAGCACGGCGCCTGGCGACCAGTTCAGCAACCTGCCCGAGCAACCGCTCGCCTCGGGCAACCCGTCCACCGGCAAGAGCGTGCTCACGGGGCAGACATCGCGCTTCGGTTTCGAGACGTCCACGCCCATGTCCAATGGTGCGTTCAACACCAAGATCGAGGCCGACTTCTACGGCTATTGCGGCTCCGAATGCAACCGCAACCGCCTGCGCCTGCGCCACGCCTACGGCGAATACGGCGGCTGGCTGATCGGCCAGACCTGGTCCACCTTCATGGACCTGGACAACCTGCCCGAAACGGTGGATTTCAACGGCCCGCCCGGCGCCACCTCGCGCCGCCCGGTGCAGGTGCGCTACACCTGGAACAACCCCAATCTGGCCAAGTTCCAGTTCGCACTGGAAGAACCCACCGACGGCGCCAATTCGCCCAACCTGGTGGCGCGGGTGGACAAGGCGTTTGACTGGGGCACGGTCAACGCGCGCATCCTCTCGCACGAGCAACGCGTGGACGGCGTGAGCAAGCGCGGTCTGGGCTTCGGCATCGGTGCAAGCTACAAGCTCACGGG
>MEDL01000189.1 GCA_001724785.1 Acidovorax sp. SCN 68-22 | reverse complement strand
GAGATGCCGCCGCTCCTCTACCGCCACGAAGTGCGCCTGGTGCTGCGCGACGCCGCCACGCAGCAAACGGTGTACGAAACCTCGGCCAGCAACGAAGACGTCTGGACCGACACGCCGCGCATCTTCGGCGTGCTCTTCGACGCCGCCCTGGCGGGTTTTCCCACGCCCCCGGCCGGGCCGCGCCAGGTGCGCCTGCCCATGCCGGGAAAGTGACGATGGACGCCACGCGCATCATCGCCATCCGCCACGGGGAGACCCTCTGGAACGTGGACACGCGCATCCAGGGCCACCGCGATATCCCCCTCAACGACCGGGGCCGCTGGCAGGCCGCGCAGGTGGCGCGCGCGCTGGCCGGTGAGCCGATCGCCGCGGTCTACGCCAGCGACCTGCTGCGTGCGCACGCCACGGGCGCGGCCATCGCCGAGGCCGCGGGCGCGCCGCTGCACGCCGAGCCGGACCTGCGTGAGCGCAGCTTCGGCGAACTGGAGGGCCGCACCTTTGCGGAAATCGAGGCCGCGCTGCCCGAGCAGGCGCGGCGCTGGCGCCAGCGGGACCCGCATTTCGCCCCCGAGGGCGGCGAGAGCCTGACGCTGCTGCGCGCGCGCATTGCCGAGGTCACCGCGCGCCTGGCCGCGCGCCACCTCGGCCAGCAGATCGTGCAACGCCGCGCTGAACCGCCTGCTCTGGACGCCCGAGGCGCTGACCCTGGTCGGCTGGGGCGATACCGGCCACCTGGACGGCGCGGCGCGCGAGGAAACCACCACCTGACGTGATGGCGACGACCCACGCACCCCCCGCCCGGCCGCTGGCGCTCCCACTCAGCCTGCTGCACACACTGGCCATGGCGCTGGCGACCTGGGCGCTGGCGTCGCAGGCCGGGGCGCTACCGCGCGCGCACACGCTGGTGTGGCTGCTGGCGCTCTGCGCGGCAGCGCTGGCGGTGGTGGCGGCACGCCGTGGGCGCATCGCGCACTGGGAGCTGTGCATGCTCGAAGCGAGCGCGCTGGCGGCGGCGACCGCCGCCACGGGCGCCTGGAACTGGCACCTGGCCTTCAAGCCGGCGGCGCTGGTATTTACTATCGTGTTCGTAGCTACCAACGCTTATGCAGCAAGCGCTAGAGGCCATTTTGACCACAAATCCTGGGGCCTGTTGCTGCTCGGCCTCGCGTGCTCGCTGGCGGGCGACGTGGCGCTGATGCTGCCCGACAGGTTCATCCCCGGCCTGGTGAGCTTTCTGCTGGCGCACCTGGCCTACATCGCCCTGCTGCGGCGCGGCGTGCGCTGGTTCGCGCACCGGGGGGCGCTGGCGGGCACCGTGGGCGTGGGCGCTGCCATGTACGCCTGGCTGTGGCAGGGCGGCCTGCCGGCGGCGCTGCGCATTCCGGTGGCGGTCTACGTGCTGGTCATCGCGCTCATGGCGGCGCAGGCCATTGGCCGCGCCACCGAGCTGCGCACCGGCGCCGCGCGCACCGTGGCGCTGGGCGCCTGCATCTTCATGGCGAGCGATTCGGTGCTGGCGCTGGACCGCTTCGTGCAGCCCGTGCCGCTGGCCATACTGTGGGTGCTGGCGACCTACTACGCCGCGCAGTTCTGCATCGCGCACGGCATGGTACGGGAGCTGCGCGACGGGCCGGCCTGAGCTTCTTTTTTGATAGCTTCAAACCCAGCCACATCAAGCGCCAGTAGCCAAAAAGACCTCAAATTTTTGGGCCCTGGCCGCCACCGGCCTCACTGGCCGCGTGCCTGGGCGACGGCGCCCTGAACCTCCTGCCACAGCCCTTCGCCCACTTCGGCGGCGATGCCGGCGTTCACGGCGGCGAGCTTCTCGCGCATGCGGCCCACTTCGGCGGCGGGCAGCTCGTTGATCTGCATGCCCTTGGCCTTGAGGTCGGCCAGCGCCTTGTTCGCCTCCTCGCGCGTGTCCTGGCGCTCGAAGTCGCGGCTTTTCTTCGCGGCGTCCCGCAGCACCTTCTGTTCGGCCGGGCTCAGCGTGTCCCAGTACTTCTTGCTGACCAGCACGATCCAGGGGCTGTAGACGTGGTTGGTCACGGTGAGGTATTTCTGCACCTCGTAGAACTTGCTCGACACGATGGTGTTGTACGGGTTCTCCTGGCCGTCCACGGTGTGCGTCTCGAGCGCGGTGAACAGTTCCGAGAACGGCAGCGGCACGGCGTTCGCGCCCAGGGTCTTGAAACTTTCCAGGAAGACGTTGTTCTGCATCACGCGCAGCTTGATGCCGTTCATGTCTTCCAGCTTCGCGACCGGCCGTTTGCTGTTGGTCAGGTTGCGAAAGCCGTTCTCCCAGTAGACGAGGCCCACCAGGCCCTTCTCCTGCAGCTTGTCCATCACCTTCTGGCCCACGGGGCCGTCGAGCACGGCGTCGGCCTCCTTCGCGTTGTTGAACAGGAAGGGCGTGTCCCAGATCGCCATTTCCTTGGTGATGCCGACCAGCGTGGCGGTGGAGCCGACCATCATCTCCTGCGCGCCGCCGATCAGGGCCTGCTGCATCTGCACGTCGCTGCCGAGCGCGGCGGCGCCGATCGCGCGCACCTTCATCTTGCCGCCCGAGGCCTTCTCGACTTCCTGCGCGAAGAGCTTGGTGGCGCGGCCCTGGTTGCTCACTTCGTTGAGGCCGTAGCCGAAGCGGATGATGCGCGGCTTGATGTCCTGGGCAGCCGCCTGGAACGGAATGGCGAAAGCGGCTGCCGACAGGGCGGCCAGCAGGGTACGGCGGAAAGTGATCATGGTTGTCTCCATTGGTGAACGAACGGGGGAAAGAGAAAACGTCAGCGCATCCAGAGCACCGGCGCGGTGACGATCTGCGGGAAGGCCACGAGCAGCGCCAGGATCGCCACGTAGGTGAGCAGGAAGGGGTTCACCCCCTTGATGACGCTGTGCATGGAGATGCGCCCCACTCCCGCGACCACGTTGAGCACCGTGCCCACGGGCGGGGTGATGAGGCCAATGGCGCCGTTGAGCACGAACATCAGCCCGAAATACACCGGGTCGATGCCGGCCTTGGCGGCAATCGGCAGCATCACGGGCGCGAAGATCAGGATGGTGGGCGTGAGGTCCAGCGCGGTGCCAATGAGCACCAGCACGACCATCATCACGGCCATCAGCAGGCGCGGGCTCTCCACCAGCGGGCCGAGCCAGGCGGTGAGCAGGCTGGGCAGGTCGGCCAGCGTGATCATGTAGCTTGCCACCTGCGCGCCGGCGCACAGGAACATCACGATGGCGGTGGTCTTGGCGGCGCGCACCAGCACGGCGTGGAGGTCGGCCAGGCGCATTTCGCGGTGCACGAACAGCGCCACCGCCAGCGCGTAGAACGCGGCCACGACGGCGGCCTCGGTGGGCGTGAACACGCCGGACTTCATGCCACCGATGATGATGAGCGGCATCAGCATGGCCCAGAAGGCCCGGGCCGTGGCGACGAGGCGCGCGCGCACGGGCAGCGGCGCGCCCTGCGGCAGGTCCAGCCCGCGCAGCACCCAGCGCCAGGCGAAGATCAGCCCGGCCCCCATCAGCAGCCCGGGCACGATGCCCGAGATGAACAGCGCCGAGATCGAGGTGTTCGTCGTCACGCCGTAGATCACGAACGGCATGGACGGCGGGATGATGGGCGCGATGATGCCGCCCGAGGCGATCAGCCCGGCCGAGGTGTTCATGGGGTAGCCCTGCTGACGCATCATGGGCAGGAGGATGGTGGCCAGCGCCGCCGTGTCGGCCAGCGCCGAGCCGCTCATGCTGGCCATGAGCACCGCCGCGCCGATGGCCACGTAGCCCAGGCCGCCGCGGATGTGGCCCACCCAGGCCTGCGCCATGTCGATGATGCGCCGGCTGATGCCGCCCGAGTTCATCAGCTCGCCCGCCAGGATGAAAAAGGGCACGGCGAGCAGCGGAAAGCTGTCCACCCCGGCCACCAGGTTCTGGGCCAGCAGCTGCGTGTCCCAGAACTCCAGCACCCAGGCCATGCCGGCACCGGTGAGCACCAGCGCCAGGCCCATGTTCATGCCGGTGCCCATGAACACCAGCATACCGATCGAGAAAACCAGGAAGGCCTGCGCCTCCACGCCCATGCCCAGCATCATTCGACCTCCGCGCCGTGGCCCAGGTCCAGCGGCTTGCGCTGCACCAGCTCGACCAGGGCCACCGCACCGATGGCCAGGGCGCACAGCAGGGCCGGCAGCGGCAGCAGCGCTGCGGAATAGCCGAGCACCACCGAATGGCTCCCCAGCCCGACGACCACCTGCAGCCATGCGCCCCAGGCCAGCATGGCAGAGGCGCCGATCACCAGCACGCGCACTGCGGCCGTCAGCACGGCGAAGGCCAGCGGCCGCCGTACCAGCAGCCCGGCCAGGCTGGTAAAGGCCATGTGCTCGCCGGCCGGGTAGGCGGCGGCCGCGCCGATGAAGACCATCCACACGAAGAGCAGGCGCGAGAGTTCTTCGCTCGCCGCGATGCCGCTGCCAAAGCCGTAGCGCAGCACCACGTTGACAAACACCGCCAGCGCCATCACGCCCAGGCACGCGGCCATGGCGGTATGCGCCAGCGCCTGCAGGCGCTGCATGCCGGCGGGCCGGTCGGGCGGAACCGCCCCGGGAAGGTTCGGCTTCATGCGGCCTCCTCGGCTGCGATCCAGGCCGAAGCCTGCTGTTGCAGGGTGGCGACCGGCAGCAAGGCGTCCAGCCGCAGCACGCCGGGCTCACCGACGGGGGATTCGAGCGTGTCGAACTGGTTGTCCACCAGGCTGGTGGAGAAGAAATGCGCTCCGGCGCGCGCGGCGACGCGCTCGGCGGCGTGCCGGCGGTCGATCTCCAGGAAAACGAAGCGCAAGCCGGCGCAGGCGCTGCGCAGGCGTTCGCGGTAGGACTTCTTCAAGGCCGAGCAGGTGAGCACCGCACCCTGGGGTTGCGCATGCAGCAGCGCACCCAGGATTCCGAGCCAGCCGTGGCGGTCGGCGTCCGCCAAGGGAATGCCGCGGCGCATCTTGTCGCGGCTGGCCGGGCTGTGGTGGTCGTCGCCTTCGATCAGCGGCAGGCGCTCGGCACGCGCCAGGGCCTCGCCCAGGCT
>MEDL01000188.1 GCA_001724785.1 Acidovorax sp. SCN 68-22 | reverse complement strand
GAAGCCATGATGGTGCAGATGCTGCTGCAGACGCCTGGCATCGCACTGATGGGCTTCCCCCAGCACGAGGCCTATGGCCGGCGCTTCCCCTTCCTGAGCCCCGTGACGCTGCCTCGCGGCGTGGTGAATCTGGCGCGCGACCTGCCACCGGCGGACGTGCGCCTGCTCGCCCCCACCACCGCCCTGCTGGCCCGCAAGGACACGCACCCGGCGCTGCTGCAGCTGTTCGCCCAGGCGGGGCAGGTGCTGCACGGCGGCGCCGGTTGGTTCAACCGCGCGCGGGAGTTTCCCAACACGCGGCACAGCGAACTGCCCGTCGCGCCCGAAGCCGACCGCGCGATCAACGAACCCGTGCCGCTGCTGCAGCGCTACCTGCCGTTCTGGCTGGCCAACCTGATCGAGCGCATGTGGCTGGTGCTGGGCATTCTTCTGGCGGCCCTGCTGCCACTCTCGCGCGTCGTGCCGCCGCTGTACGAATTTCGCGTTCGCTCGCGCGTGTTCCGCTGGTACGGGCGCCTGCGCGAGATCGAGAACGCCATGGAAGCGGGCCAGGGCACGCCGGCATCGCTGGCCGAAGACCTGGATCGGCTGGAAGCCCAGGTGGAAAAGGTCAACGTCCCGCTGTCCTACGCGGACGAGCTGTACGCCCTGCGCAACCACATCCACCTGGTGCGGCGAAAACTGCCGCTCGGCACGCCCTAGCGGAACAGGCCCTACACCAGGGGCGGCTCGTCGTGCGGCGCACTCGTGGCGGCCCCGCGCAGCGCACGCTCCGTCGTCGACTGTGCGTCGAGCACGCGCAGCGCGCCGCCTGCAACCAGCTTGTCGCGCATGCGCCGGGTCATGGACTGCGTGCTGCCGTCCGGGGCGGTGAACAGGAACAGGGTGTTGTGCGGGCTGCACCAGGTCAGCTGCGTGCGCATGCGCTTGCCAGAGGTGGTGAGCTCGACCCAGGCGCCTATGGAGAAGCCGTCGCTCTCCGCCGCCTGCGCGGCCGGTTCGGGTGCCGGGGTTTTGGGAGGCTCCGGTGGCCCCGGTGGCTCAAGCATCTCGGGCGCGGTCGCTGGCTCGGTGGCTGCCTCGTCCACGGCCTGAGCGCCTTCTTCAGGCCCCAGTTCGACATCCTCGTCCTCGAACGCCGCTTCCTCCTGCGGCAACTCGAAATCCGGCGGCCGCGCCGCCAGGGCCTCACGGTGCAGCTGCGCAAGGCGGGCGAGCAGCGCGTCGATGTCGGCGCGCGGCTGGCCAATCTGCTCCAGTTCGGTGCGCAGGCGCACCGGCAGGACCATGGCCGCCTCGTCCAGGCGGTCGAGGTGTTCGCGCGCCAGATCCGGCTGCACGCTCCACAGAAGCAGCGGCACCAGCGCCAGCGCCCGCGCCGCTTCGGGGCTGCGCTGGCCGTTGGCGTCCAGCGGCGGCGCCGCAACCACTTCCACCCAGGGGCCGAGCACGAAATCAACGATGTCCTCGGGCGCGCCGGCCAGCTCCGGCAGCGCGCCAATCTCCTCGGCCACACGCTCTGCGCGCATCTCCCGCTCTTCGGCCGCCAGCAGGGCACGCTTCTCGCGCTCCTGGCGCGCTTCGAGTTTCTTCTGCTGCGCATCCCACGCGGCGTGCAGTGCGCGATCGACGGTCTCGAAAGGCGCAGCGCTGGTGATCTCGGCCTTGCTCAGGTAAGTGACGGCCTGGTCGATCAGGCGCATGAAGCGGCTGAAACCGGGCGCCTGCACACTGGTGTACGCCAGGCTGCGCTGCGTGATGTCGTCGAGCAGCCGGCGCGCAGGATGGCTGGCGTCGGTGAAGAACCGGGTGTCGTGGCGGATCAGTTTGCGGATCGCGGGCTCCAGGTCCTGCACGGCCTGCTGCACCGGCGCCAACAGGCGCGTGTCCTGGGAAATGTTCTCGACCATGCGCGCCACCACCTCGGCGCCGAGGGGCGCGGCGTCGGCCACACTGGCCAACGCGCCCTGCCCGCTGCGCCCGCCCGCCTGGCCCGTGTGCAGGTAGGCGGGCTGGCTGTTGGACAAGCGCCCGACCAGGCGCTCGAGCTGTGCGATGTCGTCCATCGCCTCGGCGACGCCCTGTGCCACGCCGCTGCGGCTCACGGGGGCGTGGCCCGTAGCGGCCTGCACCTCCTGGTAGGGATCGCCCGCGCCGGCCAGCATTTGCCGCAGGAGGCCGACCGTCAGCAGGGCTTCGTGGCCGCTCGGCGCATAACCGGAGTGGCCCGCATCGGCTGCGAAACCTCCGGCCCCCGACTGGGTACCGCTCCAGGCCGACTGGGGCGCCCACCCAGAACGCGGGTCGCCCGCGCCGGGTCCGTACCAGCCGCTGCCGGGACCGCCTGGCGCATAGCCGGGCTGCGCTGCGGGGACACGCGCCGCCCAACCCACCTGCTCGACGCCATGCTCGCGCAGGCCCTTCACGGCCCGCTCGTACACGCCCACCAGTTTTTGCCCCAGGTAGCCGCGCATGTGCTTCATCCACGCCTCGCGCACCGGCGCAATCACCTGGGTATCGGCCACGGCGCGCTGCAGGGCGCGGATGTAGTTTTCGGGCCGCAACGGGTTGCGCTCGGGCTGCACGCGTGGCAGACCCTGGGCGGCACTCACCAGGCCGTTGAGTTCGGAGAGGATTTCGTCCGTGGTGTGCAATGCCACCTGCTGGGCGCGCGAGAGCTCGACCTGGGCCTGCACTTCGTCGTCGTCCACCAGACTCAGTTCGCCGAAATCGAGCGCACTGGCGGGGGCGGGCTTCGCGCTAGGCGCCGCGGCGCCGTCCGCGAACATTTCCAGCAGCACCATGGGGTAGGCCTTGTTCAAGGCCGGGTGGTGCTCGCGCAGCGTGCGCTGCGCCTCGTGCGCCAGGTCGCGCTTGGCGATGACGCGGGTTTCTGACTCCTCCCTGGCCAGTTCGTCGAGGGTGAACTTGACCAGGTCGTCCATCAGCTGCTCGCCCTCTCGAACGGCGGTGACGACGCAGGCCCGGAGTACCGCCCTGGAACGACCTGCAGACAGAGTCATAGTGGCACGAACGAATTGAGGAACTGTCTGATACTACTTTAGCGCCTTGTAGCGCATGCGGTGCGGGCGCGCGCCTTCTTCACCCAGGCGCTTCTTCTTGTCGGCTTCGTACTCCTGGTAGTTGCCGTCGAAGAAGGTCCACTGGCTGTCGCCCTCGGCGGCCAGGATGTGCGTGGCGATGCGGTCCAGGAACCAGCGGTCGTGGCTGATCACCAACACCGTGCCGGCGAATTCGAGCAGTGCGTCTTCCAGGGCGCGCAGGGTTTCGACGTCCAGGTCGTTCGACGGCTCGTCCAGCAGCAGCACGTTGCCGCCGGAGATGAGCGTCTTGGCCAGGTGCAGCCGGCCGCGTTCGCCGCCGGACAGCGAGCCGACCTTTTTCTGCTGGTCTGCACCGTTGAAGTTGAAACGTCCGGCGTAGGCGCGGCTGGCCATCTGGAACTTGCCGACGTTGATGATGTCCAGGCCGCCGGAGATGTCCTCCCAGACGGTTTTCTGGTTGGCCAGCTCGTCGCGGTGCTGGTCCACGAAGGCCATGCGCACCGTGGAGCCGATGACGACCTCGCCGCTGTCGGGCTGCTCCTTGCCAGCGATCAGCTTGAACAACGTGGACTTGCCGGCGCCGTTCGGGCCGATGATGCCGACGATGGCGCCGGCCGGGATGTTGAAGCTCAGGTTGTCAATCAGCAGGCGGTCGCCAAAGGACTTGCTGACGTTCTTGAACTCGATCACCTGGTGCCCCAGGCGCTCGGCCACCGGGATGAAGATTTCCTGGGTCTCGTTGCGCTTCTGGTATTCGATGTCGGAGAGCTCCTCGAAGCGCGCCAGGCGCGACTTGCTCTTGGCCTGGCGCGCCTTGGGGTTCTGGCGCGACCACTCCAGCTCCTTCTTCAGCGCCTTGGCGTGGGCTTCCTCGCTCTTTTGCTCCTGTGCCAGGCGCTCGCCCTTCTGCTCCAGCCAGGTGCTGTAGTTGCCCTTCCAGGGAATGCCGCGACCGCGGTCCATTTCCAGGATCCATTCGGCCGCGTTGTCGAGGAAGTAGCGGTCGTGGGTGATGGCCACCACGGTGCCGGGAAAGCGTTGCAGGAACACTTCGAGCCATTCGACGGATTCGGCGTCCAGGTGGTTGGTGGGCTCATCGAGCAACAGCATGTCGGGCTTGGACAGCAGCAGCCGGCACAGCGCCACGCGGCGCTTCTCGCCCCCCGAAAGCAGTCCGATCTTGGCGTCCCAGGGCGGCAGGCGCAGCGCGTCGGCAGCGATCTCCAGCTGGTGCTCGGAGTCGGTCCCGGCAGCGGCGATCACGGCCTCGAGTTCGCCCTGCTCGGCGGCCAGCGCATCGAAATCGGCATCGGGCTCGGCGTAGGCGGCGTAGATCTCTTCCAGCCGGGCCTTGGCGGCGTTGACCTCGCCCATCGCCTCTTCGACCGATTCGCGCACCGTGTGCTCGGGGTTGAGCTTGGGTTCCTGCTCCAGATAACCGATGGACAGGCCCGGCATGGGCAGGGCCTCGCCTTCGTATTCCTTGTCCACGCCGGCCATGATTTTCAGCAACGTGGACTTGCCCGAGCCATTGAGGCCGAGCACGCCGATCTTGGCCGAGCACGCCGATCTTGGCACCGGGGAAAAACGAGAGAGAGATGTCCTTCAAGAGCTGGCGCTTGGGCGGCACCGTCTTGCTGACGTGGTTCATGGAATAGACGTACTGGGCCATGGATTTTCTGTAAGAGCTATTGCGAGGAAAGACGCCGGGGTTCGCGCATCACCGGGGATTATCGTGCCCCCGTCGCAAACTTCCGCGCCGGCGGCGGCGAACGTCGCCTTTGCGCATCCGCCGGCGCCGTCCAGCACCGGATAATGGCCCCGTCATTCCATCCAAGCCCGTACACCGATGCGCCTGCAGCACTGCCTTCGCCGCACCCTCTCGCTCCTTCTCGCGCCAGCCTGGCTGGTGCTCGCCAGCTGCGGGGGCGGGAGCGGCCCCGCGCCCGGTCTCGAACCCGCAGTTCCCACGACCTGGATGCAGGTATCGCCCGGCCCGACGAAGATAGACGGCGCCACCATCACGCCGACTTGCTCGAAAGCGCCCGGCACCGACGCGGACGCGGGCTACCGCTTCTTTGCCAGGCGCGGCGCGGGCAAGGGGCTCATGGTGTTTTTCGGCGGTGGCGGCACATGCTGGAACGACGAGTCGTGCGCCCTCCCCCGCACGCGCGACATGGGGGAAGACGTCCATGCCTTGTACTTCGCCGAGATCTATCCCAAGGACGACCCGGCCAACTACCAAGGCTTGCTGAGCCTCTCCGATCCCGCCAACCCCGTGCGCGACTGGAGCATGGTGTACGTGCCCAATTGCACCGGTGACATGCACGGCGGCGCGAATACTGCCGTCTACACCGACCCGGCCACGAAGCAGCCCTTCTCCATCGAGCACCGGGGGGTGGACAACGTCAAGGTGGTGATGGAATGGGTCAAGGCCAACTTCCCGGACCCGGGCCAGCTGCTCGTCGCCGGCTCCAGCGCCGGTGCATACGGAGCCATCGTCCACTATCCGCGGATCCGCAGGGCGTATCCCCAGGCGAGCGCGTCGCTGCTGGCCGACGCCCCACCGATGGTCATGCCCGCCATTTTCGAGACGACGTACAAGCACAACTGGAATCTCCAGCTCGACCCGGAGGTGTATGGAAGCGACGCGCAGGCGACGCCGACGGCCGATCTGGTGAAAACGCTGGCCGCGCATTTCCCGGGCGATCGCTTCTCCCAGTACGCCACCGCGACCGACATGACGCTGATGGACTACTACGACGCCATGGCCAATGGACTGAACGGCGTCGTGCAAGGCAGCGCGTGCTCCGCCTGGATGGGAGGCCTGCGGGCCGGCCTGGCGGCGAGCCAGGGGGCCCCCAACTTCCGCAGCTACCTCGCCGCGGGCGAGTGGCACACCATACTGGGAGGCACCAACCGCAACTCCGCGGGCGTACCGCTGTTCAACCGGGAGCACAGCGCCGCGGGCGTGCCCTTCGCCGGCTGGGTCGCCAGCCAGTTGTCGGCGAGCGGGGACGGCTGGACCAACGCCGCCTGCACCGACTGTGCGGCCGTGCCCGCGTGCCCGTTCTGACACGCATGGGCCGGGTGCGATGGCCCTGAACACGGCCTGAGCCGCTGTGCGATAATCCACCGGCCTGCGGCCCACCCACTCTGCCGCGGTGCCAGCCCTTCCGCTGGGGCCACGAGATACCCACTCTCCGCCCACATCCAAACCCGCTTTACGCCTTTGACTGGCCGGCACCACACCGGAAAAGGCGCATAAGCACTTGCGCCGAGGTGACACCGGCGCTCACATTCCGATGACCTTCGACGATCTGAACCTGGCCCCGGCCATCATGAAAGCCGTGCGCGAGCAGGGCTACGACACCCCCACCCCGATCCAGGCCCAGGCGATTCCTGCCGTGCTG
>MEDL01000187.1 GCA_001724785.1 Acidovorax sp. SCN 68-22 | reverse complement strand
CGGCGGCGCCTACGACCGCTCGCCCTGCGACACCGGCACCAGCGCCAAGCTGGCCTGCCTGGCGGCCGATGGCAAGCTGCAGCCGGGCCAGGTGTGGCGCCAGGCGAGCATCATCGGCAGCCAGTTCGAGGCCAGCTACCAGATGGAGAACGGCCAGCTCATCCCCACCCTGCGCGGGCGCGCCTTCATGAGCGCCGAAGCGACGCTGCTGATCGAGCCCGCGGATCCGTTTGGCTGGGGCATCCGGCTTTAAAACCAGATGCACAACCCGGACGTCATCGTCATCGGCGCCGGCATCGTCGGCGCCGCGTGCGCCCATGCGCTGGCCCATGTGGGCCAGTCGGTCTTGGTCCTCGATGCCCGCCTGGGCGGCGCTACCCACGCCGGCATGGGCCACCTGGTGGTGATGGACGACAACCCGGCCGAACTGGCGTTGAGCCAGGCTTCGCTCGCCCAATGGCACGCCTGGGCGCCGCGCATGGCGGCCGAGGCACCGCACACGGCCTTCCATGCCTGCGGCACGCTCTGGGTGGCCGCCGACGCGGAAGAAATGCAGGAAGCCGAGCACAAGCGCCAGCGCCTGCAAGCCCACGGCATCGCCTGCGAGCTGCTCGGCGCCGCACAGCTGGCCGCATTGGAGCCCGTGCTGCGCCCCGGCCTGCACGGCGCGCTGCGCGTGTGCGGCGACGGCATGGTCTATGCCCCCAGCGCCGCCGAATGGCTGCTGGGCCACGCCGCCCGGCCGATCCGCGTCGAAGCCCGGCGGGCCTGCCGCATCGACGGGCGCCGCGTGCACTGCGAGGACGGCAGCGTGCACGAAGGCGGCGCCGTGCTGCTGGCCGCAGGCATCCACGCCACGCAGTTCTGCCCCGAGCTGCCCCTGCGCCCCAAGAAGGGCCACCTGGCCATCACCGACCGGGGCAGCGCCACCGTGCACCACCAGCTGGTCGAGCTGGGCTATGTCAAGAACGCGCACCAGACCGAGGGCACCTCGGTCGCCTTCAACCTGCAGCCGCGCCCCACGGGCCAGTGGCTGCTGGGATCGTCGCGCCAGTTCGACACCCTGGACCCGGCCGTGGACAACGCCGTGCTGGCAAGAATGCTGCGCCGCGCGATGGAATATGTGCCCGCGCTCGCCGACCGCAACGCCATCCGCACCTGGACGGGGTTCCGCGCCGCCACGCCCGACGGCTTGCCGATCATCGGGCGCCATCCAGAACACGCGCACCTGTGGCTCGCCGTGGGCCACGAAGGCCTGGGCGTGACCACGGCACCGGCTACGGCAGACCTGGTGGTGGCCAGCCTGCTGGGCACGGCACCGCCGACAGACCCGGCACCCTACGCGCCCACGCGATTTGCGCAGGAGTACGCCGCATGAACATCACCGACTCAATGGTCGATGTGCAGATCGGCGCTGCGCGCGTGCGCGTCGCTGCAGGCAGCAGCGTGGCCGCCGCCCTGGCGCAACAGCCCCCGGGGCACGCGCGGCGGTCCGCCAGCGGGCAATGGCGTGCACCGCTGTGTGGCATGGGCGTGTGCCACGAATGCCGCGTGTGGGTCGATGGCCGCGAACGCCTGGCCTGCCAGACGGTGTGCGAAGACGGCATGCGCGTCGCCCTCCACGGCGCACCCACGGGAGGCCCGGCATGAACCCCGCGTCCTCCGCGCACTGCGATCTGCTCATCGTCGGCGCCGGCCCCGCCGGCATGGCGGCAGCACTGGCTGCGGCGCCGAGCGGCATGCGCATCGTCGTCGTGGACGACAACCCCGCGCCAGGCGGCCAGATCTGGCGCGATGGGCCGGGCGTGGAACTGCCCCCGTTGGCGCGGCAGCACCGCGAAGGACTGGCGCGCCACGCCCATATCGAAGTGCTCAGTGGCACCCGCGTGGTCGGTCTGGGTGACCGGGCTCATGCGAACGATGCGCCCGCCCTGATTCTGGAAAACGCCGCGCGCGGCTGGACGCAGCACAGCACCCGCCTCATCCTCTGCACCGGCGCGCGCGAACTGCTGCTGCCGTTTCCCGGCTGGACCCTGCCGGGCGTGACCGGCGCGGGGGGCCTGCAGGCGCTCATCAAAGGCGGCGTGGACGTGCGCGGCCAGCGCATCGTCGTGGCGGGCACCGGGCCGCTGTTGCTGGCTGCGGCCGCCACCGCACGCAAGGCGGGCGCCCAGGTGCTGCGCGTGGCCGAGCACACCCCCTGGCGCGACCTCGCCGCCTTCGCGGCGCAGCTGGCGCGCTGGCCGGGCAAGGCGCTCCAGGCCATCCCGCTGCTGCACCCCGGCCTGCGCGCCCACAGCCATGTGCTCGAAGCCCTGGGCAGCACCCAGGTCGAAGCGGTGCGCCTGCAGCGCGGCAGCGGCACGGAGCGGCTGGACTGCGAGCGCGTCGCCTGCGGCTTCGGCCTGGTGCCGAACACCCACCTGGGCCAGATGCTCGGCTGCGCGCTGGGCGCGCGCCAGGGCCTGCAGGTCGATGCGCTGATGCAGACCAGCGTGCCCGGCGTCCATGCCGCCGGCGAATGCACCGGTTTTGGCGGCAGCGAACGCGCGCTGGTGCAAGGCGCCGTGGCAGGGCATGCCGCGGCAGGCAATGCACGGGCAGCGCAGGCCCTGCACGCCCCGCTGGCGCACTGGAATGCGTTTGCCGACGCGCTGCACCGACACTTCCCGGTGCGCGCCGAGGCCCTCGCCGCCCTGGCCCGCGCCGACACCCTGGTCTGCCGCTGCGAAGACGTGGCGCACGGCGCATTGCAGCCGCGCAGCAGCTGGATCGACGCCAAGCTGCACACGCGCTGCGGCATGGGAGCGTGCCAGGGCCGCATCTGCGGCGCCGCCGCCCAGGTGCTGTACGGCTGGACGCCGCAGCCCGGACGGCATTTGCTCTCACCCGCCCGCCTGTCCACCCTCGCGGCAGCAGACGAACGCATTTACGAAAGCACTTCCCAGCCATGAATGCCACAGCCACACCGCCCACCATGGTGCATGTCCCCGAAGCGGAGCTTGCCGACACCGTGCGCCGTGCGCTAACCCGCATGGGTCTGTCGGATCCCCATGTGCGGGCCATCGCCCAAGTCATCGTGGCCGGGCAGCGCGATGCCTGCCAGTCGCACGGCGTCTATCGGCTCATCAGCTGCTTTGACGCCGTGCGCGCGGGCAAGGTGCAGCTGGCGGTGGAGCCGGTGGTCACCACAAGCGGCGGCCCCATCGTGCAGGTCGATGCGAAATTCGGCTTCTCGCCGCTGGCGTTCGAGCGCGGCCTGCCCGCCCTGGTGGACGCCGCGCGCCACCACGGCCTCGGGGCGCTGGTCATTCGCCACTGTTTTCACTTCTCGGCCCTGTGGCCGGAGATCGAGGCCATCACCGCGCAGGGCCTCGCCGCACTGGCCCTCACGCCCAGCCACGCCTGGGTCGCGCCCGCGGGCGGGACCCGGCCGCTGCTTGGCACCAACCCCATCGCATTCGGCTGGCCGCGCCCCGGCCCGTACCCCTACGTGTTCGACTTCGCCACCAGCGCCATCGCGCGCGGCGACCTGGAACTGCACCGCCGCGCCGGGCAGCCGCTGCCCCAAGGCTGCGGTGTGGACGCCGACGGGCAACCCAGCACCGACCCGGTGGCCGTGGCACGCGGCGCCATGCGGGCGTTTGGCGGTCACAAGGGTTCGGCACTGGCAACCATGGTGGAACTGATGGCCGGCGCCCTGATCGGCGACTGGACGAGCCGCGAGTCGCTGGCCTTCGACGACGGCGCGGGCGTGGCGCCCTGCCACGGCGAACTCATCCTGGCGTTCGACCCGCTGGTGCTCGGCGGTGGCGACGCGGCGGTGCAAACGGCGCGCGCCGAGGCCTTGCTCGAAGGCATTGCCGGTCAGGCCCGCCTGCCCTCGCAGCGCCGCTTCGCGGCGCGGGAGCGCAGCCACGCAGAAGGCATTGCGGTGCCTGCAACGATGTACGAGGACATCCTGCAGCTGGCGGGCTGAGCCGGGCCGAAAATCACGCCATGAACCGCCCGCACCCGTTCCTCCCGGCCAACGCGCAGACGAAACGGCGCGCCGCCGACATCGCCTACGACACCATCGAGGCGATGATCGCCACGCTGCAGCTGCAGCCCGGCAGCCCGGTGGTGGAAGCCGACATCACCGACGCCACCGGCCTGGGGCGCACGCCCGTGCGCGAGGCGCTGCTGCGCATGGTCACCAGCGGCCTCATCGTGCAGCAGCCGCGCCGGGGCCTGCTGGTCTCCAACATCGACCTGGCCGAGCACCTGGACGTGATCCAGACGCGGCGCGCGCTCGAAGGCCTGATCGCCGCATGCTCGGCGCGCCGCGCCACCGCGCTGCAGCGCAAGGACATCGTGCGCTGCGCCGAGCAGATGCTGCAAACGGCCGAGCGCGGCGACCTGGACGACTACATGCGCGCCGACCACGCGCTGGACCTCGTCAACCACCAGGCCAGCCACAACCGCTCGGCCGTGCAGTGCGTGGTGCCGCTCATCGTGCAGTGCCGGCGTTTCTGGTACGCCTACCAGGACGCGGGCGACGTGTGCGAGGGTGCGCGTGCGCACATGCATTTGGCCGAAGGCATCGCCACGGGCAACGAAGCCCATGCGGTGGCCGGTGCCAATCGCCTGATGGACTACCTGGAGAAGTTTGCCCGGCGCATCATCGACCAATGAGCCCAGGCGGTGCCGGCCGCCTGGAATGCTTCATTATTGATAGCTGTAAACAATTACCCATAAAGCGCTAGAGGCCAAAAACATCTAAAATTTTGGCCTCTGGCAGGCACACTCGCCTGTGCGACACCCGCCACCGCGCTTTCTCTTTACCCTTGGTTTTTTTCGCGGAGTGACCATCGACATGCCCAGCCCCCTCGCCCAACTCAAAGACCCGAGCCTGCTCAAGACCGACGCCCTCATCAACGGCCAATGGACCGCCGGCGCCAGCCGCTTCGCCGTGCACGACCCGGCCACCGGGGCGCACCTGGCCGACGCGGCCAACCTCGGCCCCGAGGACGCGCACGCCGCCATCGCCGCCGCCAACGCCGCCTGGCCCGCCTGGAGATCCAAGACCGCCAAGGAGCGCAGCATCCTCCTGCGCAAGTGGTACGAGCTGCTCAT
>MEDL01000186.1 GCA_001724785.1 Acidovorax sp. SCN 68-22 | reverse complement strand
GCGCGGCAACCTCGAATCCATGGGCGTGCAGGCCGTGGACTGCGTCGTCGCCGAAGGCCTGCAGCCCGCCACCATCGCGCCGTTCAAGGGCAACATCGATCTGGAGAAGGCCGAGGCCCTGCTGCGCCAAGAGGGCGCGCGCATCCCGTTCGGCATGCTCACCGTGACCAACAACACCGGCGGCGGCCAGCCGGTGTCGATGGCCAACATCCGCGCCTACGCCGCGCTGCTCAAGAAGTACGGCAAGCCCTTCATCATGGACGTGTGCCGCTTCTCCGAAAACGCCATGTTTATCAAGATGCGCGAGCCGGGCTACGAGAACACACCCATCCGCGACATCGTCAAGGAAATGTTCTCCTACGCCGACGGCGCCACCATGAGTGCCAAGAAGGACGGCATGGTCAACATCGGCGGCTTCATCGTGCTGCGCAGCGAAGAGTGGCTGGACGCCGTGCGCAACGGCCTGATCATGATGGAAGGTTTCCCCACCTACGGCGGCATGGCCGGGCGCGACCTCGAAGCCCTGGCCGTGGGCCTGGAGGAAGGCATGGAGGAAGACTACCTGCGCTACCGCCTGCGCACCGCCGAGTACCTGGGCGAGCGCCTGGAGGCGGCCGGTGTGGGCTTTGTCAAGCCCACGGGCGGCCACGCGGTCTACATCGACGCCAAGACCGTGCTGCCGAACATGCCGGTGGAGCACTACCCGGCCTGGGCGCTGTGCAATGCGCTGTACCTGGAGGGTGGCATCCGCGGCGTCGAGATCGGTTCGGTGATGTTCGGCAAGCGCCTCGACGACGGCGTCGAGACCTTCCACAGCATGGAGCTGGTGCGCCTGGCCTTCCCGCGCCGCATGTACACGCAAAGCCACTTCGACTACGCCGCCGAGGTGATCGCCGAGGTGAAGGAAAAGGCCGCCAGCATCCGCGGCGTGCGCATTACCAAGCAACCCAAGTTCCTGCGCCATTTCACCTGCGAGTGCGAGTGGGTGTGATAGAGCACAACCCCCTGAGGCGCTGCGCGCCTTCCCCCTTCTCTCGGCTATCGCCGGGAAGGGGGACGCCGCCCGTGCGGCGGGGCGGCCCTTGCACGGCGGCTGCTGGCTGGGGCCGTGCGTGTTTTTAGAAATCGGAACTCAATGAAAATAGGCTGCCGCCCGTCCAGTAACCGTTTAAAGCTATCGTTCAAGGAGCGTTCGGGGCTGGCAGGCGCAGCTGGGCGATGCGCGCCACGGTCATGCAGTCGCGGATGTGCTGCTCGCCCAGGAAGCGCAGCGTGGCGTAGCCCAGCGCGGCGGACACCGCCTGGCCGGCCAGTGGAATGTATTTGCTCAGCTGGCGCGTGGTCATGCGCACGCCGAGCGCGCGCACGGCCTTCAGGACCAGGTCGCGCGTGATGAACTTGCCGATGAGCACCGAGCCGACCATGGCCACCGCCTTCTGCACCTGCTCGCGCTTGTGCGGGTCGAGCGCGTCGAGCTGCTCCGGCGTCAGGCCGAATTCGGCGCTGATCTGCGGCAGGAGGCGCGAGAGCAGGGCGGCGTCCACCGCCCAGTCCATTCCGGGCACCGGCACCGCGCTGGCGGCGGCGGCGACGAGGGCGCGGCGCTTGAGCAGGCTGCGGGCGCGCAGCGCCGCGGCCTCGATGGCAGCGTCGGCGGGGGCGGGAGGTGCGTGCGTGGGCTTCTTCATGGACCTGCGAGCGGACGTTCGACCAGGCAGGCCTGGAGGGCGTAGGCGCTTTGCGCCACGCCGCCGACCACCGGGGTGATCTCGGCGAGCCGGTAGCGTCCGGGTGCGAGCGCTTCGGCCGCGGCAGACGTGAGCAGGATCTCGCCCGGGCCGGCGACGTCCTCGCCCAGCTTGCAGGCGAAGTTCATCTCGGCGCCGTACAGGTCGGTGTGCGCGACCACCAGCGTGCGCCCGTAGCCTATGCCCATGCTCGCGTGGAGCGCGCTCTGCGGCGGGCGCACGGCGTTCATGGCGTCGAGCGCGCGGCGGATGTCGAGCGCCGCCTCCAGCGCGTGCGTGGGCTCGGTGAACACGGCGAACAGGTTGTCCGCCTCCTGCTTGACCACTTCGCCGCCGTTGGCCTCGACGGCCGGGCGCGCGGCCTGCTCCATCTGGTGCACCATGGCCAGGAAGTGAATGATGCCGTGGCGGCTGGTGGTGCTGGTGAAGCCGCACATGTCCAGCACCAGGATGGCCACCTGGCGCACGAAGGCGGCCTCGATCTCGGCGTCTATGTGCGCCTGCAGCGCCTCGTCCTGGTTGCGCCGCGCGAGCAGGCTGCGCAGGTAGGCCTGGTCGTGGGCGGAGCGCTGCATGGGCGCGGGGGCGGCCGGGCCTATTCGCGCAGTGCGGCCAGCCGGGCGCTGGCCTGCGCGTCCAGGGAGACGCGCCGCGCGCCGTTGAAGCGCTTTTTCCAGTAGCTCGCCTGGAGGTCGTCCACGCGCACTTTTTCGCCGCTGCGCGGCGAATGGATGAACTTGCCGTCGCCCATGTACACGCCGACATGGCTGAAGGCGCGGCGCATGGTGTTGAAAAACACCAGGTCGCCCGGCTGGAGTTCGTCCTTGTCGATGACCTTGGTGCTGGCGGCCTGGTCCTTGGCACGCCGGGGCAGTACCAGGCCGGCGGTTTTTTCGTACACCGCGCGCACGAAGCCGCTGCAGTCGAAGCCGGTTTCCTCGCTGTTGCCACCGCGCC
This sequence comes from Acidovorax sp. SCN 68-22, assembly GCA_001724785.1. Classification (GTDB taxonomy): domain Bacteria; phylum Pseudomonadota; class Gammaproteobacteria; order Burkholderiales; family Burkholderiaceae_C; genus Simplicispira. Next base: position 2,461 of record MEDL01000186.1, on the reverse strand, counting down.
GGTAGCGCAGACCCATGAAGCCGACGGCGGTGGCGACCAGGGCGGACGTGTTGTCGGCAACGTGGTGCGCCTGGTCGGCCACGACGTGTCCGGCGCGCTCGAAGGTGCGCAGCATGGCGGAATCGGCCGGTGGTTTGGCGGCGTCTGCCGTTTCGGCCACGGCCAGGGCGGGCGCGGCGTCGGCAAGCGGCTGGGCCAGGGCCTGGGCACAGGCGGCAGACAGGAGCAGGGGGCAAATCCAACGCAACATGGGCGCGGAGGGTACCACGACTGCCTGGGGACCCGGATTTCCGTAGGCGGTTCTTGCGCTGCATCAGGGCGCTGCGCCGGTGGCGGTGGCGCTATGGGTTACCCTGCACGGGTATGTGCCCTTGACCCCTCCCATGCCCAGCGCCAACCCTCTTTCAGACGTCCCGGCCGCCAGCGCGCCCGGCTCCTGCCTGGCGCTGCGGCGCGTGGCCATCGATACCTGGCGCGAAAACGTCGCCTACCTGCACCGCGATTGCGCTGTCTACCGCGCCGAGGGCTTCCAGGCGCTCTCCAAGATCGAAGTGCGCGCCAATGGCCGGCGGATCCTGGCGACGCTCAACGTGGTCGACGACGACGCGCTTGTCGCGCGCGATGAGATCGGCCTGTCGACCGACGCCTTCGCGCAGCTCGACGTGTCGGAAGGCCACGCCATCCTTGTGGCGCAAGCCGAGCGGCCGGCGTCCATCAAGGCGCTGTTTCGCAAGCTGGCGGGCGAGCGGCTCATCCAGGACGAGATGCACGCCATCGTGCGCGACATCGTGGAAAAGCGCTATTCCAAGATCGAGCTCACCGCCTTCGTCGTAGGCTGCGCGCGCGACGAACTCGACCGCGAAGAGGTGTACTTCCTCACCCAGGCCATGGCCGCGAGCGGCCAGCGGCTCGATTGGCACGAGCCCCTGGTGGTGGACAAGCACTGCATAGGCGGCATCCCCGGCAACCGCACTTCCATGCTGGTGGTGCCCATCGTCGCCGCGCACGGGCTGCTGTGCCCCAAGACATCGTCGCGCGCCATCACGTCCCCCGCCGGCACGGCCGACACCATGGAAGTGCTGGCCGAGGTGGAACTGGCGCTGCCGCGGCTGCAGGAGATCGTGCGCACGCACCGCGGGTGCCTGGTCTGGGGCGGCACGGCGCAGCTCTCGCCGGCCGACGACGTCCTGATTTCCGTCGAACGCCCGCTGTCCATGGACTCGCCCGGCCAGATGGTCGCCTCCATCCTGTCGAAGAAGCTGGCCGCCGGTTCCACACACCTGCTGCTCGACATTCCCCTGGGGCCCAGCGCCAAGGTGCGCTCCATGCCCGAAGCGCAGCGCCTGCGCCGCCTGTTCGAATACGTCGCGCGCCGCCTGGGCCTGGTGCTGGACGTGGTGATCACCGACGGCAGCCAGCCCATCGGGCGCGGCATAGGCCCGGTGCTGGAAGCGCGCGACGCCATGCGCGTGCTGCAGTGCGACCCGGCGGCGCCGACCGACCTGCGCGAAAAGTCGCTGCGCCTGGCCGGCCGGATGCTGGAGTTCCACCCCGACGTGCGCGGCGGCGCCGGCTACGCCATCGCGCGCGACATCCTCGAATCCGGCCGCGCGCTGGCGTGCATGCAGGCCATCGTCGGCGCCCAGGGCGCGCGCGCCTTCGATGCGGCGCATCCGCCGGTAGCCGCGCTCAGCTTCGATGTCGTGGCAGGCTCGGCCGGGGTGGTGGTGGCCATCGACAACCTGCACATCGCACGCATCGCCCGCCTGGCCGGCGCGCCGGCGGTGCAGGTCGCCGGCGTCGACCTGCGCTGCAAGCTGGGCGACCGCGTGGCGCCCGATACGCCGCTCTACCGGGTGTACGCCAACTTCCCGGCCGACCTGGAATTTGCCCGCCAGGCCTGCGCCAAGTCCAGCGGCTACCAGATCGGCGCCGCCGTGCCGCCCGGCGAGGCGCTGGAGCAAAGCTGACATGCCGGCCGACGCTCCGGGCGCCGCGGCGCTGCTCTATTTCGACGACGAGGCGCGCGCCGCCGAGCGCCTGGCCGCGGCCGCCGGCCTGCGCGCCCTGCGCATCGACCGCCACCGCTTTCCGGACGGCGAACTCAAGCTGACCCTGCCCGTGGACCCCGCGGGCCGTCTGCCCGAGCGCGCCGTGTTGCTGCGGGGCCTGCACCAGCCGAACGACAAGCTGGTCGAGCTGCTGCTGGCGGCGCGCGCCGCGCGCGGCCTGGGCGTGCAGCACCTCACCCTGGTGGCGCCGTACCTGGCCTACATGCGCCAGGACATCGCCTTCCACCCGGGCGAAGCGGTGAGCCAGCGCATCGTCGGCCCCTTCCTCGCCAGCCTGTTCGACGCCGTGCTCACCGTGGACCCGCACCTGCACCGCGTGGCCACCCTGCAGGAGGCCGTGCCCGCCGCGCAAACCGCCGTGCTGAGCGGTGCCCCGCTGCTGTCCGACT
>MEDL01000185.1 GCA_001724785.1 Acidovorax sp. SCN 68-22 | reverse complement strand
GCCCGCGCTCAGGCCTTGCACCGCCACCCAGGTGGTCCCGCCGACCTGCGCGCGGGCGCCGGTCGTGACCTTGCGGTGGACCACCTTGCCGTTGTCGGCCACCTGCACGTAGGGCGCGGCCTGGTCGGTGCGCACGGCGTCGAGCGGCACCGCCAGGGCCTGCTCGGTGCCGGCCGCGATGCTGCCTTGCAGGAACACGCCCTGCCGCAGCCCCGGCTGGGCGGCGCCGCCCTCGATGCTGAGGTACATGGGCACGGCGCGCGAACCGGCCTGGGCGCTGGGGTTGATGCGTGCGACCTGCGCCGCGATGCTGCGCTCGGCGCCCTCCAGGCGCAGCTCGGCCGCCTGGCCGACGCGCACGCGGGCGGCGTCGGCGGCCGGCACCAGCACCTCGACTTCCAGGCGCGAGAGGTCCACGACCTCCAGGATGCGCGCCTCCACGGCCACGCGCTCCCCGTTCTGCGCCAGGCGCTGCGCGACCAGGCCGTCGATGGGGCTGCGCAGCACCGTGTCGGCCAGCGCCTTGCGCGCCACCTGCGCGGCGGCAACGGCGGCCTGGTGCGTGGCCTTGGCCGCATCCAGGCTGGCCAGCGAGGTGTCGAGCGCCGTCTTGGAGATGAATCCCTGGGCCACGAGCGCCTGGTTGTTGTCGAACTGGCGCTGGCCGATGGCCACCTGCGCCTGCGCGGCGCTGGCCTGCTGTTCGGCCTGGCGCACGCGCGCCTGGGTTTCGGTCGGGTCGATGCGCGCCACCACCTGGCCGGCGCGCACGGCGTCGCCCTCGCGCAGGGTGAGGTCCTGCAACTCCCCGGCGACGCGCGCCTTGATGGTGGCGGTGTGCACCGCGCGCACGCTGCCCGAGACGGGCACGCCGAGGCTGAGCGTGCGCGCTTGCACGGGCAGCAGCTCGTCCGGCGCGATGTCCAGCACGACATGCTCGGTGCGCAGCGCGGCGGCTTCCTGCTGCTGCGCCTTGCGCGCCGACATTGCGCGCAGCGCGCCGGCCGCGACCACGGCCAGCACGACGGCGGCGACCATCCAGGGAATCAGACGTTTCATGGGAAGGGGTGCGAGGAGGGCGGGGGTGCGGCGCACAGGCCGTGCAGCAGGTGGTCGATCTGGTGGTCGATGAAGGCCTGTGGGTTGAAATCGGCCCCGTGCGGCATGCAGGCAACGGGGGAGTGGCGCGTGAGTGTCAGGAACATCAGCGGCGCGACCACCGTCTGGACGGCGTAGTCGAGGTCCATGGTGCGGAATTCCCCCGAGGCCATGCCGCGCTCCAGCGCCCGCCGGATGAGCGCGTGCGCCGGGTCGATGACTTCGTGCTGGTAGAACTGGACGATTTCCGGGAAGTTGCCGGCCTCGCACAGCATGAGCTTGGTGATGCCCGAGGCGCGTGTGCAGCCGATGCGTTCCCACCACGACTGGTAGCAGATGCGCAGCATCTCGCCGGTGCTGCCGGTGAACTGCTCCATCAGTGCGCCCCATTCCTCGAAGCGGCCGACGATGCTCTCGCGCACCACGGCCTTGAAGAGGTCTTCCTTGCTCGGAAAATAGAGGAACAGCGTGCCCTTGGAGACCCCGGCGCGTGCCGCGACTTCTTCCACGCGGGTGGCGGTATAGCCCTTTTCCACGAACAGATCGAGCGCCGCATCCAGCAGTTCGCCCGGGCGGGCTTGCTTGCGGCGCGCGCGCTTGGGTGCGGGCAATGGGAGCGTAGGGCGGGCTGGCACGGTGATTTAATGACTCGTTGGTTAGTAATGTAGCAAGGGGGCTGGCGAGGGTCAATGAAAATGTGTGCCCGCCTGCAATAGCCCCATTTCCCAAAGAGGCGCCCAAGGTGTTTACGATTCCGGGGGGCGCGCTTCCCGATGCCGCAGCCCCTGCACTTGGAGGACAGCACCCACCATGACCGAATCGCGCGACCAGGGATTTCCGGCGTTCTATGCAAAGGCGCCCCGCGTGACGCTGCGCGACCCCTTGGCCGAGTTTCTCGGCGCCGCCCGGGGTGGGCTGATCGAGTACCGGTACGCCGATGTGGTGCGCCTGGCCGGCCATTCCTGCCCCACCGTGGCGGGCGCCTACCTCATGGCCTTGCACGGCCTGAAGGCGCTCTATGGCGACGCGCTGCCCGTGCGCGGCGACGTGGAAGTCTTCATGCGCGGTGCTCCAGGCAGTGGCGTGACGGGGGTCATCGCCTCGGTGGTGCAACTGGTGACGGGCGCGGCCGGGGAAACCGGCTTTCCGGGCGCCGGCAGCCTGGCACTTTTTGCGCGCAAGCATCTGCTGGGTTTTGGCGCGGACGTGGACGGCGTGCTCGGCATGCGCCGCCGCGATACCGGCCAGGCGGTCAGCGTGCACCTGGACAGCGCCCTGCTGCCCTGGCCGGACGCGATGCGGCCCCTGATGGCCAAGGCGTTCTCGCGGCAGGCCGACGCCGCCGAGCTCGAGCGCTTCGCGGCGCTGTGGCAAGAGCGGGTGCGCGCGATGCTGGTGGACCATGCCAACAACCCGGCGCTCGTCTGGACCGAGCCGTGGAACGCGGAACAACTCCAGGGAGCGTGACACCATGGACGCAATGAAAAATTCATCCAGCGCCGGCGCCGGGGCGGCGCAAGCCAGCATCACCCTGGGCGGCGGCTGCTTCTGGTGCACCGAGGCGGTGTTCGACCGCGTGCGCGGCGTCACCGATGTGCAAAGCGGCTACAGCAACGGCCACGCGCCCAACCCCAGCTACGAGCAGGTGTGCAGCGGCGACACCGGCCACGCCGAGGTGGTGCGCGTGCGCTTCGACCCAAGCGTGATCGGCCTGCGCGAGATTCTGGAGATCTTCTTCGCCACGCACGACCCGACGCAGCGCAACCGCCAGGGCAACGACGTCGGCACGCAGTACCGCAGCGGCATCTACTACGAAACCGAGGAGCAGCGCGTGCTGGCGCGCCAGATGCTCGACGACCTGGCGCAGAGCGGCGCCTACGGCGCGCCGGTCGTCACCGAACTGGCGCCCCTGGCGAACTGGCACCCGGCGGAGGCCTACCACGACGACTACTACGCGCGCCACCCGGAGCAGGGCTACTGCGCTTTCGTGGTCGGCCCGAAGGTGGAGAAATTCCGCAAGACCTTCGCCCGCATGCTGAAGGATGCGTGAGCCAAAAAATTTGACTCAAATTGGCCTCCAGCGCTTGTCTGTATTGGTTTTCTAGCTATTTATTCATGAGTATTCGCATGCGCGCCGCGGCGCCGGCGCGGGGCGCGGCGTGAACCAGGGTGTGCTCGCGGCCCTGGTGCCGGTGGTGCTGTTCATTGCCATCGGCTTTGCCAGCGCGCGCCTGGAGTGGATACGCGCGTCGGCCGTCAAGGACCTCTCCAACCTGGTGTTCATGGTGCTCACCCCGGCGCTGCTGTTTCGCACCATGAGCACGGTGCGGCTCGAAGCGCTGGAGCTCGGCCCGATCGGCGTGTATTTCGCCGCCGCCGTGCTGGTGTTCGCCGCCACGCTGGCGCTGCAGGGCTTCGGCACGCTGGCGGCGGCGCGGGCGCTGGCGCATGTCTTCAGCAACACCATCATGATCGGCGTGCCGCTCATCGGCCTGGCCTTCGGCGAGGCCGGGCTGGTGACGCTGTTCACGCTGATCTCGGTGCACGCCCTGGTACTGCTGACCGCCGCCACGGTGGTGTTCGAGCTCGCTGCCGCGCGCGAACGCGCCGGCAGGCCTGGCCAGGCGCCGCAGCACATGCTGCGCACCGTGCTGCAGGCCGTGCAGAACGGCATCCTGCACCCCGTGCCGCTGCCCATCATCGCCGGGCTGCTGTTCGCGCAGACGGGGCTCGTGCTGCCGGCCATGGTCGACCGGCCCCTGCAACTGCTCGGCCAGGCGCTCGGGCCCATGGCGCTGCTGCTCGTCGGCGTGACACTGGCCTTCACCCGCGTGGGGCACCACTTCAAGGCGGCGCTGCGCATCGCGCTCGTGAAATGCGTGCTGCACCCGCTGGTGCTGGCGGGCATGGGCTGGGCGCTCGGCATGTCGGGCCTGCCGCTGGCGGTGCTGATCGTGGCGTCGGCCCTGCCGGTGGGGGCGAACGTCTTCCTGTTCGCGCAGCGCTACGCCGTGGCCCAGGACGAAGTCACGGCCAGTGTCGCCGTCTCGACGGCGCTGGCGCTGGTGACGGCGCCGGTGGCCATCTGGGCGGCGGCGCGTTTCGTGGCGGGGTAGGGGGCGGGAACGGGCGCGTGACTAAGGCGCGAGGCGCTCGCGCACCCAGGCGCCGCCTTCGGTGCGGTAGCGCAGCCGGTCGTGCAGCCGGCTCTTGCGCCCTTGCCAGAATTCCCAGCGGTCGGCCGCCAGGCGAAAGCCCCCCCAGTGCGGCGGGCGCGGCGGGTTCAGCAGGTACTGCGCGCCGTAGCGCGCGGCATTGGCCACCAGCACGCCGCGCCCGCTGATGACTTCGCTCTGCGGGCTGGCCCAGGCGCCAATGCGCGAATCCAGCGGCCGGGACTGGAAGTAGGCGTCGCTCTCCGCGTCGCTGGTCTTTTCGACCCGGCCTTCGATGCGCACCACGCGCTCGAGCTCGACCCAGTGGAACTGCAGTGCGGCGTAGGGGTTGCCGGCGAGCTGGCGGCCCTTGCGGCTGTCGTAATTGGTGAACCAGACGATGCCGCGCTCGTCGCAGCCCTTGATGAGGACGACGCGCGTGCTTGGCCGCAGGTCGCTGCCGACCGTGGCCAGCGTCATGGCGTTGGGCTCGGGCAACTGCGCGGCGATGGCTTCGCCCAGCCATTGGTTGAACTGTTGCAGCGGGTCGGCGTGCGAGGCGTCCTCGTTGAGTTCGGCGCGCTCGTAGCTCTTGCGCAGTTCGGCGAGGGAAGAGGGGGGTACAGTCATGCCAGGATTGTGCCGCCGACCGCGCCCCCGATGCCTGCTTTTCCCACGAAAACCGCTGATTCGCAGCCCTGCGTGCTGGTGCTGGCCTCGGGCCGGGGCGAGCGCTTCCGCGCCGCCGGCGGCCAGGGCCACAAGCTCGCCGCATTACTGGACGGCGTGGCTGTGCTGCAGCGCACGCTTGCCGCCGTGCGCGCGAGCGGCCTGCCCTGGCACCTGGAAGACGCCGGCCACCCCGGCATGGGGGATTCCATCGCGGCGGCGGTGCGCGCGGCGGCGCAGGCGCCCGGCTGGCTGGTGCT
>MEDL01000184.1 GCA_001724785.1 Acidovorax sp. SCN 68-22 | reverse complement strand
CGACAAGCCCCTGGCCCTGATCGGCCAGGCCGTGGAACTGCGCCTGGCGCAGCTCGACGTGGGCGTGCTCAAGCAGATGAAGGCGTTCGGCACGCTGCGCCTGAAAGACGTGGGGCAGGAGGCATTGCGCAAGATCGGCCGCCAGCTCGGCCTGGTCACCATCGGCGGGCAAACGCCGTTCGCTGCCATCAAGCAGGTGCAGGCGCTGCTGGAGGGCGAGTCGCCCCGGCGTGCCACGGCCATCGTCCACACCGAAGTGAGCCGGGCCTTTGCCATGGCGGCCAACGGGCGCCTGGAGCAAGCCGCAGAGCTGGTGCCCGGCCTGTGCAAGCAGTGGCGGCGCAGCGGCAAGATTCACAGCCGCTGGAACCACGACCTGATGGACGGCCGGGTGGTGGAGGTAGGCAAACCCTTCAAGGTACCGAACCCAGGGGGCGGCATGGATCTGATGCAGTGCCCGCACGACCCGAAGGCCCCGCCCGAGCAGGTGATCCACTGCGGGTGCATCAGCCTGCCCTGGATGAAGCACTGGAAGGTGATGACACCGGGGGCCAAGCCGTTCAGCGAGCTGGAGCTGAAGCTCGATGGCCGCAAGGCGGCGCTCGACCAGGCCGCGAAAAAAGCCGGGGGGCGGCGCGAGGGCGAAGCAGTGATCCAGAAGGAGACTGAAAAAGAGGCCGCTCTGGCGCATTAGGCGCCCTTGAGGCGCCTACCCCCTTGGCATGCGCGCCGGGCGGGCTTGGCGGGCGATTTAAATTGGGTTTAAATGCATTGGGTTGCTACTTGGTTCGCGCCGGGTTCTTCTGGTGCTTGCCATAGCGGTACCCTTCCTTCCAGGCCATCCACATCGCTTCCTCGATCATAGCCTCTGGGCCGAGGTGTGGATTGACCTGCGCCTGGGGCGATATAAGCCATAGCCTGAAAAGCGCGTACTGCTGATCCAGTTCCTTGGTTTGCTGGTCGTCGTTGGCGTGCTTGTCATCCATGTACGTAGCTCCTCGGTTGGCGTGGCCTGGAAGTGTCGCCCGATTCCGGTGAATCCGCCACCACCGAAGCTCGCGTGGTAGCCTGATAACCCTCTCCCGCCATCCGAGGCCGACCCATGTCGGCCTTAGTTATTTGTACCCCCATCGGCACAGTCACTCCATCGCAACGCCGCCTCGCGGCATACCTGGATGGAGTGATGCATGCCCGACCCGACAAAGCAGGACGCGGCCGACAAGGCCAAGTCCCAAGAACAGACCTTCGCAGAGGCCGCCAAGCGCGTACAGCGCAAGGTGGTCGAGTTCGCGGACGTAAAGGGCGAGGACGGCAAGCCCGCCAAGGCGCCCCGCGAAAAGCGCATCCCCATCAAGGCCGATGAAGTTCTCGCCGTGCGCGACTACGGCACGCACGTCGTCGTCGTGACGCGCGACGGACAGAAGCTCTCCAGCCTGGGCCAGGACGAGTAAGCGGCCATGCCCATCAAGCTCATCCCCGCTGGCACCGGCTACGCGCGCATGACCGAGGCGGTGACCACCGAGTACGGCCAGCTCATCGACCTGGTGCGCCAGGCCGTGCGCGACAAGCTGCGCCTGTCGGCCAATGGCGACTACTACGTGGACGTGCGCGGCATCTGGCCCGACCGTGTGGTCGTGGCGTTCAAGGGGCGCCTGTACAGCTACGCCTACACCGTGGCCGCCGACAACACCGTGGCGCTGGGCGACGCGGCCGAGGTGGTGGCGGACTATGCGCCCGTGGGCAGTGCCTCCACCGTCCCCGCTGGTGCGTCCAGCACCGTGGCGGCTGCCGTGCGCGAAGCCGTAGCGGCCGATGGTTCGGTGGTGTTCCGCGAGGCGGCCGATGGGGCCATTGAGGTCACCATCGTCAAGGCGGGCCGCAGCGGCAACCGCAACTACTACCCCGACGCCACGCTGCGCGAAGCTGTGCCCCAGTTCGAGGGCGTGCGTGTGTTCGCCAAGAGCGATGCAGACCACATCGCAGGCAAAGGCAAGGACGTGCGCAACCTGATCGGTGGCATCTACGGCGTGCGCTTTGTCGAGGGCAAGGCCACTGACACGGGTGCACTCGTGGGCACCTTCCGGGCTATCGACCCCACCGATGCGGCCGTCACAAAGATGGTCGAGGCCGTCAAGCGCGGCATGCAGAGCCTGCTGGGCCTGTCCATCGATGCCTTCGCGCGCACCAAGCCACGCCAGGTGGGCAAGGAACGCCTTACCGAGGCCGTGAAGTTCACCAAGGTGATCTCCGTTGACCTGATCGTCGAGCCGGGCGCTGGCGGCGGCCTGGATCGTCTCACCGAAGCCGCCGCCGATCCCACCACTACCAACGAAGGAAGCGAAATGCCTCTCTGGAAGCAACGCATGCTGGAGGCCATCAAGGCCAAAGACCCGGCGAAGCACGCCACGATCAACGTGGACACCATCAGCGATGACGACCTCGTGCGCGTGCACGAATCCGTCTGCGGCTCGCTGCTGCCCGAGCCTGGCACGCAGCGCGTGGCCGAAGCCCAGGACGCGCCACTGACACGCGCTGACCTGGCCGTGTTCGAACTGCGCGCCGCAGCCCGCGAGCGCATCGGTGCGGCCAAGCTGCCCGCGCCGTCCAAGGAGCGCCTGCTTTCGCAGATCGCTACCGCTGGCGCCGACCGCCTGACCGAGGCCGCCGTGGGCGAGCTGATCACGGCCGAGGGTGGCTACGTGGCGCGCTTGACCGAGAGCGGCACCGTGCGCGTGCCCATGTTCGGCAATGGCGCCATCACGGTGGGCGACCGCAGCCTGACCATGCGCGACATGCTGGATGCCTTCTGGGACCCGGCGCACAAGGACCACGGCCGCGTGCAGTCCTTCAAGGAGTGCTATGTCGAGATGACCGGCGACCGCCTGGTCACAGGCCGCCTGCGCGAATGCGACCAGTCGCGCCTGGCCGAATCCATGGGCAGTTCGACCCTGAGCGAAGTGCTGGGCGACAGCGTGACACGCCGCATGCTGGCCGAGTACCGCGCAGCGGTGGACTTCGACGGCTGGCGCCAGATCGTCAACGTTGTGCCGCTCTCGGACTTTCGCATGCAGCACCGCACGCGCTGGGGCGGCTACGGCGACCTGCCCACGGTGGCCGAGGGCGCCGACTACCAGCCTCTGAGCAGCCCTGGCGACGAAGAGGCCACGTACAAGGCGGGCAAGAAAGGCGGCACCGAAGACGTGACGCTGGAGATGATCAAAAACGACGACGTGGGCGTGATTCGCCGCATCCCCACGAAGCTCTCGCGCGCCGCCAAGCGCACGCTCGCCAAGTTCGTGTTCGACTTCCTGCGCACGAATCCGGTGATCTACGACACCAAGGCGCTGTTTCACGTTGACCACGCCAACCTGTTCACGGCCGCGCTGGACAAGGCGGCCTTGGCTGCACACCGCCTGGCGATGCTCAAGCAGACCGAGCTTTCGAGCAACGACCGCATCGGCATCACGCCCTCGCGCCTGATCGTGCCTGTGGAGCTGCAGGAGACGGCCGTCGATCTGTTCAAACTGTCCACCAACAACGAGAAGACGTTCATCCAGTCGCTGACGATGAACATCATCCCCGTGTGGTACTGGATGGACCCGAACGACTGGTGCACCGCCGCCGACCCGGCCGACATCCCCGGCATCGAGATCGGCTTCCTAGACGGCCAGCAGGAGCCTGAGTTGTTCGTGCAGGACTCGCCCACCGTAGGCTCCATGTTCGCGGCCGACAAGCTGACCTACAAGCTGCGCCACATCTACGGCGGCGCGGTCACCGACTACCGCGCCTTCACCAAGGCCGTGGTGGCCTGAACCATGGCACTCGCCGATATCCAGCAGCTCCTGAGCGACCTGGTGCCCGACCAGGATGACGCCGTTGCTACCGACGTGCGCGAACGTGCCATCGCCGAGGCGCTGGTGCGCTACGACGCAGACCTGGCGCCGCTGCCCGGTGCAGGCGTGCCGCAGGCGCATCGCCTGCCGGTGGCGCAGTACGCGGCCTACCTGCTGTGCCAGCGGCTTGCCACGCTCTACAGCAGCGACCGGGACTCCACCCTGGCTGTGGATGCGGCGCGTGTTGAAAGCCGCGCCCGAGCCTACGCGCTGCGCGCCAAGGAATACCGCACGGCCTACTACCAGGGGACGGGCCAGGCAGACCCTTTCAGCGCAGCGGCGGGCACCGGCCTGGCGGCGGCTTCGGGCGTGGTGAGCTGGCCCCGGCGCAACCCGCGCCACGGCCTGGTGCGAAGGGGTGTGTGATGGAGCTGTCCATCAGCCTGGGTGACCTGCGCGCTTATGGCCAAGGGCTGCGCGCTGCGCCCGCCTACACCGACCAGGTGCTGCGCGTGGCCATGACCGAAGCCACCTTGCTCTTGCAGCGCGAGTGGCAGGAGCGCCTGCCGCGTGGGGCTTCTGACATTACCGCCGCCAGCATCACGAGCGACGTTGCCAGCACGCCTGCAGGGGTGCTGGGCGTGGTGGGCAGCAGCCAGCCCAGTGCGTTGTTTGTTGAGCTGGGCACCAGGCCGCACATGCCGCCTGCCCAGGCGTTGGAGCCTTGGGTCAAGGCCGTGCTCGGCATCCGCGAACCCAAGCAGGTCAAGAGCGTGGCGTTCCTGGTTGCGCGCAAGATCGCCCGCGAGGGCACGCCAGCGCAGTACCCCATGGCGCGTGCTGCATCGGCCACCGAGGGGCAGATCCTCGCCTTGTTCGAGCAAGGTGCGGCCAAGGTGGCCGCGTACCTGGCAGGAGGCAGTGCATGACGATGCCCAACACCCTGGCCGCCACCCGCGAGGCCCTGGTGGCCCTGCTGCGCGCCGTGCCCGCCGTGGGCCAGGTGCACCCGTGCGAGCGCTATGCGTCCGATGACCGGGGGTTTAAAGCAGCCTACCAGTACCGGCACACCGACCCGGCCACCGATGGGTTTGGGGCCGATGCGCATATCCGGGGCTGGTACCTGCGGCGCACAGCCACCTCCGAGGTCAACGACAACGGCCGCATCCTGAACGAGCACACCTGGCAGATGCGTGGCTACCTCTCGTTCAACGGCGCGCTGGACAGCGAGCTGATCTTTGACGACCTGGTCGAGCGCATGCGCGATGCCGCGCGCCTGGCCGGAAACCTGGGTCTGCCCGGCCTGCTGGGGGCCAGCACGGCCGAGGAACGCGGCCTGCAGGTGGTGAGTGCTGGGCCGGTGTGGTTTGCCGGTGCGTTGTGCCATAGCGCCGTGCTGCAGCTCAAGACCCGCAACTGGGCCGAATGGAGGAAGCCGTGACCACAAAAACCGCCCGCCCACGCAGGAAGCCGCCCGCGCCACCGCCCC
>MEDL01000183.1 GCA_001724785.1 Acidovorax sp. SCN 68-22 | reverse complement strand
ACGCCGCCCGCGTGCGCGTCGGCCAGGCGGCCGAGCTGCGCCTGGAGGGCGCCGAGCGCAGCATCGCCGCGCAGGTCGCACGCATCAACCCCAGCGCCCAGGCCGGTTCGCGCGCCGTGCCCATGTACCTCAGCATCGAAACCGGCGCCGCCCAGCCGGGGCTGCGCCAGGGCGTGTTCCTGCAAGGCAGTATCGCCGCCGGCACCGTGCAGGCCCTGGCGGTGCCGCTGGACGCCGTGCGCACCGACCAGGCCGCGCCCTACGTGCAGGTGGCCGAGAACGGCAAGGTGGTCCACCGCAAGGTCACGACCGGCGCCCGCGCGCAGGTCGGCGGGACCACCTGGGTGGCGGTGCAAGGCCTGAGCGCGGGCGAGCTGGTGCTCGCGGCGCGCGTTGGCGCCCTGCCCGAAGGCACGGCGCTGCGCCTGCCCGCGGCGCCCGGCACGGCGCCCGCCCCGGCCGGCACGGCGTCGGCGGCGCGCTAACCCTGCCAGGCCCGCGCCATGTGGTTCACCCAAGTCAGCCTGAAGAACCCCGTATTCGCCACGATGGTGATGTTCGCCTTCGTGGTGCTGGGGGCGTTTTCCTACCAGCGCCTGCAGGTCGACCAGTTCCCCAACATCGACTTCCCGGTGGTGGTGGTGACGGCCGAATACCCCGGCGCCTCGCCCGAGATCGTCGAGAGCGAGGTCACCAAGAAGATCGAGGAAGGCGTCAACTCCATCGCCGGCATCAACGCCCTGACCTCGCGCAGCTACGAAGGCAGCGCCGTCGTCATCATCGAGTTCCAGCTGCACATCGACGGCCGCAAGGCGGCCGAGGACGTGCGCGAGAAGGTCGCCAGCGTCCGCCCGCTGCTGCGCGACGAGGTCAAGGAGCCGCGCGTGCTGCGCTTCGACCCGGCAAGCCGCCCGGTGTGGTCGCTTGCCGTGCTGCCGGCCGAAGGCGCCAAGGAGCCGCTCTCGCCCGCGGCCCTGACCACCTGGGCCGACCAGACCCTGAGGAAGCGCCTGGAAAACGTGCGCGGCGTCGGCGCGGTCAATCTGGTGGGCGCCACGCGGCGCGAGATCAACATCTACCTCGACCCGGCCGCGCTCGAAGCCTTCGGCGTCACGCCCGACCAGGTGGCCAGCGCCGTGCGCAGCGAAAACCAGGACCTGCCGCTGGGCGCCATCCGCTCGCAGAACCAGGAGCGCGTCGTGCAGATCGACGCGCGCATGCAGCGGCCGGAGGATTTCGGCAAGATCATCGTCGCCCGCAAGGGCGGTGCGCCGGTGCGCATCGACCAGCTGGCGCGCGTGGACGACGGGCCCGAGGAAATCGAGAGCCTGGCGCTCTACAACGGCCANGGTGCAGAAGGCGCAGGGCGAGAACACCATCGCCGTGGTGGACGGGCTCAATGAAGCCGTCACCGCGCTGCGCGCCGAACTGCCCGCCGGCGTGCGCCTGGAAACCATCGGCGACAGCGCCCGGCCGATCCGCGTCGCCGTGCAGAACGTGCGCGCCACGCTGATCGAGGGCGCGCTGCTGACGGTGCTGATCGTCTTCCTGTTCCTCAACTCCTGGCGCTCCACCGTCATCACGGGTCTCACGCTGCCGATTTCCATCATCGGCACCTTCCTGTTCATGTACTGGTTCGGCTTCACCATCAACATGATCACGCTGATGGCGCTCTCGCTCTGCGTGGGCCTGCTGATCGACGACGCCATCGTGGTGCGCGAGAACATCGTGCGCCACGTGCAGATGGGCAAGGGCGCCTACCAGGCGGCCATGGAGGGCACGCAGGAAATCGGCCTGGCGGTGCTGGCGACCACGCTGTCCATCGTCGCGGTGTTCCTGCCGATCGGCTTCATGGGCGGCATCATCGGCAAGTTCTTCCACGAGTTCGGCATCACCATCGTCGCGGCGGTGCTGATCTCGATGTTCGTCAGCTTCACGCTCGACCCCATGCTCTCGTCCGTCTGGGAAGACCCGAGCATCCACGCGCACGGCGAGCGCCGGGAGGACCGCAGCTGGTACGGCCGGACGATCGGCCGCGTCACGGGCTGGTTCGACGGCGCCACCGAGCGCCTCGCCGAGGGCTACCAGAAGGTGCTGGGCTGGGCCCTGGTGCACAAGCTCAAGACGCTGGCGCTCGCGCTCGGCATCTTCGTGCTGAGCATCTTCATGGTGCCGCTCCTGGGCACCGAGTTCGTGCCCCCGGCGGATTTTTCCGAAACCACGATCAACTTCTACACCCCGGTCGGCTCCTCGCTCGAAGCCACCGAGGCCAAGGCGCGCCAGGTCGAGGCCGTGGTGCGCGAGTTCCCCGAGGTGCGCTACACGCTCGCGACCATCAACACCGGCAGCGCGGCGGGCAAGATCTACGCCAGCGTCTACGTGCGCCTGACGGACCGCAGCGAGCGCACGCGCGACGTCGTCATGCTCTCGGGCCTGCTGCGCGAGCGCCTGCGCCAGGTGGCCGGCATCACGGTGACCCACGTCGGCCTGCTCGACCCGGTGGGCGGGCAGAAGCAGATCGAGTTCTCGCTCAAGGGCCAGGACCTGCAGGAGCTCGAACGCCTCACGCAGCGGGTCATGGCGAAACTCCAGGGCATTCCCGGCCTGGTCGACCTCGATTCCAGCCTCAAGGCGCCCAAACCCGTGGTGGCCGTGGAACTGCGGCGCGACGCCGCGTCCGACCTGGGCCTGGCCGTGGGGCCGGTGGCCACCAGCCTGCGCACCCTGGTGGCCGGGCAGACGGTGGGCAACTGGCGCGCGCCGAACGACGAAACCTACGACGTCAACGTGCGCCTGGCGCCCGAGGCACGCGCCACGCCCGAGCAGCTCGCCCAGCTGCCCTTTGCCCTGCCGGCGGCCGACGGCGGCACACGCATCGTGCGCCTGGGGCAGATCGCCGAAGTGCGCGAGTCGACCGGGCCGAACCAGATCAACCGGCGCGACATGACGCGCGAGGTGGCCGTGAGCGGCAACGCCTTCCACCGCTCGACCGGCGAAATCTCGGCCGACATCCGCAAGGCGCTCGACGACATCGCCTTCCCGCCGGGCTACCGCTACCAGTTCGGCGGCTCGACCAAGAACATGAACGAGGCCTTTGGCTACGCCATCTCGGCGCTGCTGCTGGCCATCGTCTTCATCTACATGATCCTGGCGAGCCAGTTCAAGAGCTTCGTGCAGCCGCTGGCGCTGATGACGGCGCTGCCGCTCACCCTCATCGGCGTGGTGCTGGCGCTGCTCACCTTCGGCTCGGCGCTGTCGATGTTCTCCATCATCGGCGTGGTCATGCTCATGGGCCTGGTCACCAAAAACGCCATCCTGCTGGTGGATTTCGCCATCCGCGCGCGCGCCGAGCAAGTGGACGAGCATGGTCGCACCGTGCCCGGCCTGCCGCGCGCCGAGGCCCTGCTGCTGGCCGCGCGGGTGCGGCTGCGCCCCATCCTCATGACCACGCTGGCGATGATCTTCGGCATGGTGCCGCTCGCCTTCGCCGTGAGCGAAGGCTCCGAACAGCGCGCGCCCATGGGGCAGGCGGTGATCGGCGGGGTCGTCACCTCCTCGCTGCTGACGCTGGTGGTGGTGCCGGTGGTGTACTGCTACATGGACGACCTGGCCGCCTGGGCGCGCCGCCTGCTGGGCGGCAAGCGCCCGGCCGCACCGACCTAAAATCAAGGGTTTGCCCTGACCACCCCTTTCCTTCCGGAGACCGCCCCATGAACCTGCCGCTTAGCCCCTCTGCCCCCCACGACGACGCGTTCGAGCGGGCGCGCTTCAACATGATCGAGCAGCAGATCCGCCCGTGGGAGGTGTACGACGCCCAGACGCTCGCCGCCCTGGGCCGCGTGCGCCGCGAGGACTTCGTGCCGCCGGCCTACCGGAGCCTGGCCTTCATGGACGTCGAGATCCCCCTGCGCGGCAACGCCGAGGTGGCGCTGCGCACCGGCGAATACATGCTCTCGCCCAAGGTCGAGGCGCGCCTGCTGCAGGACCTGCAGATCACGCGCAACGAGCGCGTGCTGGAAATCGGCGCCGGCTCGGGCTTCATGGCCGCGCTGCTGGCCCAGGTGGCCGACCAGGTGGTCGGCCTGGAGATCGAACCCGAACTGGCCCGGATGGCGCAGGACAACCTGGCCCGCGCCGGCATCCAGAACGCCGCCGTGCGCGTGGCCGACGGCGCTTCGGGCCTGGTGCCCGACGGCCCCTTCGACGTGATCCTGCTGAGCGGCTCGGTCGCCGCCGTACCGCCCGAACTGCTCGCGCTGCTGCGCGACGGCGGGCGCCTGGCGGCCATCGTTGGCGAGGAGCCCGTGATGCGCGCCACCATCGTGCGCCGCAGCGGCGAGCGCTTCACCACCACCCAGCCCTGGGACACCGTCGCCGCACGCCTGCGCAACTTCCCCGAGCCCACCGGCTTTCGCTTCTGAGGTCCGGCATGGTCGAGCAGATCCCCCCGAACGCCCTCGCCGCCTGGTTCGCCGCGGCGCCCGCCGGCTCGGCCCCCGTGGTGCTGGACGTGCGCGAACCCTGGGAGGTGGCGCGCGCCAGCGTCGCCCCGGACGGCTTCACGCTGCGCACGCTGCCCATGGCGGGCGTACCGACGGGCCTGGCGACGCTCGCGCCCGACCAGAGCATCGCCTGCCTGTGCCACCACGGCGCGCGCAGCCAGCAGGTGGCCATGTTCCTCGAACGCCAGGGCTTCACGCGCGTGGCCAACATCGCCGGCGGCATCGACGCCTGGTCGCTGCAGTGCGACCCCACGGTGCCGCGCTATTAGTGTGACCGCACACCTTCCCCTTTTTTCTTTCCAAGGACTTCCATGCTGCTGCCCCGGCCCCTCACCCTGACCCTGGCTCTGGCGAGTGCGTGCGCTCTGCCGGTGCACGCGCAAAGCCTGCTGGAGCTGGTGCAGGCGGCCAGCACCACCGATTCGAGCTGGCAGGCCGCGCGTGCGCAGCTGGACGCCGCCGAGGGCCGCGCCGGCCAGGCGCGCGCGGGGCTGCTGCCGAGCGCCGGGCTGTCGGCCGGCTGGTCGCTGGCCGACACGCACGTCACGCGGCCGCCGGTGGACGCCCACCCGCAAACGCAGAACCTGGCCATCAGCGCCTCCCAGCCGCTCTACCGGCCGGCCAACGGCATCGCCTACACGCAAGGCCAGCGCGGCGTGGACCTGGCGCGCGTGCAGCTCGACGGCGCCACGCAGGACCTGCTGGTGCGCGTCAGCCAGGCGTACTTCGACGTGCTCGCGGCCGAGGACACGCTGGCCTCGGTGCAGGCGCAGAAAGCCGCCGTGGGCGAGCAGCTCGCCGCCGCCAAGCGCAACTTCGAGGTCGGCACCTCGACCATCACCGATTCGCGCGAAGCGCAGGCGCGCTTCGACCTGGTGCGCGCGCAGGAAATCGCCGCCGAAAACGACCTGCGCGTCAAGCGCCTGGCGCTGGCCCAGGCCACCGGCCTGCCCAATGCCGACCCGCTGCCGCTGCAGCAACCCGCGCGCCTGCCCGAGCCCACGCCGCAGGACGTCGCCGGCTGGGTCGAGACGGCGCAGGCCGAGCAGCCCCAGGTGCGCGCCGCCGCCATCGCGCTCGACATCGCCCAGCTGGAAACCAGGAAGGCCGAAACCGGCCACCTGCCCACCGTGGACCTGCAGGCCGGCTACAGCGTGGCGCGCTACCCGCGCGGCACGGTGACGGCGCCGGGCGTCAATTCGCGCACCAACAACGCCAGCGTGGGCGTGGCGCTCAACCTGCCGCTGTTCGCCGGCTTCGCCGTGCAGAACCGCGTGCGCGAAACCCTGGCCCTGGAAGAAAAAGCCCGCGCCGACCTGGAAACCACGCGCCGCGCCATCGCCCAGGCCACGCGCGCCGCCTACTTCGGCCTGGAATCCGGGCGCGGGCAGGTCAGCGCGCTGGAAGCCGCCGAACAATCGAGCAAGAGCGCCCTGGAGGCCAACCAGCTCGGCTACCAGGTGGGTGTGCGCATCAACATCGACGTGCTGAACGCGCAAAGCCAGCTCTACCAGACCCAGCGCGACCTGGCCCAGGCGCGCTACAACGTGCTGCTGGGCACGCTCAAGCTGCGCCAGGCCGCCGGCACGCTGAACCTGGACGACGTGCGCCGGGTCGACAATTTATTGGCAAAATAGGGCTCCAGCGCTTATCTGGCGTTTATTGATAGCTATCTTTACGATAGCTCCCCGCCTGGCCTCAGGCGGTGGTCGGCCCCGGCGGATGCGCGTGCAGCATGGTGTCCAGCGCCAAGGCCGAATGCGCGAACGCCGCGCCGGCGCGCATCTCCGCCGCCACCCAGATGGCTTCCATGATTTCCGCCTCGGTCGCGCCCGCCTTGAGCGCCGCCTGGGTGTGGCCGCGGATGCAGTACGGGCACTGCGTGACATGCGCCACCGCCACCGCAATCAACTGCTTCGTTCGCCCCGGCAGCGCGCCGTCGGCAAACACGGCGGCGCTGAAGGCCTTGAAGGCGTTCAGCGGCTCGGGCGCCAGCGCGCGGCGCTTGCGCGCGATGTCCGGGCCGGAATCAGGAAAGAGGGGTTCGTCCATGCGAGGCATCCTTTCAATGGACCGGCATCAGGCCGAAGGCGGCTGGTAGCTGCCGGCCTCAGAGCGAAACGGGATCGCCAGGCGGTTCCAGCCATTGATGGCGACGACGGCCAGCGTCAGGTCCACCAGCGCCTTTTCGTCGAACTGGGCACGCGCCTCGTCGTACACCGCATCGGGAACGCCGTGCCCGCCGAGCTGCGTCACCGC
>MEDL01000182.1 GCA_001724785.1 Acidovorax sp. SCN 68-22 | reverse complement strand
CGCAGTTCGGGAATCAGTTTCTCCACCAGCGTGGTCTTGCCGCAGCCTGAAAAACCGGCAAAGCCGACAACCTTCATGCAGACTCCCATTTGCTATCTTGTTAATAGCTATAAGCCTATGCACATCAAGCGCTAGAGGCCATTTTTACCACTATTTGCAGTGCGCGGCGATGAACGCCTTCACCCGTTCAACGTCCGCCGGCATCACCTGCACGCGCTTGGGCAGGGCCTCGATGCCGTCGAACCGCGCCGGGCGCTCGGGCGGATGGCCCAGCGCTTCGGTGATGGTTTCGGCGAACTTGATGGGCAGCGCCGTCTCCAGCACGATCATGGGCACATCGCCCGCACCCATGTGCTCGCGCGCCACCTTGACGCCGTCGGCCGTGTGGGTATCGATGGTGGTGCCAAAGCGCCGGAAGGTGTCCCGGATGGTGGCCAGGCGGTCGGCGTGGGTGCTCTTGCCGCTGACAAATCCGTAGCGTGTGGCGGCTTCGGCAAACAGCGGGTCGGCGCCGAGGTCGAAACGGCCTTCCTGGGCCAGCGCATCACCAAAGAGTGCGCGCGTGCGTTCGGGACTGCGGCCCAGCAGGTCGAAGACGAAACGCTCGAAATTGCTGGCCTTGCTGATGTCCATGGAAGGGCTGGACGTCTCGTGCGTGTCGGCGCTGCCGCGCACGCGGTACACGCCGGTGCGGAAGAACTCGTCGAGCACGTCGTTCTCGTTCGTCGCCACCACAAGGCGCTCGATCGGCAGGCCCATCATGCGCGCCACGTGGCCGGCGCAGACGTTGCCGAAGTTGCCGCTGGGCACCGTGAAGCGGACCTTCTGGTCGTTCGACGTGGTCGCCTGCAGGTAGCCGGCGAAGTAGTACACCACCTGCGCCAGCAGGCGCGCCCAGTTGATGGAGTTGACGGTGCCGATCTTGTACTGGCGCTTGAATGCCAGGTCGTTGCTGACCGCCTTGACGATGTCCTGGCAGTCGTCGAACACGCCTTCGATGGCGATGTTGTGGATGTTCTCGTCCTGCAGGCTGAACATCTGCGCCTGCTGGAAAGCACTCATGCGGCCATGCGGGCTGGTCATGAAGACGCGCACGCCCCGCTTGCCGCGCATGGCGTATTCGGCCGCGCTGCCGGTGTCGCCGCTGGTCGCGCCCAGGATGTTGAGCTCCTCGCCCCGGCGCGCCAGTTCGTATTCGAACAGGTTCCCCAGGAGCTGCATGGCCATGTCCTTGAAGGCCAGCGTCGGGCCGTTGGACAGCGCTTCGAGCCACAGACCGGGCTCCAGCGGACGCAGCGGCACGATCTCCGGCGTGCCGAAGACTTCGGCGGTGTAGGTCTTGCGGCACAGGGCGCGCAGGTCGTCCGCCGGGATGTCGTCGATGTAGAGCGAGAGGATTTCAAACGCCAGCGCGGCGTAGCCCTGGCCCCGCAGAACGCCGCGCAGGCGCGTGAGCGCGGCGCCGTCGATCCGCGGGTAGTGCTCGGGCAGGTACAGGCCACCGTCCGGCGCCAGGCCTTCGAGCAGGATGTCGCAGAAGCGGGGTCGGGCGGAATGGCCGCGGGTGGAGAGGTATTGCATGGCGGTCTCGCAGGCCAACAGGGTGAATGTAGCGCCGTTCGATCCGTATAAGCCCGTGCGGGCCGGGCTTGTCGAAACCTGGCGCCCGCGACGCTTGCTTGGGCCAGCGCAGCGAACAGAACGAACGGCCGTGGCTTAGTTGAGCTCTTCCTTGCGGATGCGCACGATGGGCGCGAGCACCGTGGGGAGCTGCTGCAGCTCGGCCAGCACGGCGTCCAGCGTGCCTTCGCGGGCGTCGTGGGTGAGGATGATCAGGTCG
Source organism: Acidovorax sp. SCN 68-22 (assembly GCA_001724785.1). GTDB lineage: Bacteria > Pseudomonadota > Gammaproteobacteria > Burkholderiales > Burkholderiaceae_C > Simplicispira. The sequence continues at coordinate 3,531 of MEDL01000182.1, read as the reverse complement.
GTCTGCGTCGAGCCTTCGCCGCCGACGTCCTCGGCCTCGCGCTGCAGCACGGCGTCGATGCTGACCCCGGCGGCGGCCAGCAGGCCGGTGACCTTGGCCAGCACGCCGGCCTGGTCGGCCACGCGCAGGCGCAGGTAGTAGCTGGTGACCACTTCGCTCATCGCCAGGACCGGCAGCTCGCCCATGGCTTCCTGCAGGCTGGCCGGCTGGAAAGCCAGGTGCGGCACGCGGTGGTGCGGGTCGGCGGTGTGCAGGCGGGCGATGTCGACCAGGTCGGCGATCACCGCGCTGGCGGTGGGCTCGCTGCCCGCACCCTTGCCGTAGTACAGCGTGGCGCCGACGGCGTCGCCCTGCACCACCACGGCGTTCATGGCGCCCTCGACGTTGGCGATCAGGCGCTTGGCGGGCACCAGGCTGGGGTGCACGCGCAGCTCGATGCCCTTGCTGACGCGCTTGGTGATGCCCAGCAGCTTGATGCGGTAGCCGAGCTGCTCGGCGTACTTGATGTCCTGCGCGGCGAGCTGGGTGATGCCTTCGATATAGGCCTTGTCGAACTGCACCGGGATGCCGAAGGCGATCGCCGACATGATGGTGACCTTGTGCGCGGCGTCCACGCCTTCGATGTCGAAGGTCGGGTCGGCCTCGGCATAGCCCAGGCGCTGCGCGTCCTTCAGGGCGGCGTCGAAATCCAGGCCCTTGTCGCGCATTTCGGAAAGGATGAAGTTGGTCGTGCCGTTGATGATGCCGGCCAGCCACTGGATGCGGTTGGCCGTGAGGCCCTCGCGCAGCGCCTTGATGATCGGGATGCCGCCGGCCACGGCGGCCTCGAACGCCACCATCACGCCCTTGGCGGAGGCGGCGGCGAAGATCTCGCTGCCGTGCACCGCCAGCAGCGCCTTGTTCGCCGTGACGACGTGCTTGCCCGCGGCGATGGCTTCGAGCACCAGCTGCTTGGCGATGCCGTAGCCGCCGATCAGCTCGACGACGATGTCGATGTCGGGGTTGGCGATGACGGCACGCGCATCGCCCACCACCTGCACCCGGTCGCCGGCCACGGCGCGGGCGCGCTCCACGTCCAGGTCCGCCACCATGGTGATGGCGATGCCCCGGCCGGCGCGGCGCTGGATTTCTTCCTGGTTGCGCGCGAGGACCGTGAACACGCCGCTGCCGACGGTGCCGATGCCGAGGAGGCCTACTTGGATGGGTTTCATCAATTTTCTCAGTAAAAAATGCCTCTAGCGCCCGTCCAATAAGCGCCGATAGCTACAAAAACAATAGTCAAGCCTTGGCGTGGCGCTGCCGGTACTGCGCCAGGAAGCCCGCCAGCCGGCCCACGGCCTCGCGCAGATCGTCCTCGTGCGGCAGGAAGACGATGCGGAAATGCTGCTGGTCGGAGTAGTTGAAGCCCGAGCCCTGCACCAGCATCACGCGCGTGGCGCGCAGCACCTCCATGAAGAACTGGCGGTCGTCCTCGATGGGGTACATCTCGGGGTCCAGGCGCGGGAACATGTACAGCGCCGCCTGGGGCTTGACGCAGGTGACGCCCGGGATCTGCGTGATCAGCTCATAGGCCAGGTCGCGCTGGCGGCGCAGGCGCCCGCCTTCCTTCACCAGGTCGTTGATGCTCTGGTAGCCGCCCAGCGCCGTCTGGATGGCCCACTGCCCCGGCACGTTGGAGCCGAGCTTGAGGTTGGCCAGCATGTTCAGCCCCTCGATGTAGTCGCGTGCTGCCCGCTTGTCGCCCGAAACCACCATCCAGCCGGCGCGGAAACCGCAGGAGCGGTAGGCCTTGGAGAGCGAGTTGAAGGTCAGCGTGAGCACGTCGGTCGAGAGGCTGGCCATGGCCGTGTGGCGCACGCCGTCGTACAGCACCTTGTCGTACACCTCGTCCACCAGCAGCACCAGGTCGTGCTCGCGCGCCAGCTGCACGATGCCGCGCAGGAGCGCGTCGGAATACAGCGCACCGGTGGGGTTGTTGGGGTTGATGACGACGATGCCGCGCGTGCGCGGCGTGATCTTGGCGCGCATGTCCTCCAGGCTGGGCATCCAGCCGTTGGACTCGTCGCACACGTAGTGCACCGGCACGCCGCCCGCGAGGCTGGTGGCCGCCGTCCACAGCGGGTAGTCGGGCGCCGGCAGCAGCAGCTCGTCGCCGTCGTTGAGCAGCGCCTGGGTGGCCATGACGATCAGCTCGCTGGCGCCGTTGCCCAGGTAGATGTCGTCCAGCGTGACGCCCGCGATGCCCTGCTGCTGCGTGTAGTGCATGACGGCCTTGCGCGCCGCGAAGATGCCCTTGCTGTCGGAGTAGCCGGCCGAATCGGGCAGGTTGCGCGCCATGTCCTGCACCACTTCCTCGGGCGGATCGAAGCCGAACGGCGCCATGTTGCCGATGTTCAGCTTGATGATCTTCTGGCCCTCGTCCTCCATCTGCCGGGCCGCGTCCACGATGGGGCCGCGGACATCGTAGAGAACATTGGCGAGCTTGCTGGACTTGTGAAGGGTTTTCATGCGCGCAGGGAGCAGGGGAATTCGCGGGCCCGGGGAGCCCCCGGCAGGGCGAAACCTATAATTTGACCACAGTTCCACCGCGGCGCTGCCGCCCGGCGGCGCGCCCGCACCGCCCCAGGACCGCATGAAATTCTCCCCCGAACGCATAGACGCCCAAAGCATCTCCGGCTATGGCCCGGGCTGGGTCGCGGTGGGGGGCGAGAAGATCCACGACAGCGTCATCCTCGGCGCCCAGGGCCTGCGCACGCCGTGGCCGGTGCCCAGCTTCGAGCAGCTGACGGCCGAGCACATCGCCGAACTGGCGACGCTGGAGGCCGAAGTCATGCTGCTGGGAACGGGCGAGCGCACGCGTTTCGTGCACCCCCGGTGGCTCGCGCCGCTGCTGGCGCGGCGCATTGGCCTTGAAGCCATGGACAGCTTTGCCGCCTGCCGGACCTACAACATCCTGGCGGGAGAGGGACGCAACGTGGTGCTGGCGCTGATCATCGCCCCGCCCGCGCCGGGCTAGCGCGGCGCACCCAAGAGCCCCCGCAGGTGCCGTGGAAAGGGCTTTCAGAGTAAAATCTCGGGTTGCTGCCGGGGTTATACGAGAAAAAATCCAAACACCTTCCCCGGTTTTTCAACGACCTCACCGAGAGAGATTAAAGATATATGGCGATCGTTGTCAATAAACCCCTCCCAGAATTTGAAGCCAACGCTACCGGCGGCGTGCGGGTGACCAACACCTCGCACCACGGTCAGGTCATGGTGCTTTATTTTTATCCCAAGGACAACACGCCCGGCTGCACCACCGAAGCCATGCAGTTTCGCGACAAGTACAAGGATTTCGTCAAGGCGGGCGCCGCGGTTTTCGGCGTTTCGCGCGACAACATGAAGTCGCACGACGATTTCAAGGAAAAACTCGAACTGCCCTTCGAACTGATTGCCGACACCGAAGAAAAAATGTGCCACATGTTCGGCGTGGTCAAGAACAAGATCATGTACGGCAAGAAGGTCAAGGGCATCGAGCGCAGCACCTTCCTG
>MEDL01000181.1 GCA_001724785.1 Acidovorax sp. SCN 68-22 | reverse complement strand
AATATAGGAATAATTGGAGGCCTACAGCTTGTCCAGCGCTTCGGCCGGCGACCACGGCGCGCCCGGCGGCAGGGCCCGGGCGGTCTCCAGGCGCCCCAGCAGGCGCAGCGCGGCAGGGTCGCCGGGGGCAGCCTCCAGCACGGCGTTGAACCCGGCGGATGCGGCCGCCCAGTCGCGCCGGGCAAAGGCGTCCAGCGCCTCGGCCGAGAGGCGGCAAAGCGCCGCATCGGCGCACGGCGTGTAGACCCGCACCGGCGCGCTCTTGCCCTTGACGACGACCTCGTCGAGCGCACGCAGGGCGATGCCTGCGGGCAGCAGCGCCGCCGTCGCGTCCGAGAGCAGGATGCCGGTGCCGAAGGCCTTGTTGGCGCCCTCCAGCCGGGCGGCCAGGTTCACCGCATCGCCGATCGCGGTGTACGAAAAGCGCTCGGCCGAGCCGACGTTGCCGACCACCACCCGGCCCGTGTGCAGGCCGATGCGCATGGCAATGCGCGGCAGGCCCCGGCGTTCGAGCGCGTCGCACAGCCCGTCCATCGCCGCCTGCATGGCGATGGCGGCGCGCACCGCGTGCTCGGCGTGCCGGGCGTCGTCGAGCGGCGCGCCCCAGAACGCCATGAGCGCGTCGCCGATGTATTTGTCGATGGTGCCGCCGCTGGCGTGGACGATGGGCGCCATGGCGCCGAAATAGAGGCCCAGCAGCTCCACCGTCTGCTCGGCGCTGAGGCGTTCCGACAGCGTGGTGAAGCCCGCCAGGTCGGTGAACAGCAGGGTCACCTCGCGCGCCTCGCCGCCCAGGCGCATCAGCCCGGGCTCGGCGATGAGCCGCGCGACGACTTCGGCCGGCACGTACCGCGAGAACATGGCGCGCGTGGCGCGGGCGCGCTGGCGCGCCGCCGCGTAGCCGACCAAGGCCATGGCACCGTACATGGCGGCGGTCGCTGCCATGGGAAGGAGCGGCGGCAACCAGCGCCCGGCCTTCAGGAACAGCAGCCAGGAGAGCAGGGCGATGCCCGCCACCAGGCCCGCGGCCAGTGCGGCCACGGCGCCGGGGTGCCAGCGCAGGCCCGCGGGCAGGAGCAGCGCCAGCGCCAGCAGCACCAGCGCCAACGACCAGCCCTGCGGCGCCAGCCGCAGCCCGTCACCGGACAGGCGGTTGTCCAGCAGCGTGGCTTGGAGCTCGACGCCGGGGAACAGCCGCTCGCCGCCCAGGGCGGCAAAAGGCGAATTGAACAGGTCGGCCTGGTGGCGTTGCAGCTCGCTCGCGCTGCGTGCCGAGCGGCCGATCAGCACCACCTTGCCGCGGAAGAAACCCGGCGGCAGCAGGCCGGGCTCCAGCGCCTGGTAGTACGAGCGCGTGTCGAAGGTGCCGCGCGGGCCCCGGTAGGCCACCAGGTCGGCCGAAGCGGTGGCTGGGGCGCCCGGCCGCAAGGCCTGCGCCAGCTCGGCGGAAAAGCTCCCGGCGTCCTGCGGCGTGCGGCGCACGACGAAGTCGTCGTCGGGATCGACGCCGGCGTCGCCGTGCCGGGCGCCCGCCGCGCGCAGGGCGGCCAGCGGGCGCACCTCGGTCCAGAGCGTGGCGCTGGCGCTCTCGACCTGCTCGCGTGCCGAGGCCAGCACCACCGGCAGCCCCGCCGCCGTGGCCGCCGCGATGGCATCCGCGAACGCGCCGTCCTGCTCCGGCGTGCTGGGGTCGGCGAACACCACGTCGAAGCCGACGGCCGCGGCACCGTCCTCGCGCAGGCGCTCCAGCAGGCGCGCGTGCAGGCTGCGCGGGAACGGCCAGTTCTGCTGCACCTGCTGGAACGTGGGTTCATCGATCGCCAGGACAACCGCCGGCAGGTCGCTGCGCTGCGGGGCCGCCAGCGAGGTCCAGAGGTCGAAGGTCTTGAACTCCAGGGCGTGCCAGGGCCTGCCGAGCGAGGCCGCGCCCACCAGCAGCAGGGCCAGCAGGGCCGCGCCCAGCGCGGGCAGCAGCCTAGAACCGGTAGCGCGCATCGATGACGTAGCGGGCCTTCTGGCGTGCGGACTTGGGGCCGAGGAGGTTGAGGGCGGCGGCGCCGACCACCCAGCGCTTGTCCTGCGACTCCCAGAAGGCCATGAGGTCCAGGCCCCAGCCGGGCGGGCGCGGCGTGAGGTTCTCCTTGTCCTCGAAGCGTTCGGAACGGTACACCGCGCGCCCGCTGACGTAGACGCGCGCGCCGCTCGCCCAGGTCGCGCCCAGCACGGCGGTGTGGCGCGGAATGTAGGGAATCATGCGGCCGCCCACCCGTTCGTCGCCCACGCCATAGCTGCTTTCGCTGTGCTGGTACAGGTACTTGGCGTAGCCCGACCACTGGCGGCCGAACATGTGGTTGGCGCTTGCGGCCAGCACCTTGAGCGTGCCACCCTCGTAGCTGGGGGTGTCCTCGAGCACATCGGTGCTGGACAGGTTGGCCAGTTGGGCATTGCGCAGTTCTTCGAGGAACGGCAGGCTGGGCGTGCGCAAGTCGACCCCGATGGTGCCCGGGTTGGACAGGCGCAGGTGGTCGGCGCGGAACTTGAGGAAGGTGGCGGGGCCCGTTTCCAGCCCCCACTGCAGCGCGACGCGCTTGTAGCGCCCGCCGGCTTCGAGCAACTGGTCTTCCACGGGGATGCCCGCCGTCTCGGTGCCGGCCAGGGTGGACGTGCTGAGCGGACGCATCCAGTCCTGGTAGGCCAGGCGCAAGGTGTGGCCCGGCGCGGGCTGCAGCACCACGCCGGCACGGGGCGTGAACACGCGCTCGGTATCGTGGCGCCGGGCACGGTCGCCACCGATCTGGTCCAGCAGGACCAGCGCGTAGGCGTTTTCGCCGTCCACACGGTGGCGGATCTGCTGCCACCCGAGTGCGCCGTCGAGCTGCAGGAGCGCGTTGTAGCGGTGGCGTCCCTCCAGCGTGAAGGCGGTGTAGCGCCGGTCGATCGCATTGGTGCCGACGAATACCAGGCGGTCGGCGTACAGCAGCTCGCCACTGGGCGAGGTGGCCGCGATCAAGCCGTCGGCGGCAGCGATGCTGGACTGCTTCTCCGCCACGTGTTCCAGCGTGGCGCTCCAGCGCGTGCCGGGGAACGGGTCGACGGTGTGGCGCAACTGGAGGTCGTTGAACTGTTTGCGGGGGTGTGCGCCAAGGCCAACGACGCCCTGGAGCCCCCCCACGGAAAACAGCGCCGGAAAATCCCGGATCGTGGTGTTCTCCACGCTGCGCCCGAGCTTGATCCAGGTGTGTTCGGTCGGCGCCCAGCGGTAGGACAGACCCATTGCGCCCTGCGTCTGGGTCGTGTCCAGCGATGAGGCAAACAGGTTGTTGGCGCGCAGGCCCACGTCGAAGTAGTTGGTGTAGGCAAACAGGTTCAGGCGCTCGCTGGGTTGCGCACCCAGGCCCACGGTCAGCACCCGTGCGTCCACTTCTGCCGTCCCGGACGCGTCGTGAAATGCTGGTTGGTTGATCACCCCCACGTCGATGGGAAAGCGCAGTGCCCGCGCAGTCTGCGCCTTCACAAACCAGGAAACCGGCACATGCCGGTTGTCCATGCCATTGAGGGTGATCGCCGGCGAAGACAGGCGGTAGAACTCGCGGTCCAGCGTCAGCCCGGCGGCTCCGTGGGTGCCGGGCTGCTGCAACAGCGAGGAGTAGCGCTGGCTGGCTCCAAAGGCCATGGGGTCGGTCAGGAAGCCCTGGAACAGCGCCGAATTCTTGTTGAATTCGCCGCGGTAGCGGTCGGCCAGGAACAGGTGGCTCGCGCCCCAGTAGGGCGAGAAGCTCTGCTGGGCGAGCTCCAGCGCCCAGTCCTCCATGCCGAAGAAGGCGAGCGCGGCGCCCAGGTTGGCGCTGCCCTTCTGGTCGTTGGCGAGCTGGTTGAGCGACTTCAGGTAGGGCATGCGCGCGAGCGCGGCGCGCGCGGCCTGCACGGCGTCGCCGGGCGCGAACAGATCGGTGTGGATCTGCGCCAGCAGCATGTAGGGCAGCGGGTCCTTGTCGTCGAGCGCACTGGCCTGGCGCAGCGTGGTGATGGCGTCCTGGTGGCGGCCGAGCTGGTAGTAGGCGACGGCGGTCCAGACCTTGGCGCGCGCGTAGCGCGGCTCCATCACCCCGGCGCGCAGGAAGGCGTCCAGCGCGGCTTCGGGCTGGCCCTGCTTGAGGCGCAGCAGCCCCTGGCCGGTGAGGGCGACGTAGTCGGCCGGGTTCTCGTCCAGCGCCGTGGCGAAGGCCGCTTCGGCTTCGGCGAAACGGTTGGTGAAGGTCTCCAGCGTGCCGCGCTCGCCCTGTGCGCCGGCCGCGTGCGGGTCCAGCCGCAGCGCCTCCTGCAGGTTGCGGCGCGCCGGAGCGGTGTCCTCGCGCTCGGTGTGCGCGCTGCCCAGGCCCTGCCAGCCGCGCGCATCGTCCGGAGCGAGCCGCGTGGCCTCGGCGTAGGCGGCGAGGGTGGCGGGGGCGTCGCCCTGGCGCCGGGCCAGGGCGGCGCGCACCAGGGCCAGCTCGGCACTGCCGCCCGCCGGGGCGGCCGCCAGCGTCGCGGCGGCGTCGTCCAGGCGGTCGGTCAGCAGCTGCACGCGCGCCTGCTCGGCCAGCAGGGCGGGGTGCGCTGGCCAGCGGGCCTGCGCGCTCTGCAGCGTCTGCAGGGCGGCGTCGCCCTCGCCGGCTATCAGCTGCAGCTCGGCGTGCATCAGCCACGCGGCCAGGGGCGCTGTGCCCGATGCCACCTGCCGCGCCAATTGGGCGCCGGCGCCGGGCAGGTCGCCCGCTTGCAGCGCGGTGAAGGCTTCCAGCGCCGCCACCCATTCCGGGGGAGCGCCGGCGCGCGCTCCGGCCAGCGCTGCGCGCGCCGCCTCGGGCCGGCGCGCCGCGAGTGCGTCCAGCACCGCTTGCAGCCCGGCGGGCGGGGGATCGGCGCGCAGGTGCGGCAGCGGGTCGGCCTGCAGCGCGTTGACCCATTGCACGCGGTCGCGCGGCTGGGCGAGCAGCATCTTCACCGGCGCCTTGCCGACCTCGGCGTAGGCGGCCTCGTTGGCGCCCACGCTCAGCCGACCTTGCGCATTGCCGAATTCGACCGTGCCCGAGAGCACGGTCAGCAGGGTGCGCCCGTCGGGTTCGACGCTGATGTCCCAGTCCGTGCCGCGGATGGCGGCGGTGGCGGCCGGGGTTTCCAGCTGCAGCGGGCTGCCGGGCGGGCGGCGCGTCTGCGTCCAGGCGCGGCCCGCGTCCAGGCGCAGCGTGGTGGTGTTCTGCCCGGGCGCGGCCACGGTCTTGACCTGCAGCACCGTGTTCTGGTGCAGGCGCAGCTGGGTCTCGTCGGCAAAGACCAGGGCCATGCGCGCCGATTCGCGCGTGCGCACGAAGTCGCCGGCGGTCAGGGCCTGCGCCTGGCGGGCGGGGCGCCAATCGGGC
>MEDL01000180.1 GCA_001724785.1 Acidovorax sp. SCN 68-22 | reverse complement strand
CTCGGCGCCACGGGCTTGCCTTCCTTCACGCGGCGGTCGGTGTCGGTCAGCGCGGCGCGCACGAACGCGGTGTCGGCGCGCTCGACGACGACGTCGAGCAGCGGGTAGATGCCCTTGGCGAGGCCGAGCTTCTTGAGCTGTTCGATGGTGGCGATGGCGTGCCCCGTCTGCAACAGCTTGAGCATCTCGTCAAACATGCGGCTTTGCGGCACATCGGCCAGCAACTGCTGCGACTGCACCAGCGGCGCGGCGGTCTTGGGCTCGAGCGTGAAGCCCAGCCCGCTGAGCTTGGCGACGAAGCGCACGGCGCGGATGATGCGCACCGGGTCTTCGCGGTAGCGCTGCACCGGGTCGCCGATCATGCGCAGGGTCTTCTTCTTCGCGTCCTCGATGCCCTTGTGGTAATCCACCACGATCTGGCTCTCGGGGTCGTAGTACATGGCGTTCAGGGTGAAGTCGCGCCGCGTGGCGTCTTCGTCCTGCGGGCCCCAGACGTTGTTGCGCAGCACGCGGCCGGTCGAATCCACCGCGTGCTGCATGCCGGCGAGCGCGGCGCGCGAGGTCTTTTCGTTGCCGCTGACCTGTTCGGCCGCCGTGTTGTCGAGGTAGGCGCGGAAGGTGGAGACTTCGATCACCTCGTGCTCGCGCCCGCGCCCGTGCACCACGTGCACGATGCGAAAGCGCCGGCCGATGATGAAGGCGCGGCGGAACAAGGCCTTGACCTGCTCGGGCGCGGCGTTGGTGGCCACGTCGAAATCCTTGGGCTTGAGGCCGAGCAGCAGGTCGCGCACGGCGCCGCCGACGATGTAGGCCTCGAAGCCGGCCTGCTGCAGCGTGCGCACCACGTCGATGGCGCGGCGGTCCACGCGCGCCGGGTCGATGCCGTGCACCGAGGCCGGCACCTCCACGCGCTTGCCGTAGGGGTTGGCCGTGCGCTTGCGCGCGCCGGGGCTGGCCTTGGAGAGCAGCTTGTCGATGAAATTCTTGATCATGGTGTTCCGGCAAACAGGTCGAGGATGCGCCAGCCGCGCTGCGCTGCGATGGCGCGCAGGCGTGCGTCGGGGTTGGTGGCGACGGGCACGTCGACGCGCTCGAGCAGTGGCAGGTCGTTCATGGAGTCGCTGTAGAAGGTGCTGTGCACGGCGCCCCAGGAGAGGCCGCGCGCCGCCAGCCATTGTTCCATGCGCTGCACCTTGCCTTCGCGCATGGAGGGGATGCCGCGTATCTCCCCGGTGAACCAGTCGTCCGGGCCGCGCTCGAGCTCGACGGCGACCAGCTCCGGCACGCCCAGCAGCTCGGCGATGGGGCGCGTCACGAACTCGTTCGTGGCGGTGATGATGAGCACCAGGTCGCCGGCGTCCCGGTGCGCGCGCAGCAGGTCGAGCGCCGGCTGGCGGATGGCCGGCTGCACCACTTCGCGCAGGAACCGGGCGTTGGCCGCCGCCGCCTCCTCGGCCCCGCGCAGGCGCAGCGCCTCGGTGGCGAAGCGCACGTAGTCGTGCACGTCCAGCGTGCCGGCCTGGTAGTGGTCGTAGAACTCGGCGTTGCGCCGGCCGAATTCCTGCGGGTCGGTCCAGCCGATGCGCTGGGTGAATTCGCCCCACTCGTAGTCGGAATCGATGGGCAGCAGCGTGTGATCCAGATCGAACAGGGCGAGCCGGGGGCGTGCCGGGGCGGCGGTGGGAAGCGGCGCAGTGGTCATTTATTCGGCGCCCAGCATGTCTTTGAGCAAGGGGACGGTAATGGCGCGCTGTTTGCGCAGGGCATGGCGGTCCAGGCGTTCGAGCAGCGCCATGAGGCTGCCCAGGTCGCGCGAGAAGCGGTTGAGCATGTAATCCATCACCTCGTCGCTGAGGAACAGGCCGCGCGCGTCGGCGTGCTGGCGCAGCACGCGGCGGCGCTCGGCCTCGCCCAGCAGCTGCAGCTGGAACACATGGCCCCAGCCCAGGCGGGTGCGCAGGTCGTCGCGCAGCGGCAGGTCGGCCGGCGGCACGTTGCCGGCGGCCAGCACCCAGCGCGGGACGCCCGTGGCGGGGCTGAGCGCGTTGACGAACCAGTTGAAGGCGGCGGCCTGCTGCTCGGTGTCGTAGAGGTGCACGTCGTCGAGCAGTACCGCCTGCCAGCGCTCGTCGAAATCGGTGCCAGGCGCGCTGCCCGCGTCGCACCAGCCGCACAGCGCACCCTGGCCGCGCAGCGCCTCGCGCACCGCGCGCAGCAAGTGGCTCTTGCCGGTGCCGGCTTCGCCCCACAGGTAGGTGGGCACGGGGGAGCGCGCGTCGCCGCCCTCCACCGCCAGGCGCACGTGCTGCAGGGCCGCGGCGTTCGGCCCGCCGAAAAAACTCTCCAGCGTGGGAAGCGGCGCCAGGCCGATGTCGAGCGCCAGCTGCTTCATGCGGCTGCGCCGCCGGGCGCAGAGCGCGTGCGGCGCCGGGCGGGCGCCGCGCCGGCAAGGGCGGCGGTGCGGCGGCAGAAAAGGCGGAATGTCACGAGGATTGGGGTGAAAGGGCCGGCGCCAGGCGCCCAGGCCGGTGCGGCACGGTGCGTGCCGGCAAAGCGCGCATTTTAGTGCGCGCGCCCCGCATCCGCCGCCCGCGCGCCGGGCCGCCGGGAGGCGGCGGATGCGGTCGCCTAAAATTCCCCGGTTCGCGCGCCCGCGCCCAACCTGCAGCCCAGCTTCTTCCATGCCCCCTTCCCCAGCTTCCCCCACCGGTTCGCCCATTTCCTACAAGGATGCGGGGGTGGACATCGTTGCCGGCGACGCCCTCGTCGAGCGCATCAAGCCCCTGGCCAAGAAGACCATGCGCGAAGGCGTGCTGGCCGGCATCGGCGGCTTCGGCGCGCTGTTCGAGGTGCCCAAGCGCTACCAGGAGCCCGTGCTGGTGTCCGGCACCGACGGCGTGGGCACCAAGCTCAAGCTGGCGTTCGAGTGGAACATGCACGACACCGTGGGCATCGACCTCGTGGCCATGAGCGTGAACGACGTGCTGGTGCAGGGCGCCGAGCCGCTGTTCTTCCTCGACTACTTCGCCTGCGGCAAGCTCGACGTGGACACCGCCGCCGCCGTGGTGGGCGGCATCGCCAAGGGCTGCGAGCTCTCGGGCTGCGCCCTGATTGGCGGCGAGACCGCCGAGATGCCTGGCATGTACCCGGCCGGCGAATACGACCTGGCGGGCTTTGCCGTGGGCGCGGTCGAGAAATCGAAGATCCTCACCGGCAAGGATGTGCAACCGGGCGACGTGGTGCTGGGCCTGGCGTCGAGCGGCGTGCACTCCAACGGCTTCTCGCTGGTGCGCAAGTGCATCGAGCGCGCGGGCGCCGACTTGCCCGCCACGCTGGACGGCAAGCCGTTCAAGCAGGCCGTCATGGAACCCACCCGCCTGTACGTGAAGAACGTGCTGGCCGCGCTGGCCGCCCACCCGCATTCGCAGGATGCCGCTTCGCCCGGCGGCATCAAGGCCCTGGCCCACATCACCGGTGGCGGCCTGCTGGAGAACATCCCGCGCGTGCTGCCCGAGGGCACGTCCGCCCACCTTCGGGCCGGCAGCTGGCCCCGGACCGAGCTGTTCGCCTGGCTGCAGAAAACCGCCGGTATCGACGACATCGAGATGAACCGCACCTTCAACAACGGCATCGGCATGGTGGTGGTGGTCGCGCAGGCCGAGGCCGAGGCCACCGCCGCCACGCTGCGCGCGGCCGGCGAGCAGGTCTACACCATTGGCGCCATTGCGCCGCGCGGCGACGGCGCCGCCGTGGTCGTGGCCTGAGGACCGCCTCCCCGCCATGGCGCAAGCCGCCAAGACCCCGCCCCCCGCCAGCCCCTCACGCGGCGTGCTGCTGGCCAGCTACCTGCTGATGGGCGGCGCCCTGCTGCTGGTGATGTGGCGCGGGCTGCTGCCCGGGCTGCTGTGCGTGTGCCTGGGCTTTTTGCTCACGCGCGCGCTGACACACTGGCTGGCCCGGCTCGCCCGGCGCAATCCCGCCCATGGGAGCGCACCGCGCCTGGCCCAGGTCGCCGCGGCCGCCGTGGTCATGGTCCTGCCGCTGGCGCTGCTGGCACTGGGGCTCACGCAGTCGCGCAGCTATGTCGTCGACGCGCCGCTGCAGTACCGGGAGCTGCTCAACTACCTGGCCCGAACGGTGCTGGAACTGCGCCAGAAGCTGCCACCCGACATGGCGGCCTACCTGCCCGAAGGGGCGGCGGAGATCCAGGTCGTCATCGCCGGCTACCTGGGCGCCAAGGCGGGCGCGCTGGCCATGGCCGGGCGCGCCTGGCTGGCGGGCCTGCTGTTCGCCTACGTGGGGCTGCTCATCGGCGCGCTCGCCGCCGTGCGCGTGCCGGGCCGGCCGCGCCCGCTGGCGCTGGCGCTGGCACAGCGCATCGCCCTGTTTGGCGAGGCCTTCCGGCAGATCGTGGCGGCGCAGTTCTGGATCGCCGCCTTCAACACCCTGCTCACCGCCCTCTTCCTGCTGATCGTGATGCCGTACTGGGGCCTGCCCCTGCCGTACACGCCGGTGCTCATCACCTTCACCTTCGTCGCTGGGCTGGTGCCCATCGTCGGCAACCTGGTGTGCAACGTGGTGATCACGCTGGTGGGCCTGTCGGTATCTCCGCTGGCGGCCGTGGCGTGCCTGGGCTTCCTGATCCTGATCCACAAGGCGGAATACGTCATCAATGCCAAGGTGGTCGGCAGCCGCACGCAGATGGGCGTGTGGGAGCTGCTCTCGGTGATGTTCGTCGCCGAGGCGGTGTTCGGCCCCGCAGGGCTCGTGGCCGCGCCGCTGTTCTACGCCTACCTGAAGAAGGAACTGGCGGCGCGGCAGCTGGTGTAGTCCGCGCTCACGGCGTTCCGGGGCGCGGGGCGAACTGGCGCCGGACAAACGCCCAGATCAGCGCCGAAGCGTCCGGGCCCGCCGGGTCGCTGTAGGCGCGCCGGGCCGCGCCGCCGCTCCAGGCGTGCGCCAGGCCCTCCACTTCGTGCAGCGCCACCACGGTGCGACCGCGCAGCCGGTATTCGGTGCGCCGCGTGGCATGGCGCTTGCCGCGCTGCAGGCGGCGCACGGCGCCCGGCCGGGCGCCCAGGGCCTCGCCCCACAGCTGCGCGGCGGCGCGGGCGCTCTGCAGCGCCACCACGCCGTCGGCGTCCCCATGCACGATCAGCAGCGGCGGCAAGGCCAGCGCCGGCGGCGCTGCCGGGGCCAGCGCGTGCGGCAGCTGCCCGGCGCGCCGCCCGTGCATGGCGGCCATGGCGCTGGCGGCCGATTCGGCCGCGCCGGGCGCCACGCCCGAATGCATGGCGACGGCGCAAAAACGCGCCGGGTACAGGGCCGCCACCAGCGCCGCCATGCTGGCCCCGGCCGAGAGCCCGGCGATGGCGACGCGCGCCCGGTCCACCGGCTGGCGGCTGGCGACCCGGTCCACCAGG
>MEDL01000179.1 GCA_001724785.1 Acidovorax sp. SCN 68-22 | reverse complement strand
GCCCAGCAGCTGCAGTACGTGCAGCAGATCGAGCAGCAGTACACGCGCCGCATCATGGAGATTCTCGAGCCCATCATGGGGCGCAGCAACGTGCGCGCCCAGGTCACGGCCGACGTGGATTTCAGCCAGACCGAATCGACCTCCGAGCAGTTCCGCCCCAACCAGACGCCCGAAACGACCACCATCCGCAGCCAGCAGGTGTCGGAGGCGGGCGGGACCAGCGCCGCCACGACGGCGACGACCGGTGCGGGCGCGGTCGCCAACCAGCCGCCCGGCCCTTCGGCCGCACCCATCAACGGCGCCAACCCCGCGCCCACCGTCGGCGGGCAGCAGACCACCGAATCGGGCACGCGGCGGCGCGAATCCACCACCAACTACGAGGTGGACAAGACGGTGCGCGTCACGCGCGCCGGAAGCGGCACCATCAAGCGCCTGAGCGCGGCCGTGGTCGTGAACCACCAGAGCACGCAGGAGCGCGGCAAGACGGTCACCAAGCCCTTGTCGGCCGAGCAGCTCGAACGCATGACGGCGCTGGTGCGCGAATCGATCGGCTTCAACCAGGAGCGCGGCGACTCGGTCAACCTGATGAATGCGCCGTTCCAGGTGGAAAGCGTGCCGGTCGAGCAGACGCCGGTGTGGCGCCAGCCCGAAACGCTGGACCTGGCGCGCAGCCTGGCCTGGCCGGTGGGCCTGTTCCTGTTCGGCAGCCTGGTGCTGCTCGGGTTGGTGCGGCCGGCGCTGCGCAACCTCGCCAGCACCGCGCCGGCCACCGCACGCGGCAAGCTCGACGCACTCGAAGCCGAGGCGCCGCAACGCCCGGCGCTGCCGCCGCCCACGCGCAACGCCGCGCCGGCGCAGCCGACCGAGGAACAGCTGCGGCTGGAGGACGCCCGCGTACTGACGCGCGAGAACCCGGTGGCGGTCGCCAATATCATCAAGAGCTGGGTCAATGGCGATCCCGCCTGACGCCAAGCCCGCTACGATGCACGCACCATGGACGAACAAGGCCTGAACGACGCCGCCATCTTCCTCATGTCGCTGGGGGAGGAAGAGGCCGCGGAAGTCTTCAAGCACCTCTCGCCCAAAGAGGTGCAGAAGCTCGGCGAGACCATTGCCCGCATGCGCAACGTCTCGCGCGAGCGGCTGGACGAAGTCATCAACAAATTTTCCGGCGCGGCGGCGGCGCAAAGCCTGCTGGTGTCGGACACCAGCAACTACGTGCGCTCGGTGCTCAAGCGCGCGCTGGGCGACGACAAGGCCTCGCTCCTGATCGACCGCATCCTGCAGGGTGGCGACGTGTCGGGCATCGAAAGCCTGAAGTGGATGGACCCGCTCTCCGTGGCCGAGCTGCTGCGCAACGAGCACCCGCAGATCATCGCCGCCATCCTCGTGCACCTCGATTACGACCACGCCGCCGCCGTGCTGATGCAGTTCGGCGACCGCCAGCGCAGCGAGGTGCTGCTGCGCGTGGCCACGCTCGAAGGCATACAGCCGACCGCGCTCAAGGATCTGAACGAGGTGCTGTTCAAGGTGCTCTCGGGCGGCGACAAGGTACGCAAGAGCTCGCTGGGCGGCGTGAAGGCGGCGGCCGAGATGATCAACCTGCTCGGCACCAACACCGAAGGCGTGGTGCTGGAGAACATCCGCGCGCACGACCCGGACCTGGCGCAGAAGATCATGGACAAGATGTTCGTCTTCGACGACGTCATGAAGCTCGACGACAAGGCCATCCAGACGGTCCTCAAGGAAGTGGCCTCGGAAACCCTGGTGGTCGCGCTCAAGGGTGCCGCCCCGGAGCTGCGCGAGAAGTTCCTCTCCAACATGTCCACGCGCGCTGCCGAGGCGCTGCGCGAAGACCTCGAAACGCGCGGACCCATGCGCTTGTCGGAAGTCGAGGCGCAGCAGAAGGAGATCCTCAAGACGGTGCGCCGCCTGTCCGACGAAGGGCAGATCGTGCTCGGAGGCTCCGGCGATGAAGCCTTCATCTAAGAACGCCTACACCCGCTTCATCCCGCGCGAGGAAGTGGGCGACGTCACGCAGTGGCGCTTTGGTGCCGTGGGCGGGTCGTTTGAACCCGAAGAAGCCGCCGAAGCACCCGAGCTTCCCCCCGCGCTCGATCAGGCCGCGCTCGATGCGGCGGTCCAGCAAGCGCGCGAGGAGGCCTACGCCCAGGGCCACGCCCAGGGCACCGAAGAGGCCACGCAGGAATGGCAGCGGCGCCTGGACGACTACGTCGCTGGCCAGGGCGCCGCCGTGGCCGAGCAACTGGCGGCCCTGGCAGCGGCGTTCGGCCAGGGCCTCGCCTCCGCGCAGCAGGAAGTCGCGCACGGCGTGCTCGAACTTGCCTGCGAAGTGGCGCGCCATGTGCTGCGCCGCGAACTGCAGGGCGATGCGCTCGCGCTGCAACCCGTCATCAACGAAGCCCTGGGCAGCCTGGTGGCCGACGGGCGTCCGGTGGTGGTACGCCTGAATCCGGGGGATGCGCAGGCCCTGGGAGCGTCCCTGGCCGAGGCATTTTCGAGCGCTTCCATCCAATGGATCGCCGACGCCGAGGTCACGCCCGGCGGCTGCCTGGTCGAGCAGGCGGGCACGGTCATTGACGGCCGGCTCGAAAAGCGCTGGCAGCGCGCCTTGGCGCCCCTGGGCCTGGACCTGCCCTGGCGCCCGGAGACGGACCATGCAGGCGGCTGAAGTCGGCCAGGCCTGGAGCGCTTTCCTGGAGCAGGCGCGCCGGCGCGCGGCCGACGTGCCGGCGCTGGAGACGCGCGGGACGCTGACGCGCCTGGCCGGCCTGGTGCTGGAGGCCAGCGGCATCCGCGTGCCCGTGGGCTCGCAGTGTTTTGTCGAAAACGGCGCGGAGCGCACCCTGGCCGAAGTCGTCGGGTTTTCCGGTGAGCGTGCCTTCCTCATGCCGGCCGGCGACACCCAGGGACTGGCGAGCGGCGCGCGCGTGGTGCCCGCGTTGCCGTACGTGGCGCCGCTGCGCTTGTTCGAGGAGGCCCGGCCGGTACAGAAAATCGGCGTGCTGCGCCTGCCCATGGGCGACGGCCTGCTGGGCCGGGTGGTGGACGCGCAGGGCGTGCCGCTGGACCACGGCGGCGCGCTGCAGCAGGTGAGTGCCGACCCCATGGATCGGCGCCTCATCAACGCCATGGACCGCGACCCGGTGCGCGAGCCGCTCGATACCGGCGTGCGCGCCATCAACGCCCTGCTGACGGTGGGTCGCGGCCAGCGGCTGGGCCTGTTTGCCGGCTCGGGCGTCGGCAAGAGCGTGCTGCTGGGCATGATGGCGCGCTACACCGCCGCCGACGTGATCGTCGTCGGCCTGATCGGCGAGCGCGGCCGCGAAGTCAAGGAATTCGTCGAAGACATCCTGGGCGCGCAGGACCGGGGCCGCGCCGTGGTCGTGGCCGCACCGGCCGATGCGCCGCCGCTCCTGCGCATGCAGGGCGCGGCCTACGCCACGGCGGTTGCCGAGCACTTCCGCGACAAGGGCAAGCACGTGCTGCTGCTCATGGATTCGCTCACCCGCTACGCCATGGCGCAGCGCGAGATCGCCCTGGCGATCGGCGAACCGCCGGCCACCAAGGGCTACCCGCCGTCGTGCTTCGCCAAGCTCCCGCAACTGGTCGAGCGCAGCGGCAACGGCCTGCACGGCGTGGGTTCCATCACCGCCTTCTACACCGTGCTCTCCGAGGGCGACGACCAGCAGGACCCGATTGCCGACGCAGCGCGGGCAATTCTCGACGGCCACATCGTGCTCTCGCGCGCGCTGGCCGAAACCGGGCACTTCCCGGCCATCGACATCGAGCAGTCGGCCTCGCGCGTGATGCACAACGTCATCGGGCCGGCGCATTTCGAGCTCGCGCGGCGCTTTCGCGCGGTGTACTCGCGCTACCAGAAGAGCCGCGACCTCGTGCAGGTGGGCGCGTACATGAGCGGGTCGGACCCCGGGCTGGACGAAGCCATCCGCCTGCAGCCCGCCATGGAAGGCTTCCTGCAGCAAAACATGTTCGAAGCGGCGCCCCTCCCGGCCAGCGTCGCCGGCATGGCCGACGTCCTGGGAGCACCGATGTGAGCGCCGGACGCAACAACGCCTTGCAGGTGGCCGTCGACATGGCGGTCCGCCAGCGCGATGCCGCGCGCCACGCGCTGGGCGATGCACGCGCCGCTGCCGCGGCGGCGGCGGCCCAGATGGACCAGCTGCAGAGCTACGCCAACGAAACCCAGGCGCGCTGGGGCGTGCGCGCCGACGCGCTGGTGGCGCCGGAAGTGCTGTTCCACCACCGGCATTTCATGGGGCGGCTGGAGCACGCCATGCAGCTGCAGACGGCGGTGCTGGAAGACCATGCCCAGCGCGTCGGCGCGGGCGAGGCGGCCCTGCTGGCGGCCGAACTGCGCCTGGCGACGCTCAAGAAGCTGGTCGCCAAGCGCCAGCGCGAATCGGCGCTGGCCGAACAGCGTCGCGAGCAGAAACAAACCGATGAACGCGCCCAGATGGCGCTGCGGCTGCAGATGCGGCCTAGCTAGAGAGACCGACGCCATGACGACGAGCCACAGCATTCGCACCGCCCCGGCCGGGGCGGCACCCGCGGGGGCGGCACCCGCCGGAAGGCCCGCGCAAGGCGGGCAAGCGCCGGGCGCTTTTTTCGCCTTGCTGTCCTCCCTGGGCGCGTCGGGCGGCGCGGAGCAGGAGCTGTTGTCCGAAGGCGCTGCCCTGGATCCCGAGGGGGCGGCTGCCGACCTGGCTGCCGGAGTGGACCCACAGTCCGCCCCGGCCGGGTTGGGTGCGCCGGCGGCCGACCGGGCCGCCGCCGAGGCCGCCGCCCTGCTGCAGGGCGCGGCCGGCGGCGCGCAGCCCATGCCCCCATCCGCGCCCGACGCTTCCCAGGCCGGTGCGGCGCCGGCCCAGGCTGCGCCGGACGCTGCGGCCCAGGTTTCTGGCGCCGGGGGCGACGGCGCCGCTGCAGCGGTGGCGGGGGCGATGAGCGCCGTTCCGGCCAGCACGGCGCCGACAAACGCCGCGCCGACGCAGGGCGCCAGCCCTGCCGGCGCGCAGGCCGTGGCCGCACCACAGAAATGGGGCGCCGCACTGGCCGGGCCCGGCAGCGCCGGCGCAGTGCGGGCCGACGGAGCGGTTGCGCTGCAAGTGGCCGCCCTGGCACAGGCCGGGCAGGCAGTTGGGCAGGCACCGGCGCACGTGCTTGTATCCCGGCCAGCAGCTGCGGCCGAGGAGGCCGCCGCCGTGCAGGCGCTGGCGGCGGGGGCTTCCGGGCTGGGCGCGGGCCTGGTGGCGCAGACCGCGCGCATGGACGCCGGGAACGCAGTCGCCCTGGACGGCGGCGCCCGCACGTCCTGGCAGCGCCTCGGCGCCGCACGGCCGGCGGCCCCGGCGGGCGCGCTGCGCAACGGCGCCGCGCAGGCATGGGCCCAGGCGCT
>MEDL01000178.1 GCA_001724785.1 Acidovorax sp. SCN 68-22 | reverse complement strand
AAAAAGTCTTCGTACGAGCCGGCCCGCGCCGCGCCTGCGAGGAGCAGCGCGCACCAGGCCAGGGCGCCGCGCCGTGCTAGCACGCCGCCACCCGGGTGAAAAGCTGCTCGAAGTTGCGACTGGTCGTCTCGGCCACCGTTTCGAGCGGCAGGCCGCGCAACTGGGCGATCTGCTGCGCAACGTAGGGCACGTAGGCCGGCGAATTGGTCTTGCCGCGGTACGGCACCGGCGCCAGGTAGGGGCTGTCGGTCTCGATGAGCATGCGGTCGAGCGGAACGAAGGCAGCGACGTCGCGCAGTTCCTGCGCGTTCTTGAACGTGATGATGCCGGAAAACGAGATGTAGAAGCCCAGGTCCAGCGCCGCGCGCGCCACCTCGGCCGATTCCGTGAAGCAGTGGAATACCCCGCCCACCCCGTGGGCCGCTTCCCCCCGGCTTTCCTCGCGCAGGATGGCCAGCGTGTCGTCCGATGCGCTGCGGGTGTGGATGACGAGCGGCAGGCCACAGGCACGCGCCGCGCGGATGTGGGTGCGAAAGCGCTCGCGCTGCCATTCCAGGTCGGCGATGCTGCGCCCGCCCTTGCGCTCCTGCATGCCGTAGTAATCGAGGCCGGTTTCGCCGATGGCCACCACGCGCGGCAGCGCCGCACGCTGCAGCAGGTCCCCCACGCTCGGCTCGCGCACGCCTTCGTTGTCCGGGTGCACGCCGACCGAGCACCAGAAGTTGCCGTGCGCCATGGCGAGCGCGTGCACGTCGGGGAACTCCTCCAGCGTGGTGCAGATGCACAGCGCCCGCTCCACCTGGGCCTCTGCCATGGCGGCGCGGATGGCGGGCAACTGGGCGGCCAGTTCGGGAAAGCTCAGGTGGCAGTGGGAATCGGTGAACATGGGCGCGGCGCCTGGCTGCGCCGGTGGGGTGCGGCGCGCCCGGGGGCGCGCGGACGGGCCGTCAAATGGTTTGTGTCGGGCGCTCGGAGCCCAGCGCCGTGCCGAGGATTTCCTCGATCTTGTGCTTGAGCTGGCGCGATTTGTCGTCTTTGGGGAACTGGATGCCCACGCCCTGCGTGCGGTTGCCGCCGGCACGCGCCGGGGTCACCCAGGCCACGCGGCCTGCCACGGGGTAGCGCTGCGTGTCGTCGGGCAGGGTGAGCAGCACGTACACGTCGTCGCCCAGGCGGTACTCGCGCGGTGTCGGCACGAAGATGCCGCCCTCGACAAAGAACGGTATGTAGGCGGCATGCAAGGCGCCCTTTTCCTTGATGGCCAGCTGCATCACGCTGGGGCGGGGGGCGTTGGTGGGGCTGCTCATGGGGTGTGGGGGACGGCGTCTGGAGCCAAGTGTAGGGTGTTTCGCGCTTGCGCCACAAGCGCTTCGAGCATCAGTGGGGCAATGAAGGGGTGCTCGGCGGTGCGCGCGGCCTGGGCCAGTTCCTTGCTCCAGCGCGCCAGCGCGGCCAGGTCGGGCGGCTGCGGCAGGTCCGCCGCGTCAAAGTAGCGCGGCGCGGCGCCGGTGCGGGCCAGCAGCAGGTCGTGGCAGAGCTTTTGCAGCGCGGCGATGGCGTCGCCAGGGCGCCAGCCCTCTACCGCGCGCACTTCGCCGCGCTGCATGGCCTTGGGAAACGCCGCCCAGGCCGCCGGGCTGGCACCGGCTTGCGCCAGGGCCAGCGCGTCGTCCGGCCGGCCGCCCGCGGCGCGCAGCAGCGCGCTGGCCAGCGCGGGCGCGACGCCCTGCCCGGCCAGCCACTGCAACGCCTGGTCTTCGGGCGGCCAGTGCAGCGCGTGCGCCATGCAGCGGCTGCGGATGGTTGGCAGCAGCGCGTGCGCCGCCTCGGTGGCGAGCACGAAGCGGGTGTCGCCGGCGGGCTCCTCCAGGGTCTTGAGCAAGGCATTGGCGGAAATGGCGTTCATCTGCTCGGCCGGGTACACCACCACCACCTTGCCGCGCCCGCGCGCGCTGGTGCGCTGGGCGAACTCGACGGCATCGCGCATGGCGTCCACGCGGATCTCGCGGCTGGGCTTGCGCTTCTTGTCGTCGATCTCGGCCTGGGCCTTCTCCGGCAGCGGCCAGTCGCGTTCGAGCATCTCCACTTCGGGCATGAGCAGCACCAGATCGGCGTGGGCGTGCACGTCGATGGCGTGGCAGCCTGCGCACCGGCCGCAGGCGCCGCCGGCCTGCGGTGCCTCGCACAGCCAGGCACGCGCCAGCGCCATCGCCAGAGGGAACTGCCCCAGGCCCGAGGGCCCGTGCAGCAGCCAGGCATGGCCGCGCTGGGCCAAGAGGGCGTCGCGCTGGGCGGCCAGCCAGGGGGGCAGGCTCATGCTGCGCCTCCCGGCGGCGCCACCATGATGGCCAGCCAGCCGCGGCGCACCAGGGCACTGGTCAGCTGCTGCCACACGCCGTGGCGGCTTTGGGCGGCGTCGATGCGTACGAAGCGCTGCGGCGCGGCGCGGGCGCGCTCGGCGTAGGCCTGGGCGACGCGGCCGAAGAATTCGGCGTCCTGGGCCTCGAAACGGTCGGGCGCGCGTGCCGATACCAGCCGGGCCGCGGCCACCCCGGGCTCGAGGTCGAACCAGAGTGTGAGGTCTGGTTCCAGCATCAAATCGGGCTCTAGCGCAGTACCAGTCTGCACCATGCGCTCTAAAATCGAGAGCGTTTCGATGGCGAAGCCGCGCCCGCCGCCCTGGTAGGCGAAGGTGGCGTCGGTGAAGCGGTCGCACAGCACCACGTCGCCGCGCGCCAGGGCCGGTGCGATCACCTGGCCGATGTGGTCGCGCCGTGCGGCGAACACCAGCAGGGCCTCGGTCAGCGCGTCCATGGGCTGGGTGAGGAACAGTTCGCGCAGCGTTTCGGCCAGCGGCGTGCCGCCCGGCTCGCGCGTGCGCACCACGGTGCGGCCTTGGGCACGCAGTGCATCGGCCAGGGCATCGATGTGCGAGGACTTGCCCGCGCCGTCGATGCCTTCGAAGGTGATGAACAAACCCCTGGACGCCATGCGCAGCTTTCCTTAACGGCCGAGTTGGTAACGCGCCACGGCACGGTTGTGCTCGTCCAGGGACTGGCTGAACTGGCTGCTGCCGTCGCCGCGCGCGACGAAGTACAGCGCGCGTGTCGCCGCGGGCTGCACCGCCGCCATGAGCGAGGCCTTGCCCGGCATGGCGATCGGCGTCGGCGGCAGGCCGGCGCGGGTGTAGGTGTTGTAGGGCGTGTCGGCCTGCAGGTCGCGCTTGCGCAAATTGCCGTCGAAACGCTCGCCCAGGCCGTAGATGACCGCCGGGTCGGTCTGCAGCAGCATGCCGGCGCGCAGCCGGTTGGTGAACACGCCGGCGACCAGCGCGCGGTCGGCCTCACGGCCGGTTTCCTTCTCGATGATGCTGGCCAGCACCAGCGCTTCCTGGGGCGACTTGAGCGGCGTGTCGGCCGCGCGCTGCGCCCAGGCGGCGGCGAGCTGGCGCTCCATGGCGTGCAGGGCGCGGCGCAGCACGGCCAGGTCGCTCGCGCCTTTGGCGTAGGTGTAGGTGTCGGGAAAGAAGCGCCCCTCGGCCGGCTCGCCGGGGTGCCCCAGGCGCTCCATCAGGGCGGCGTCGCTCAGTGCGGCGCTGTCCGGCCGCAGTTCGGCCTGGGCCAGGGCGGCGCGCACCTGGCGCAGGTTCCAGCCTTCCACCAGCGTGAGTGCGCGCAGGGTTTCGTCGCCCCGCACGAGCTTCTCCAGCAGGCTGCGCGGCGTGGTGCCCTGGGGCAGTTCGTAGTTGCCGGCGCGTATCAGCCGGCTTTGCCCCGAGAGGCGAAACCACCAGTAAAGCAGCCGCGCATCGGTCTGCACACCGGCCGCCTGCACGTCGCGCGCCACGCCGCGCGGCGAGGTGCCGGGTTCGATCGCCAGTTCCACCGGCGCCGCATCGCCCATGGGCAGGGGCGCGTGCAGCCACCACGCAGCCGCTGCCGCGAGCAGCACCACGAGCAACAACAGGGCTTTGAAAGCGCGACGCACGACCGGGTTTCTTCCTGCTTTCATGGGGAGCCGGCGATCATAGGGCACGGCCCGGGCGGCGGTGTGGAATTGCCGCCCCTGGCCATAATTGCGCATGAGCACCCGTTTCGATGGCATTTGCCCCCTGCCCCACCTGGGCGTGATCCGCGCCGAAGGCGAGGACGCCGTGAAGTTCCTGCACGGCCAGTTGACGCACGATTTCGCGCTGCTGGACATGCAGCACGCGCGCCTGACCGCCTTCCTCTCGGCCAAGGGCCGCATGCAAGCGAGCTTCATCGGCTTCAAGCGCAGCCCGAACGAAGTGCTGCTGGTCTGCAGCCGCGACCTGCTGGCGCCCACGCTCAAGCGCCTGTCGATGTTCGTGCTGCGCGCCAAGGCCAGGCTCACCGACGCGAGTGCCGATTTCCTGCTGTATGGCCTGGCCGGAAGTGCTATTGAAAAAATAGCTGGAAACCCAATAGTAGTAAGCGAGAAGGCCGATTTAGGCCAGATTTCCGTGATCGGACTGGCCCCGGCCGGCGCCACGGCGCGCGCGCTGTGGGTGGCGCCTGCCGGCACGCCTGCCCCCGCGGGCGAACTGCTGCCCGAGGCGCTTTGGGCCTGGGGTGAGGTGCAGAGCGGCGTCGCCACCCTGACGGCGCCGCTGGTCGATGCCTTCGTGCCGCAAATGCTCAACTACGAATCGGTCGACGGCGTGAGTTTCAAGAAGGGCTGCTACCCCGGCCAGGAAGTGGTCGCGCGCAGCCAGTTCCGTGGGGCGATCAAGCGGCGCGCCTTCCTGGCGCACGCCGAGGCCGAGCTGCAGGCCGGCCAGGAAATCTTTGCCGCGTCTGACCCCGAGCAGGCCTGCGGCCAGGTGGTGCAGGCCGCAGCGGCGCCGGGCGGCGGGTGGGACGCCATCGTCGCGCTGCAACTGGCCGCCGCCGAGGCGGGAGGCCTGCACGCCGGCAGCGCCACCGGTCCCGCACTGGCGCTGGGCCGCCTGCCCTACGCGCTCAAGGACGATCTTTAGAACACGTTCCTAGGGACCCTCTGCACGAATCAGCGCGCCGTGTGCATCTGCGGCCTCGGGCGGTCTGCAGCGTCGCAAATACTCGCAATAGCTGCGGCTATTGCTGCGTTTTTCGCCTTGCAGCCCATCCCGATCCGCAGCGCTCACTTACCGCTTGATTCGTGCAGAGGGTCCCTAGAGCTTGCGCCGCATGGGCACATGCGGCAGGCCGGCTTCTTCATAACGTGGCCCGCTTACTTCGAACCCCGCACGCTCGTAGAAGGCCTGGGCGCTGGCCTGCGCGTTCAGCACCACCTCGTGGTCGCCACGGTCGGCCGCGGCGCGCACCAGCGTATGCAGCATCTGCGCACCCAGGCGCGCGCCGCGCAGTCCCTGGTGCACGGCCATGCGGCCGATGCGCGAGACCCCCGGCGCCAATGCCACCAGCCGGCCGGTGGCAACGCCCTGGCCGAGCCGGTTGCTGACCAGCG
>MEDL01000177.1 GCA_001724785.1 Acidovorax sp. SCN 68-22 | reverse complement strand
GGTGCGCTGCTGTTCATCAACGACCATTGGCGCGAGGCGGTGGCCGCCGGCGCCTACGGCGTGCACCTGGGGCAGGAAGACCTGGACGCGCTCAGCCCGGCCGAGGTGCAGGAGCTGCGCGCGAGCGGCCTGCGCCTGGGCGTGAGCACGCACGGCTACGCCGAGATGCTGCGCGCCGACGCGGTGCAGCCGAGCTACATCGCGCTCGGCGCCGTGTTCCCGACCACGCTCAAGCGCATGGCCACCGCGCCGCAGGGCGTGGGCCGCCTGGCCGCCTACGCGGCGCTGCTGCGGGAATACCCGACGGTGGCGATCGGCGGCATAGGCGCGGCGCAGTTCGGCGAGATCCTGGCGACGGGCGTGGGCGCCATCGCCGTGGTGCGCGCGCTGGTGGCCGAGGCGGACCCGGAAGCCGCCGCTGCACGCCTGCTCGCCGCCATGCCGAAAATTTCAGGCAAAAATGGCCTCTAGCGCTTGCTGCACAAGGGCAAGCAGCTAGCTATTTGATAGTACTGAACAGGCCGCCATAGGCATCGCGCAGCAGGTTCTTCTGCACCTTGCCCATGGTGTTGCGCGGCAGTTCCGACACCAGCACGCAGTGCTTGGGAATCTTGAAGTTCGCCAGCTGCGCCTTCAAGGCGGCCAGCAGTTCGGCCGGCTGCGGCCGGCTGCCGGCGCGCGGCACGACCACGGCAACGCCGACCTCGCCGAAATCGGGGTGCGGTACGCCGACCACGGCGCTCTCGGCCACGCCGGGCAGCTCGTTCAGGAAGCTCTCGATTTCCGCCGGATAGACGTTGTAGCCGCCGCTGATGATGAGGTCCTTGCTGCGCCCGACGATGTGCACGTAGCCGCGCGCGTCCATCTGGCCGACGTCGCCGGTGCGGAACCACCCGTCCGCCGTGAACTCCTGCGCCGTCTTCTCGGGCATGCGCCAGTAGCCGCCGAACACGCTGGCGCCGCGCACCTGGATGGAACCGATCTCGCCGGCCGGCAGGGGCTGGTCGGTCGCGCCCGCGATGCGCAGGTCCACGCCGGGCAGCGGGAAGCCGACGGTGCCGCCGCGCCGCTCGTCCTGCCCGCCAAAGCGCGCGTCCGGGCCGTAGGGGTTGGAGGTGAGCATGGTCGTCTCGCTCATGCCGTAGCGCTCGAGGATGGTGTGGCCGGTGCGTTCCTGCCAGGCGCGGAAGGTCTCGATGAGCAGCGGCGCCGAGCCAGAGATGAACAGCCGCATGTTGGCAGCGGCGGCGCGCGTCAGCGCGGCCTCGCCCAGCATGCGCACGTAAAGCGTGGGCACGCCCATGAAGACGGTGGCGCGCGGCAAGGCGGCGACCACCGCGGCCGGGTCGAACTTGGCGAACCAGAGCATCTTGCTCGCGCCCAGCAGCGCGGCGTGGATGGCGACGAACAGGCCATGCACGTGGAAGATGGGCAGCGCGTGGATCAGCACGTCGCCCTGCTGCCAGCCCCAGTAGTCCTTCAGCGTGACGGCGTTGGCCAGCAGGTTGCCGTGCGTCAGCATGGCGCCCTTGCTGCGCCCGGTGGTGCCGCTGGTGTAGACGATGGCGGCCAGGGCATCGGCGCCGCAGGGCGCCGGGGTGTGCGTGCCGGCATGGTGGGCGGCGCGCTCGAGCAAGCTGCCGCTCTGGTCGTCGCCCAGGGTGTAGACGGCCTGGGTGCCGGCCTGGAAGGCGATGCGCGAGACCCAGGAAAACGCCGCCGGGGTGCACACCACCACGGCGGGCTCGGCGTCTTGCAGGAAGTATTCGATCTCGCTGCTGCGGTAGGCGGTGTTGAGCGGCAGGAACACCAGGCCGGCGCGCAGCGTCGCCAGGTACAGCGCCAGCGCCTCGACGGATTTTTCCACCTGCACGGCCACGCGCGCGCCGGGCTCCAGGCCGTGCGCGTCGAGCAGGTTGGCGATGCGGGCGCTGGCCTGGTCAAGCTCGGCCCAGCTGTAGTGGCGCGTGCTGCCGTCGGGCGCGATCGACTCGATGGCGGTGGCGTCCAGATCGGCGGGAAAGGCCGCGCGCAGGGCGGCAAAAAGGTTGTGTGGGCGGTCCATGGCGGTCGGGGCGGCGGCAGGGCCGCAGGGTCAGAAGGCGGGCGGGCGCTTGGCCAGGAAGGCGGAGATGCCTTCGCGGTGCTCGGCGCTGTCGGCGTAGGCGTAGGCGCCATCCACTATGTTTTCCATAGCTGCCTGGGCATAACCAGCAAGCGTGGAAGGGGATTTTAATGCCCGAAGCGTCTGCTTGTTGAGGCGCGCGGCCTGCGGTGCCAGCGCGGCGGTGCGTGCGGCGCTGGCGCGTGCCTCGGTGGCCACGGCCTCCGGCGGCACAACGCGCGCGAGAAAGCCGCAGGCCTGCATGTCGGCGGCGGAAAACAGCGCCGCTTCGAGCAGCATCTGGCGCGCCACCGCGTCGCCCAGCGCGCCCGCCACCAAATGCGCCTCGCGCGGCGCCATGGGAAAGCCCAGGCGCGCGATCGGCGCGCCGAAACGGGCCGTGGCGCCGGCAATGCGGATGTCGCAGCAGCTGGCGATCTCGACGCCGGCGCCCATGCAGGCGCCGGAAATACCGGCGACCACGGGAACGTCGCAGGCCAGCATGGCGGCGAGCGCGCCCCAGACGTCGGTTTCGTGGAATTCGCGCAAGGCCGCTTCGTCGAAGCGAAACGCCGGGTACTCGGAAATGTCGCCGCCGGCGCAGAAGGCCGCGCCCTCGCCCTCCACCAGCACGCAGCGCGCGCCCGCGTCGGCGTTGATCTGCTCGAACGCGGCCCGCAGTTCGCGCCACATGGCGCGCGACATGGCGTTCAGCCGGCCAGGGTTGGCAATGGCGACGCGCCAGCCGCCCGGCACTCCGGCCAGCGGCGCGTGTTGGATATGTCCTTGTTGCATGGTGTCTGTTGTATCACCCGCCGGCGGCGAGCTTCTCGACCTCGCGCGAGGCGGCGATCTTGCCCTCGGCCAGCTGGCTGCGGTGTTTGTCGATGCGCTTCAGGTCGTAGAGGTAGTTGACCATCAGCCCATAGGACTGCTTGTGGCCTTTGGCCGAGCGGTCGCCGGCCCAGTTGATGCGCTCGACGCGCGCGCCGTTGCCCAGGTGGAAGCGCGCCACGGCGTCCAGCGGCCGGCCGTCGGCCATCTCCAGCGCCAGGTAGCGGGCGGCCGCGTGCAGCAGCCACTGGGCGACCGGCGCGCGGGCGTCGAGTTCGCCGGCCTGGTCGGCCGCCTTGAGCAGCACGGCCGGGGTCAGGGCCTCGGGTGCATCGAGCGCCAGCGACTCGGCCAGTTCGGCGCGGCGCCGCTCGTCCAGGCGTTCCAGCGCCGCCGGTGCATTGCGCCCGAGCCAGGCGCGAAAGCCGGGGATGGGCGAGAGCGTGGCGAACTGGCGCAGGCGCGGGAACTCGGCGCTGAGGGTCTGCGCCACCGTCTTGATGAGCGAATCGCCAAAGCTCACGCCGCGCAAGCCGGGCTGCGTGCTGCTGATGGAATAGAAGATGGCGGTGCTCGCGCGCTCCGGCGCCATCGGCGCGGCGTGCTCATCGAGCAGCGGGGCAATGGCGTCGGAAATGCGCTCGACCAGCGCGACCTCGACGAAGATCAGCGGCTCGGCCGGGAGGCTCGCGTGGAAGAAGCCGTAGCAGCGCCGGTCGCCGGCCAGGCGGTTCTTCAGGTCGGACCAGCTGCGGATGTCGTGCACGGCCTCGTACTCGATCAGCTTTTCCAGCAGCGAGGCGGGCGAATCCCAGGACAGACGGCGCAGCTCCAGGAAGGCCACGTCGAACCAGGTGGAAAAAAGCTGCTCCAGCTCGGCGTCGAGCGCCAGCAGGCGCTTGTCGCTCTTGAGCGGGCGCAGCAGCTCGGCGCGCATGGCGATCAGAAAGCGCATGCCGTCCGGCGCCGCCGCGAAGCGCTGCAACAGGCGCGTGCGCGGCGAGGTCATGGCGCGGCGCAGGCCGATTTCCGCCTGGGCCTGCTCGGGCGTGCCGGCGGCGGCCTCGTAGCGCTCGCGCGCGGCCTTGAAGCGCGAGGCGTCCGGCGCGAACTGCTCACACAGCAGCAGCCAGAAATCGCGCCGTTCGCCGGGCCCGGCTTCGGCATACCAGGCGGTCAGTTCCTGGGCCAGGCGGGCGCCTTCGACCTCACTCACGCGCGGTGCGATGACGTCCTGCAGGCTGGCCAGCAGGCGGCGCAGCGCGCGGGGCGACAGGCATTCCGCGCCGCGCCGCAAGGTCGCCTCCAGGCGTTCGTGGGTGCTGCGCTCGGCAGGGGTTGTGCCGCCGGCAGCGGCGGGCACCGCGCCTTCGGACGGTGGGCGGACGCTGGTTGTCAGCAGCGCGACGCTGCGCGCAAACCATTCGGGGACGTTGGTCATGGGCTCCGGCTAGTGGTCGGCGGGCAAGCGGCCGGCCGAACGGGCCGGGCCAGCTGCCACGGAGCACATTATTCCGGCAAATGCCACGCCCGGCCGTCAGGAGTGGCCCGTCGGCGCGAGCGCTTCCAGGTTGCGGCGCACATGGCCGTTGATGATGCGCAGCTCGGCCAGGCTGCTTTCGATGTGGGCGCGCTTTTGTTCAAGCTCGGCGATGGCGCCGTCGGTGCGTTCGAGCACGTAGCGCAGTTGCTGCTCGCGGCCCTCGCCCGCCTGGCCGTACATGTCCAGGTACTGCTTGATGTCCGCGAGCGAGGAGCCTATGGCCTTGGCGCGCAGGATCAGCACCAGGCGCGCGCGGTCGCGCCGGCTGTAGACGCGTGTGCCGTTGATGCGCCGCGGCTTGAGCAAGCCCTTGTCTTCGTAGAAGCGCAGGGTGCGCGGCGTGACGCCGAAGGACTTGCACAGCTCGGTGACACCGAACAGCTCGGAACCCCGGTCGTCGGACGCATGGTCGGCCAGCACCTGGCGCGCCGCTTCGGCCGCGTCGGCCTGCTGCACAGCGCTGCCCGCAGTACGGCCGCCGGCCATGTTCAGACCACCCGCTGCAGTTTCATGGCGACCGACATGTCGCCGCTCACGGTGAACTTGCCGCTCATGAAGCCGGTGACCGGATTGAGCGCGCCGGAAAGCAGGGCGTTGAGGTTGTCCAGCGTGATGGCGACGGTGCAGTCGGCCTCGCGGTCTTCGTTCCCGACGGTGTTCGGCGTGGCCGCGCCGTCGATGACGATCAGGCCGTCGGCCCCGCAGTCGAACTTGAGCACGGCGTCGAGGCCGCTGTCCTCGCCGACCTTGCCTCGAATCGCGTCGGTGCATTCCTGGATGTTCATGGCGTCCTTGATGAAAGAGAAAAAGTGGTTCGCATGATAAGAAATATTTGTGCCGTTAAGCAAAGGGTAATTACCTAAACGAAATATGGTTGACGTTAACGTCATGCTGGCCTTTAATTTCCCGAGCTTCCAACCCATTGCCCACCTGCCATGACAGCGCCCTCCTCCGCCCCACCCGCCGCCGCGCCGCCCGCGCGCTACCACAGCGTCTTCCGGGAAGGTCTCTTTGCCGGCCGCGCCTT
>MEDL01000176.1 GCA_001724785.1 Acidovorax sp. SCN 68-22 | reverse complement strand
TTCGACCGGCGGCCTTTATCGGCTCCATCCTCTACGCGCTCATCGGCGTCCTCATCTTCTGGCTGTGCTTCTGGCTGATCGACAAGATCACCCCCGCCGACCTGTGGCGCGAGATCGTCGAGAAACAGAACCAGGCGCTGGCCATGGTGGTGGCGGCGATGTGTCTGGGGATCAGCATCATCGTGGCGGCGGCGATACATTGAAGCACCCCCCTGAGCGGCTTCGCCGCTTCCCCCCGGTCTCCCATCGCTGTGCGATGCGGGCAGGGGGACGACGCCAGCGCGGCGGGGCGGCCCTTGCGCGGCGTCCGCTGGCGTCGGACTCGCCCACCGCATGCGCCGGCCTATGAAGGCAACGATCTCCCCAGCCCCCCGCCCCATCGACATCGCCCTGCTCGCCAGCGTCTTCGTCGTCGCGGCATGCGGCCTGCTCTACGAGCTGGCGGCGGGCGCGCTGGCGTCGTACGTGCTGGGCGATTCGGTGCTGCAGTTCAGCACCATCATCGGCACCTATCTGTTTGCCATGGGCGTGGGTTCGTGGCTGTCGCGCTATTTCGAGCGGCAGCTGCCGGCGCATTTCCTGCGCATCGAGCTGCTGGTGGCGCTGATCGGCGGCTGCCTGCCAGCGGTGCTGTTCCTCGCCAACGCCTACGCACCGGGGTCGTTCCGCTTCCTGCTCTACGGCATGGTGCTGCTGGTGGGCACGCTGGTCGGGCTGGAGATTCCGCTCGTGATGCGCATCCTCAAGCGCAACGTGGCCTTGAAGGACCTGGTCTCGCAGGTGCTGACCTTCGACTACCTGGGCGCGCTGGCGGTGTCGCTGGCCTTTCCGCTGCTGCTGGTGCCGCAGCTCGGGCTGATCCGCACGGGGCTGTTGTTCGGCCTGCTCAACGCGCTGGTGGCGGTGTGGGCGCTGTGGCTGTTCCGCTGGGAGCTGCGGCGCTTCGGCGCGCACGCCGCCGCCTGCGTGCTGGTGCTGTGCCTGCTCGGGGCGGCGCTGGCCGGGGCCGGGCACATCACCACCCTGGCCGAAGACAAGTTCTACCAGGACCGCGTCGTCTTCACGGCCACCTCGCCCTACCAGCGCATCGTGGTCACCCAGGGCGCACTCGGCCACCGCCTGTTCCTCAATGGCAACCTGCAGTTCGCCGAGCACGACGAGTACCGCTACCACGAGGCGCTGGTGCACCCGGCCATGGCGGCGCAGGGCGCGCCCAAAAGCGTGGCGGTGCTGGGCGGCGGCGACGGCATGGCGGTGCGCGAAATTCTCAAATACCCCTCTGTGGAATCGGTCACGCTGGTCGAGCTCGACCCGGCGATGACGCAGCTGTTCACCGACGACCCCGCGCTCGCCGCCCTGAACGGCCGCGCGCTGTCGGACCCGCGCGTGCGCGTCGTCCACCAGGACGCCTTCCAGTGGCTGCAGCAGGAGGTGGGATTTTTTGATGTGGTGGTGGTCGATTTCCCCGACCCGACCAACTTCGGCATCGGCAAGCTCTACACCAACAGCTTCTATTCCCTGCTGGAAAAGCGCCTGGCGGCGAGCGGCTACGCCGTCATCCAGACCACCTCGCCGCTGGTCGCGCGCCACAGCTTCTGGACGGTGGTGCAGACGGTGGAATCGGTCGGCCTGACCGCCACGCCCTACCACGCGCATGTGCCGAGCTTTGGCGAATGGGGCTTCGTGCTGGCCAGCCGCCGGCCCTGGCGCCTGCCCGAGGCGCTGCCCGAGGGCCTGCGCTTCCTCTCGCTGCCGACGCTGCCGCTGCTGTTCGACTTCCCGCTCGACATGGCGCGCGTGCCGGCCGAGGTGCAGCGCCTGTCCAACCAGGTGCTGGTGACGACGTATGAGCGGGAGTGGGGAAAACATTGAGGAACACCCCCCTGAGCGGCTGCGCCGCTTCCCCCCGCTCTCGCGTCGCTGCGCGACGCGGGCAGGGGGACGCTCCCAGCGCGGCGGGGCGGCCCTTGCGCGGGAGCCCTGGCCCGGGCCGCGCCAGCTGCATGCGGGAGGGGGGTTGCACCCGGTGCTTGGGCATCGAAAGCTGAGGCCATGCAGCGCCGCCAGTTCCTCGCCACCGCCGCCGCCACCGCCCTGGTGGGCTGCCAGGACGCGTCGCGGACGCTCGAAGGGTGCTTCGCCGGCGCCGACATGGCGCGCGGGCATGCGCTGCGCGATCTGCTGCGGGGCGGCGCCCTGCCGGGGCCGGCGGTGGTGCGCCGGGTGCGGGTGGTGGTTGCGGGGGGCGGCATTGCCGGGCTGGCGGCGGCGCGCGCGCTGCGGCTGGCGGGTGTTGAGGATTTCGCGCTGCTCGAACTGGAGGACGAAGCCGGCGGCAACAGCCGCGCCGGCAGCGTGCTCGGGCGCGCCTGCCCGCGCGGCGCGCACTACCTGCCGGTGCCGGGCGATGGCGCGCCCGAAGTGCAGGACCTGCTGGAGGAACTCGGCCTGCGCCAGCGCGTCGCCGGGCGCTGGCGCTACGACGAATTCACGCTCTGCCACAGCCCGCAGGAGCGGCTCCATTGGCAGGGCCGCTGGCACTACGGCCTGCTGCCGGTGGAAGGCGTGGCGCCCGGCACGCTGGCGCAGTACCGGCGCTTTGCCGAACGCGTGCAGGCGTTTGCACGTTCCGGTGCCTTTGCCATGCCGACCTTCGCAAATTTTGGGTCAAATGAGGCTCCAGCGCCCGCCCTGCTTGCCCTGGATGCTATGACTTTCGCGGGCTGGCAGGCGCGCGAAGGGCTGGACGACGCGCACCTGCGCTGGTACCTCGACTACTGCTGCCGCGACGACTACGGCGCCGGCAGCGGCGTGGTGTCGGCCTGGGCCGGCATCCACTACTTCGCCAGCCGCCATGGGTTCGCCGTGCCGGACGAGGGCGAGCGCGACGGCGAGGCCGACGAAGGCGTGCTCACCTGGCCCGAGGGCAACGGCTTCCTCGCGCGCCGGCTGGCGGCACCGCTGGCCGCCGCCGGCCAGCTGTTCACCGGGCACAGCGTGCTGCGCATTGCCGAAGAGCGCCACGGCGTGCAGGTCGACGCGCTCGACCACGCCAGCGGCCAGGTGGTGCGCTGGCAGGCCGAGCGCTGCGTGGTCGCTCTGCCGCTGCCGCTGGCGCTGGCCGTCGTGCAGCAACCGCCGCCGTTCCTGCGCGCCGCTGCGCTGGGGCACGCCGCCGCCCCCTGGGTGGTGACGAACCTCGCCATCGCCGCGCCGCTGGCCGACGCCCCCGGCGCCGCGCCGGCCTGGGACAACGTGGTCTATGACGACCCCACCCCGGGCGGCCTGGGCTACGTGGACGCCGGCCACCAGCGCCTCGATGCGCGGGCCGCGCTCGCCGCGCCCACCGTGCTCAGCTACTACCAGGCGCTGGGGGACATGCAGGGCGCCCGCGCCCAGCTGGCGCAGCGCCCCTGGCAGCACTGGGCGCAGGCGGCCATCGGCGCGCTCGCGCAGCCGCACCCGGACCTGGCGCGGCGCATCGAGCGCGTCGAGGTCACGCGCTACGGCCACGCCATGGCGGTACCGCGCCCCGGACGGCTGGAAACTTTGAGCAGAATTGGCATCCAGCGCCCTACCATAAACACTTCACTGCTATTGAATGGTGAGCGCCCGCGCGCCCTGCCAACGCCCGCCACGGCGCGCCTGGCGTTCGCCCACGCCGACTGGTCGGGCTATTCCGTGTTCGAGGAAGCCTTCACGCGTGGGCACGGCGCGGGGCTGCAGGCAGCCATCTGACCGCGCCGCTACCATGGCGCTTTTTGCCCCGGAGAGCGCCATGCCCGACACCTTCACCGCCCTGGTCATCGAAGAACTTGGGGGCCAGGCGCACAGCAGCTTCAAGCAGCTCACCCTTGCCGACCTGCCGGACGACGACGTGCTGGTCGAAGTGCAGTACTCGGCACTGAACTACAAGGATGGTCTGGCCGTCGCCGGCAACCGCAACAAGGTCGCGCGCAGCCTGCCCATGGTGGGCGGCATCGACCTGGCGGGCACGGTGGTCGAATCGCGCTCGCCGCAATGGCAGGCGGGCGACCGGGTGCTGGTCAATGGCTACGGCCTGTCGGAAACGCACTGGGGCGGCTACACGCGCTTCCAGCGCGTCAAGGCCGAATGGCTGGTGCGCCTGCCGGACGCCTTCACGCCGCTGCAGGCCATGGCCATAGGCACCGCCGGCTACACCGCCGCGCTGTGCGTCGATGCGCTGGAGCGCTGGGGCCATGCCGTGCCCGGCCGGGGCCAGGTGCTCGTCACCGGCGCGGCCGGCGGCGTGGGCTCGGTCGCCGTGAGCCTGCTCGCCAAGCGCGGCTACCAGGTCACCGCCTCCACCGGCCGGCCCGAGACGCACGACTACCTGCGCCGCCTGGGCGCCAGCGCCTTCATCGACCGCGCGAGCCTGCAGGGCCCCGTGCGCCCGCTCCAGCGCGAGGCCTGGGCCGGCGCAGTGGATTCGGTCGGCAGCAGCACCCTGGCCAACGTGCTCGCGCAAATGGAGTACGGCGCGGCGGCGGCCGCCTGCGGCCTGGCGGGCGGCATGGACCTGCCGGCCACGGTGCTGCCGCACATCCTGCGCGGCGTGGCGCTGCTGGGGGTGGATTCGGTGATGGCGCCCATGGCCCAGCGCCTGTCCGCCTGGGAGCGCCTGGCGCGCGACCTGGACCCGGCGCACCTGGACGCCATCACCAGCGTCGAGCCCATGAGCCGGCTGCCGGAGTTGGCGCCCGCCATCCTGGCCGGCCAGGTGCGCGGGCGCGTGGTGATCGACGTCGCACGCTGAACGGCACGACCCCCACAGCTCAGCTGCTGCTCTGCTCGGCCGCGACCCAGCGCAGGCCCTTGCCGCGGCGGCTCAGGTAGTAGTCGCCCTCCGGGCTGATGACGACGGCGCGGCGCGCCTCGGGGTCGGAAAAATAGCGCCAGCCGTGGCCACGCTGGCCCGGGGCGGCGTTGTTCGGCACGGTGCGCATGCCGTGGTCGAAGCCGTCCGCCGGGCGCGTGTCCGCTGCTGCGGTGCGCTCGGCGGCGGCGTCCTGGTCCGCCGCCAGAAGCGGGGCGCCCAGACTGGCGGCCAGCAGGCCGAAGGTGGTGATAAGTACGGTGGATTTCATGGCGGTCTCCTTGCAGGAACCCAGCCGTTATTGGCTGTAGGGACAGTCTGCGCCTGCAGCGATGAATCGGCGCTGAATACGCCGTTTAGGTCCGGTTCACGGGCGCGGCGGCGAAGCGCCCGAGGCCCATCTCCACCAGCCCCTCTGCCTTGCGCAGCAGGAACAACGCTTCCAGGCCCATGCGCTGCGCCAGCGCCAGGCCTTCACCGGGGCCGGCCACCAGCAGCGCGGTGGCCCAGGCGTCGGCATGCATGCAGCTGCGCGCCAGCACGGTGACGGACGCCACGGCGTTGTGCACGGGCGCCGCGCGGCGTGCGTCCATGCTGTGCGCCAGGCGCGTGTCGCCCACCTCCAGGGTGTGCCGGTAGTCGCCCGAGGTGGCGACGGCAAGGTCCTGCAGCTCGATGACGCCGTGCACCGCGCGCA
>MEDL01000175.1 GCA_001724785.1 Acidovorax sp. SCN 68-22 | reverse complement strand
GCCCGCGCGCAGCGGCTCCACGCGTTCCACGCCGGGCAGGCGGGCCACCGCTTCGGCCAAGTCGGCGGGCAGCAGCGCGGCCTCGCCGCCGGCGGACTGCAGGGCCGAGCGCAGGTAGAGCGGCGCGGGCAATACCGCGTCCAGCCACTGCTGCACCGAGCCGCGGAAACTCGCCACCATCACCGTCAGCGCCACGGCCAGGCTCAGGGCGGCGACCACGCCGCCGATGGCGATGGCGGCGCTGCCGCGTGTGCGCCGCGCGCGCTCCAGCGCCAGCAGCGGCAGCACGCGCCGCAGCGCCAGTGGGCGCAGCAGCCGCAGCAGCAGGGCCACCGCCCAGGGCAGCAGCGCCATGCCGCCCACCAGGAGCAGGCCGACCGCCGCATAGGCCGCCAAAGGTATGCCAAAAACCGGTGGAGCGCTCGCCAGCAGAGCGCTGGCAGCTATCAAGACAATACCAATCCAGCTGCGCCCGCTGGCGCCGCCCAAGGTACCCAGGCCCTTGAGCGTCTGCGCCGGCGGCAGGGCCTGCGCGCTGCGCGCGGGCCACCAGCCGCCGATGAGTGCCGCCAGCACGCCAAGCGCGCCGTACAGCAGGGCGGCGGCCGTGCTCCAGCGCAGCGCTGGCTGCACGCCGGCGAAATAGCCGCCGCCCAGGTCACCGCCCAGCAGGCGCAGCGCGGCGGCGGCCAGCAAGGCGCCGAGCGCAACGCCGGCCGTGCTGCCGATCAGCCCGAGCAGGCCCGCCTCGGCCAGCACCAGGGCGAGGCGCTGGCGCGGCGTGGCGCCCAGCACGGCCAGCAGCGCGATCTGCGGCGCGCGCCGCGCCACGCCCAGCGCCAGCACCGAGAACACCAGGAAGGCGCCGGTGAACAGCGCCACCAGCGCCAGCACCGTGAGGTTGACGCGGTAGGCGCGCGAGAGGTTGCCGATGCGCTCGGCCGCGTCGCCCGGCTCGGCCAGCAGCGCGCCGGCGGGCCAGTACGGCGCGCTGCGCAGTGCCTGGGCAAAGGCCTGGCGGTCGGTGCCGGGGCGCAGTTGCAGGTCGATGCGGCTGAGCTGGCCGCCGCGCCCGAACAGGTCCTGCGCGGCGCCCAGGTCCATCACCGCGAGCGGCGCGCCGCCCGCCGCCACGGTGCCCGCAGCCTGCACGCGCAGCGTCCGGGCGCCCGTCTGTAGCAGGAGCGTAGGGGTGCCGCCCGCGCGGTCCGCGCCGTCGGCCGGCACGTCCAGGGCCTGCAGCGCGGCGGGGTTGAGGAACACCGTGGCCGGGGCGAACAGTGCGAAGCGGTCCGCGCCGTCCCAGGGGCGCGGCATCAGGGCGGGGGCCACGGCAGGCAGCAGCAGCGCGTCGGCGCCCAGCACGCGCAGCGGCACGCGGGTGGCGCTGGGGGCACTGGCCAGGGCCGTGAGTTCCAGCACCGGGCTGGCGCGCGCCACCTGCGGGTGCGTGGCCAGGTGGCCGTACAGGGCTTCGGGCAGCGCGCCCTGCATGGCGCGCAGCTCCAGGTCGGGCTGGCCGTTGACGGCGCGCACGGCCTGCGCGAATTCGTCCAGCGCCGAGGTGTTGATGGTGTGCACGGCAAACGCCAGCGCCACGCCCAGCATCACGGCACACGCCGCCGCCGCGCTCTGCCAGGGGTGGCGCGCGAGCGCTTGCAGGGACCACAGGCGAAACAATCGCAGCACGCTCGGATTGTGCAGTGCTTGAACTGCGCGCGCGGCGCCCTACATAGTGCTGGGAAGGCGGTGCAGTGTCCCGCCCGTTCTTTGGAACCCAACGAAAGGAGCTCTAGCCATGAATGCATTGATCGGTCGCGGTGGCCTTTTTGACGACTTTTTCAAGGACATGAATCCCGGCTTCTACGTGCGCCCCTTGCACGGCGACCCCTTGCCCAACCCGGGCCAGATGAAGGTGGACGTGAAAGAGAACGACGGCGGCTTCCTCGTCTCTGCGGAAGTGCCCGGCGTGCCCAAGGACGAGATCCATGTGTCGGTGGATGGCAACGTCGTCACGCTGCGCGCCGAGGTGCGCCAGCTCGACCAGCAGACCGAGGGCGAGAAGGTGCTGCGCTCGGAGCGCTATTTCGGCAGCGTCTCGCGCAGCTTCCAGCTGCCGGCCGAGATCGACGCCGGCCAGTGCCAGGCGAAGTACGACAACGGCGTGCTGACGCTCAACCTGCCCAAGAAGCAGGGCGGGCGCGGCCAGCGCCTGCAGGTCGAGTAAATCGCCCTAACCGACCGTCGCCGGACGTATGCCGGTGGCGGTCAGGCGCAGCACGCGGTCGGCGCGGGCCGCCGCCGCGTCGGAATGTGTGACCAGCACCAGCGCGGCGCCGTGCGCGCGCGTCTGCTGCGCCAGCAGCTCCATCACCCGCGTGGCCGTTCCCGGGTCGAGGTTGCCGGTGGGCTCGTCGGCCAGCAGCAGGCCGGGGCGGTGCACCAGCGCGCGGGCGATGGCCACGCGCTGGAGCTGGCCGCCGCTCAGCTGCTGCGGCAGGCGCGCGCCCAGGCCGGCCAGGCCGACCGCATCCAGCATGTCTGCCACCCGCGCCTCGGTGGCCTTCTGCCCGAGCAGCATCAGCGGCAGCGCCACGTTCTGCGCCACGTCCAGGTGCGGCAGCACATGGAACGCCTGGAAGACAAACCCCACATGGGCGCGCCGCCACAGTGCGCGGCCGGTCGCATCGAGCGTGCCCAGGTCGGTGTCGCCGTGGTGGATGCTGCCGGCGCTCCAGTCGTCCAGGCCCGCCAGGCAGTTGAGCAAGGTGGATTTGCCGACGCCCGAATCGCCCGCGATGGCCACGAACTCGCCCGGCGCCACGCTGAACGCCACCTGCTCGAACACCACGCTGTCGCCATAGCGCTTGGCCAGCCCCGCCACGCGCAGCGCGCTGCTCATGGCGCCGCCTGCGCGAGCCGCGCCAGCACGGCGGCCTCCAGCGCGCACTGCATGCCTGGCTGGTCGCAGGCGATGCGCTGGCGCGCGGGCATGCCGCGCAGCCAGGTGATCTGGCGCTTGGCCAGTTGCCGCGTGGCGGCGATGCCGCGCTCGCGCAGGCCGGCGAGGTCCAATGGGCCGCCGCTTGCGGCCTGGGCATCGAACGCCTGCCAGGCCTGGCGGTAGCCAACGCAGCGCATGGACGGCAGGTCGGCATGCAGGCGCGGGTCGGCGCGCAGGCGCTGCACTTCGGCGAGGAAGCCGTGCTCCAGCATCGCGTCAAAGCGGGCGGCAATGCGGGCGTGCAGCCAGCCGCGCTCGTCCGGCTCCAAGCTAAATAGGCCTCCAGCGCTTATCCCATAAGGGTTTCCAGCTCTTTTTTCAGGAGTATGGAAGGCGGACAAGGGCTGGCCCGAAAGCTCCCACACCTCCAGCGCCCGCTGGATGCGCTGGCTGTCGGCCGGCGCCAGGCGGGCGGCCGTGGCAGGGTCCACGCGCGCCAGCTCGGCGTGCAGCGCGGGCCAGCCGAGCTGCGCGGCGCGCGCCTCGATGCGCCCGCGCACGGCGGGGTCGGCGGCGGGCATGGCGTCCAGGCCGTCGGTCAGCGCCTTGAAGTACAGCATGGTGCCGCCGACGAGCAGCGGCAGCGCGCCGCGCGCGCGGATCTCGGCGATCAGGCGTGTGGCGTCGTGCACGAAGGCGGCGGCGCTGTAGGGCTCCCAGGGTTCGCGGATGTCGATCAAATGGTGCGGCACGGCGGCGCGTTCGGCCGGCGTGGGCTTGGCGGTGCCGATGTCCATGCCCCGATACACCAGGGCCGAGTCGACGCTGACGATCTCCACCGCCACCCGGCCGGCCAGGCGCTCGGCGAGCTGCAGGGCGGCGCCCGTCTTGCCCGAGGCGGTCGGGCCGGCCAGCGCCAGGCAGGGCAGGGCTTCAATGGCGCTGGCCAAAGGGCTCTCCGTACTTCTGCACCAGCGTCCACGCCACGCCCGCCAGCAGCACGGACCAGAACAGGATGCCGTGCACCAGCGGCCAGACGGTTCCGTCCAGATGCGCGCCCACCCAGCCCCCGGCGGCGAAGGCCGCCAGCATCATCATCACGCCGTTCAAGGCGGAGGCCGCGCCCGCCGCGTGCGGAAAGGGGCCGACGCAGGCGGCCTGGCCGCAGGGCTGGTGCATGCCGTGCGCCACCATGAACACGTAGAACGGCACGAGCAGCGCCACCGGGTGCCGCACACCGGCCCAGGCCAGCAGCAGCAGGCCGAGCGCCCCGCCCACGCTCAGCGCCCCGGCCACCGCGACCGTGCGGCGCAGCCCGTAGCGCGTGAGCACCGCGCGGCAGACGAAAGTGCCGCAAAAATAGGCAAAGGCATTGAAGAACAGCGCCAGGCTGTACTGCGTGCGCGAGAGCTCCAGCACCTCGATGAACACGAAGGACGAGGCCGCCAGGAAGGTGAACAGGCCGGCGTAGGACGCGGTGGTGAGCAGCGAGAAGGCCCAGAAGGTGGGGCTTTGCAGCACCTCCCCCCAGGTGCGCAGCAGCGTGGCCGGCTGCAGTGCGCGCGGGTTGTGCCGCGTGAGCGTCTCGGGCAGGCGCAGGGCGACCAGGACCAGCGTGCCCGCCCCGAACACGGTGACCGCCAGCAGTGCGGCGCGCCAGCCCCAGCCGGCTGAGAGCAGCGCGCCGATGGGCGGGCTCAGGCAGGCGACGATGCCCAGCCCGGTGAGCGCGCGCGACATGGCGCGCGCACCGGCCAGCGGGGCGTACAGGTCGCGCACGATGGCGCGTGCACAGACCACGACGGCACCCATGGCAGCGCCTTGCAGCGTGCGCCACACGACCAGCGCGGCCATGGAGGGTGCGGCGGCGCTGCCCACCGAGGCCAGGGTGTACAGGCCCAGGCCGACCAGCAGCACCGGCCGGCGGCCGAAGCGGTCGGACAGCGGCCCCCAGACCAGTTGCGATACCCCAAAGGCGAGCAGCAGCGCGCTCAGCGTCAACTGCGCCTGGGCGACCGGCGCGTTCAGGCTGCGCGTGAGGGCCGGCAGGGCCGGCAGGTACAGATCGGTGGTGACCGGCTGGATGGAAAGCAGCAGGGCCAGGACGACCACCGCCAGGGCGGGCGAAATGGGCGTGCGCGGCGGTTCCGTGGAACCTGCGGGGGAAAAGGCGGCCATGGTTTTGAGCGTAACAGAGCCGGGCGCACCCAGGCCGCGCAGGGGAGGCCGAACACCGTCGAGATAATCGTATTTCAAACTGCGGTTAATACCATTTGCATAATGAAAATGGAATTCATTATGGACAGGTGATTCATATTGTGTTAGAATTTGTTTGCCACGCCTATCGCGGCATTCTTTTTGCGACCCATTTTCTCTATGGGTTGTGGTCGCTTTCCGGTTTCAAAAATCCATTCAACGAATAATCAAAAGGCTTTTCAACAGATGCAGGAAGTTCTTCAAATGACATTTGCAGGCAGTGGGGTTCAGGCGTGGCTGTGCGCGGCTGCCTGGGTATTGGGTGCGGTACTACTCATGAAAATCATCTTGCCGCTGGTCATACGAAGAATATCCAAATGGGCGGGAGCCACTTCCACGCATTGGGAC
>MEDL01000174.1 GCA_001724785.1 Acidovorax sp. SCN 68-22 | reverse complement strand
CATGCCCATCACGAACACCACCCCCGTGAGCAGCATCAGCACCTTGGGGGTGTCGTAGAGGAAGAACTGCAGCGCACCGCCCAGGTGGCTGGTCCGGTCTACTGGCAAGGCCGCGACCAGCGCCTCAGAGCCCGGCAGCAGGGTCTGATAAAGGCCAAACCAGCCCAGCGCCGCCAGGATCAAGAACAAGACCGGCTGGCGAAGCGGCCAGCCCTGTACGGGCAAGGGAGACGGCGAGGTGTTCATGCCACAGAAGACGCGGCACCTCGCCAAAAGATGCAGGTTGGTTCATAAAATAATGAAACCTTCCGCCGATGGCCCGTTCGGCCTCTTATCAGTCCGGTGACGACTTACACCTCTTCGGCAAACATCCGGCCTTTTTCGACCAACGGCCGCTTGCCCGCTCCGCGCAGCAAAGTGCTGGGTTGCCACCGGGGTTTGGGGAAGTCCTTGCGCCAGTCTGGGCCGATCCCTGGAGGCACGGAAGCTGTAGCCCTTCTTTCTCGGGCAGCTCACAACGTCCACGGTTTTCTTGTCGATGGACAGCGCCACCATCCGCAGCCCCTGGCCGCGCGCGAAACGGGCAGGGGCAGGACCTCCAGCACACAAGCCGCGGTTTGCCCTGGGCTTGGACCACTCCGAACCCCAAACCATCAAGGAGCGTGATCCGCGGCTGCTTGACCTCGCAGGCGAGCGAGGTCAGCGGTGACGCATTCACCTCCTAGCTGGCGACCGATACCGGCTGGCCCAGGCGGCGGGCTATGGACTGGCAAGCACGGCGGTGGCACCAAACCAGGCGCGGCGGCATCAGCCACCCGCGATGAGGTCGGTTGAGGTGTCTGTGGTTGTGTGGCGTGGTTTCACGGAGCGCCTTTGCGACAAGCGGGGTTGTTGCCGGGCTGGGCCTCGCAGTTGGGTGCAGCGACGTCCGCCGACAGCGGCGGACGGGGCACGAAATCGTCGATGCGGCCGACATCGTCGAACGAAATCTGGCAGGCCGTGGTCATGCGTTCGCGCATGCGCTTGCGAGCCCGCTGCACGCGGGACTTGGCCGCCGACAGGCTCAGGTTCTTGAGTCGGGCAAAGTCCCCTTGCTCCATGCCCTGTAGATCGCACAACTCGATGGCTTCTCGGTCCTGCGGGTCTAACTCGGACAGGACTCGGGGCAAGCAGGCCTGGGCAAGCGAGTCGACCGGGTCGGTCTGCTCAACCGGTGCGGGTAGCTCGTCCAGCCCCTCGGGCAAAGGCAGGCTGTCGCGTGACACGCGCATGCGGTCGGTGAGGGTATTGCGGGTGATCTCAAACAGCCAGGCTCGCGGTTGCGCAATGGCGTCGAAACGGTCACCTTGTTTGAGGGTCTTGAGAAACACGTCCTGCAGAAGATCGTCCACTTCGCTCTTCACCGGCGCCCGCGACATCAGCCAGCGGCGCAGCTCGGCTTCGTGGCGGGACCAAGCAGACAACAGGGTGTTCATTTTGAAGTCAGCAAGGCTGTGTGAAGGCGGTTGGTCTTGAGCGGAGGCGGATCACTAGCCTCAGGCCGTGATCGATAGCTTTTTCATTTTCTCCCAAAGTGTCTTTCGGCTGATGCCCAGCACCTCAGCTGTCTTTCCGACGCTTCCTTCGCAGTGTGAAAGAGCTTTGCGAATGTGTGTGCGCTCCACACCTTCAAGAATGATCTGCAGCGGCTCTATCGGTTCTGTGTTGGCGCCGTTCGGCGGTGCGTTCGCGCTCTCCAACGCCAGGGGCGTGTCGAGCAAGCCACCATCGCTCATCACCAGGGCTTGCTCCAGATACGAACGCAGCTCGCGCACATTGCCCCGCCATTCGCGTCCCATGATGTCGCGCAAGAAGGTCTCGGACATTGCCAGCGGTCGACCTTGCTCCAGCACCAGCGACGCCAGCAGCCGCTCGGTCAGCCAGCGGATGTCTTCGGGGCGCTCCCGTAGGGGAGGCAAGGCGATCTTGATGACCGCCAGACGGTAAAAGAGGTCTTCGCGGAACTTGCCAGCACCCATGTCGGCGTAGAGATCGCGGTTCGTCGCCGCCAGGATGCGAAAGTCGCTTTGGGTGGTGCGCTCGGCACCGAGCCTGAAAAAGCACTTCTCCTGCAAGGCCCGCAGCAGCTTGGCTTGCATGCTGGCTGGCAACTCCCCCACCTCATCGAGGAACAGGGTCCCGCCGTTG
Organism: Acidovorax sp. SCN 68-22; assembly: GCA_001724785.1. Taxonomy (GTDB): domain Bacteria; phylum Pseudomonadota; class Gammaproteobacteria; order Burkholderiales; family Burkholderiaceae_C; genus Simplicispira. The sequence goes on along the minus strand of MEDL01000174.1, from coordinate 6,131 downwards.
GCGCGCTCCAGATAGCCTTTGTGCGCACGCATAGCGCCAGAAAATGCTCCCTTCTCATAGCCAAAAAACTCGGCCTCCATCATGGTTTCGGGGATGGCGGCGCAGTTGACCGCCACAAACTCGCCCCTCCCGCTGCGCGGATCCAGCTGGTGGATCAGCTGGGCGGCAACCTCCTTGCCCACCCCGGACTCTCCCGTGAGCAAGGTGGACACACGCTGGCCCGCCACTTTGTGCACCATGGCCTCGACGCGTCGCATGGCGGGCGAAACGCCCAGCACCGCAGTGTCTTCTGCGCTCGGCGCCACCGACACCGCCGCGTGCACCATGGCCACCAGGTTTTCGATGTCAAAAGGTTTGGTGAGGTATTCCCTGGCACCCGCTCTCACGGCAGTGACCGCGTCGTTGACGCTGCCATAGCCGGTGAGGAAAAACCAAGGCAAGGCCCGAAGGCTGGCGGGCAGCTCCACAAACCATTCCGTGGCCAGGCCGTCCGCCAGGCGCACATCGCTCACGATGGCCGACGGATGCCGGTCCAGCGGCTCGCGTGCCTCGGNCTCGGCCAGTCGCCTGCACCAGTGCACCCGCAGTCCCTCCAACTCGAATCGCTGGACCAGCGACTCGCCCATGATCGCGTCGTCTTCGATAACCAGAACCGTGTTCATGTGATCTTCTCCGGGGCCTCTCTGTTGGGCACTTGAAACACCAGCCGGGTCTGACCGGTCTCGGCAGCGTCGAGGCGAAACTGGCCGCGCAGGTGGCTGGCCAGTTCCTGGCAGACCCACAGTCCGAAGCCTCTGGGATCGCGCCCGCTTTCAGCCGCCAGCGTGCTGCGAAAGCGCTCTGCACTCAAGGGCGCGCCGCTGTTGGTGACGCTGAAAACCATCTCCACCTCGTTTGCCTTGAGCTCGGCCTGGATGGAGCCGTGTTCCCCGGCCGCCTTGAGCGCGTTGAGCAGCAGGTTGAGCATCACCTGCCGCAGGGGGGCGGACGGTACGCGCAACGCGGTGTCGACGTCGACGCGGGTGGCAATTTCCACCCTCAACTTGGCCGCAGTGCCTTGCACCAGGGTCACAATGTCGTCGAGGTCACCTGGCTCCAGAGGACGGTCTTCCATGCGCGCCTGCGGCAACAGGGCGGCGACCGTGGTGCGAATCTGCTGCAGCCCGCGATCAATGAGGTCGATGGTGCGGGCGCGGATGTCGCTGGAGCCACCGTGCAGGCGCAGGGTCTGCGTTGCCGTCAGCAGGCCCGCCAGCGGGTTGTTGATTTCATGGGCCACAGCCGCTGTCATGCGCCCGACGGCGGCCAGGCGTTCGGCAGAAAGTGCGCGCTCTTCAGCCCATTTGTTTCGCTCCAGCTCCCGCATGAGCTGGGCGATGGCTTCACCAATGCGAGCCAGTTCCGGGTCGGAGGTCTTGGGCAACTGAGTGCGCAATAGGCCGGGGTCTTCCCGGCCGATGCGTTCGATCAAAGCGACCAGGCGCTCGACGGGTTTCGTCATGCGCTGCCCGACCCACCAGCCCATGGGCACCAGCAAGGCGACAGCGAGGGCGATGCCGATCAGCGCCGTCTGGGCGAGCGATACCCAGTCGGGGACGAACACCGCCGCGTCCACTTCCATCAGTACAAAGCCGAGGGTTTGACCGTCTTCACTGCGGATCGGGTCCAACAGCAGCACCGATCCGTCGTGCTGCTCCACCCGCACCCTCGCTGCGATTCTGGAGGGCATCAGCAGGGGCTGGCCGTGCCAGGTTTCGCCAAGCAACAGGCGGCCAGTCTCTAGCTGAGCGGGGGCCGACGCGGCAAAGATTCGGCCTTCAGTGTCCAAAATGGCCAGGCGCGCATGCCCTTCAGCGGCACCGGGAATCAGTTCTGCTGTGTCTCTCAGCAGCGAAAAAACCCGCCATGTGTCGTCCGCTACCAGCATGGGGCGCACTTGGGCGATCAGCAGCACCACGGCCCGGTCGAGCAGAGAGAGCGTTTCTTTCCGGGCGTTCTGGGCAGACACCCGCGCGGTGACCGAAGTCACCAGCAGGGCCGCGATCAGCACGGCCAACGACAGACCCAAGGGGATTTGCACCCGATAGGGCAAACGCCTGAGCATCAGCCCACCACGCCGCTTCCGGAGACCATTAACGCCTGGCGCCGGATAGACTCAAAAAGGGTATGTGTGCCCGCAGTGAAACCCGACAGGTTCAGCGAAGCCAGCAGATCCTGCCCCACCTTGTCGTCGGCCATCCCCAGCAGTGCCTGCCGGAGCGACTCGGTGGACGCGGAGGGAGGCCGACGCCGGGTCACCAGCGGCGGAAATCCAAATGCATCCGATTTCCAGACTACCTCGGTTTTCTCGATAGCGGGCATTTTTTGCGACCGCATGGTTTCCCACACATACCCATCGATCGACCCTGCCTGGGCCAGCCCGGCCGCCACGGCTTCGGCCACGTTGCGATGGCTGTGCGCGAAGAAGGCCCGCTTGAGCTCGCGCGGCTTCACACCCGCTTTCGCGAGCTGGGCTTGCGCGACCAACCACCCGGAATTGGACAAGGGATCGGAGTACGCGAGTACCCGTTGCCTCAGATCGCCCCAGCCTTTGATTGAGGGCGCAGGGGAAAATGCCTTAGACCTGATGAGATAGGCCTGATACAACGGCTGCCCCATGTACAAAGGCACGGCCAACAAGCTCAGGTCCGCTTCAAAGCGGATGTAGGGGTAGCCGCAGATCCACGCTGCATCCACTTGGTCGGAGAACAGCAAGTCCAACACCGACTGGTAAGACTCCCGAGCCACGAACCCCACTTCCGCACCTACGCGCGCACTCAGATACTGGCTCCAGCGAGAGAGAAAGGCCACTTGGTCGGCCAGGATCACCGGAGTCAGACCGATGCGCAACCGATCCGCTCCCCAACCGGGGAGGGACACAGCCGTCGCTGCGGCGCCGCAGGCTCCAGCGGCCAGATAGCGTCTTCGGTTCACGGTATTCCTGCGTTACGTTTTCGTAACATTGATTTTCATCATGGTTACGAAAAGTACACAGCGAACAAACCCTAAGGGCGCAAGTCCTTGTTTTTAAACAGATCGACTCCTGGCACAGCCATTGCGGTGTGAGATCGCCTTTGTTCAAAACCAGGAGACAAAATGGAAGACATCAAGATTGGTCGCCGATTTTTTCTGAAATCGGGTGGAGCCGCAGCAGCCGTGGCAGGCGCCACCGTCATCCCGATTCGCAACGCGAATGCAGCCACCTCGGCTGCGTCCAGCGGCACCACCCTGCCTTACCCCAAAAAATCCGTCGGTGCGGCCAAGGGCATGCCGCTGAACCAGGCGGTGAGTTTTGCCTACCCCGATGACAGCTCGCCCTGCCTTGCGATCCGCATGGGCTCGCCCGTGCCTGGCGGCGTCGGCCCCAATGGCGACATCGTTGCTTACAGCTCTTACTGCACTCACATGGGTTGCCCTGTTGGCTACGAACCGGGCACGCGGACCTTCAAGTGCGGGTGCCACTTCTCCATCTTCGATCCCGAGAACAGCGGTCAGATGGTGACCGGTCAGGCCACTGAAGACCTCCCGCGCATTCTGCTGGCTTACGACGCGGCCACCGACAGCATCCATGCTGTCGGGGTCGATGGCCTGATCTACGGTCGCCAGTCCAACATCCTTTGAGGAGCGCAGCATGACCACGCAGATCAATGACCGCATCGCGTTGCCTCCGAAAGACGCGCAAAAGACCAACATGACCTGCCACTTCTGCATTGTTGGATGTGGCTATCACGCTTACAAGTGGGACCACAACACCGAAGGTGGCCGCGCCCCAGACCAAAACGCATTGGGCCTGGACTTCCGAACCCAGTTGCCACCGTTTGCCACCACCCTGACCCGGGCGATGACCAACACCATCACCGACAAGGGCGGAAAGAAGTGGAACATCATGATTGTTCCAGACAAGGAATGTGTCGTGAACAGCGGCCTCTCAAGCACGCGCGGCGGCAAGATGGCCAGCTACATGTACACACACGACGGCATAGGTCGCGAGCGCCTGAAGCACCCCCGCATCAAGCGTGGCGACCAATGGCTCGACACCAGCTGGGAGCAGGCCCTCTCGATCTACGCAGGCCTGACCAAGAAAATCCTCGACAACGACGGCCCGGATGGCCTGTTCTACGACTGCTTCGACCACGGCGGCGCTGGCGGCGGCTTCGAAAATACCTGGGGCACCGGAAAGCTGATGTTCAGCGCACTGAAAACCCAGATGGTGCGCATCCACAATCGCCCGGCTTACAACTCCGAGTGCCACGCCACGCGCGACATGGGCGTGGGCGAGCTGAACAACAGCTACGAAGACGCGCAACTGGCCGACTGCATCCTGTGCACCGGTGCCAACCCCTACGAGACACAGACCAACTACTTCCTGAACCATTGGGTGGCCAACCTCTCCGGCGCCACGGTGGACAAGAAGAAGAAGTGGTTCCCGGGCGAAACGGCGGCGGCTGCCAAGGTCATCATCGTGGACCCGCGCCGCTCGGCGACGGTGGCGATCTGCGAACAGGTGGCCGGCAAAGAGAACGTGCTGCACCTCGACATCCAGCCGGGCACAGACACGGCGCTGTTCAACACGCTGTTCACCTACGTCGTTCAACAAGGCTGGATAGCCAAGAGCTTCATCGCCAAACACACCACCGGCTTTGACGATGCGGTTAAGACAAACCGTATGACCCTGGAGGACGGAGCCAAAGCTACTGGTCTCACCGTGGCTCAGATCAAACAGGCCGCCGAATGGGCCTATAAACCCAAGGCCAGCGGCCATCGCCCACGCACCTTCCACCCCTACGAGAAGGGCATCATCTGGGGCAACGACAACTACGTCATTCAGAGCGCGTTGGTGAGCCTGGTGTTGGCCACCGAAAACGTCGGCCGCCGTGGTACTGGCGTGTGCCGCCTGGGAGGACACCAGGAGGGTTATGCGCGCCCGCCCTACCCGGGGAACGGCAAGATTTATCTGGACCAGGAAGTCATCAACGGCAAGGGCCTGATGTACACGCTTTGGGGCACCAACCCCTATCAGACCACGGTCAACGCTGAACAACACCGGCTGGCACTGAGCAAGCGCGCCAAGATCGTGGACGAGGCGATCGCGCGAGCTCGCGGAGCGAGCGCCGAACAACTGGTCGATGTGATCTACAACGCCTGCAAGTACCAGGGAGGCATGTTTGTAGCGGCCATGAACCTCTACCCCACGCAGCTCGCCGACGACGCACACCTGCTGTTCCCGGCAACCCATCCCGGAGAAATGAACCTGACCTCCATGAACGGCGAGCGTCGCATCCGCCTGTCCGAGAAATTCATGGACCCTCCCGGTTCGGCCAAACCAGATTGCTTGATCGCCGCCGACATCGCCAACACGCTCAAGGCGATGTACCAGAAAGACGGCAAGGCTGATATGGCGAAGCGCTTCGAGGGCTTCAACTGGAAGACCGAAGAAGATGCTTTCAACGACGGCTTCCGCCGCGCCGGGCGCCCGGGGGTGGAGCCCATTGACAGCCAGGGAGGGCCCACCGGATACCTCGCCACCTACGAACTGCTGCGCAAGGCCGGAAACAACGGCGTGCAACTACCCATCAAGGAGGTCAAGGACGGTAAGCTGATCGGCACCGAAATGGAATACGCTGATGGCAAATTCAGCACCAGCGATGGCAAGGCTCAATTCAAGCCTGCGCCCTGGAACGGCCTGCCGAAGATGGTGGCGGACCAGAAGGCAAAGTACAAGTTCTGGATCAATCAAGGCCGGGCCAACGAAGTCTGGCAAACCGCGTACCACGATCAATACAACAGCTTCGTGCGTGACCGCTATCCGATGGCCTACATCGAGATGAACCCGGACGATGCAAAGGCGTTGGGTGTGGCGGCGGGCGACGTGGTCGAGATCTACAACGACTTCGGCAGCACCTACGCCATGGCCTATCCGCTCGCGGCGATCAAGGCGGGACAGACCTTCATGCTCTTTGGCTACATCAAGGGCGTGGCCGGTGACGTGGTGACCTCCTGGGTGGACCGCAACGTGGTGCCCTATTACAAAGGAACCTGGGGCGGCATCAAGCGTGTGGGTACCGTGGACGACTACAAGAAGTCCATCTCGT
>MEDL01000173.1 GCA_001724785.1 Acidovorax sp. SCN 68-22 | reverse complement strand
ATGGGGTAGAGGTAGATGGTGCGCAGTGCACCTTCGGCGCGGATCTTCTGGTCCAGAAGGATGGCCAGAAGGACGCCAATGGCGAGCGATCCGCCCACATAGCCCACGCCAAAGATGCCCAGGTTCTTCAGGGCCACCCACCAGCGGTCCATGTCCCACAGGCGCTCGTACTGCGCCAGGCCCGCCCATTCGTAGTTGGGCAGCATGCGCGATGCGGTCAGGCTGAGCACGCCGTTCCAGACCATGAGGCCGTAAATGAAGGCGAAACCGAGCACGAAGGCCGGCGCCACGACCAGCCTGGGCAGCCAGGCTTCAAAGGAATTTTTCTTCATCACCGGGGCCGCCCCAGGGCGCGGCGAAAAATGCCGTGCATAGGCATACGCAAAAAAAGGGGGGCGGCAAGCGCCCCCCAAGAACAAAGCCACCTTGGATCACTCGCTTACCACCAGACCTCGTACTGCACGCCCACCAACGTGCGCGAGGTCTTGCCCCCGGCGCCGAAGCTGCCGGCGTTCGCCAACGCCGCCGCCCGGTTCCAGTTGGCCTTGGTCACGTACAAACGCAGTTCGGGGCGCGACCAGAAGTCTTCCGACAGGGCCAGCGCGCCCGCCAGCGTGAGCTTGGACAGCCGCTGGTCGGGCCCGGTGTTCCCCTTGCGCGTGGTGGTGGACAGTTCCGCCAGCGCCTTGAAATGCTTGCTGAAGGCGTAGGAGCCGCGCGCCCCGATCGAGAAGTCCTTGGTCTCCACGCCCGTGAGGTCCTCCTTGTTGGTCTGGTAGCCGATGAGCGCCTGGCCGCCGAACGGACCGCTTTGCCAGTTGATCGAGTCGGCGATGCGGGTCGAACGCCGTCCGGGCCGGGTGCCGTCGATGGCCTCGAACTCGCCATCGATGCGGGCATGCCCGCGCGAGGCTTGCAGGTACACCGAATTGCTGATGCCGGGCAGCAGGAAGTCCTTCTGCGTGTGCAGCAAGGAGATGCCCGAACCCGAACCGCCGCCGACCTGGTTCTTGCCGCCCACGGCCGTGAGCAGCACGCGCAGCGTGCCGCCGGGGTTGGTGCGGATGTCCGACAGGTCGGCATTGACGCGGTGTGCCTTCACGTCGCCGGGCAGGCCGCCGTCGAACTTGTCGCCCGTGAACACGCCCAGGCCCAGCTTCATGCCGCCGACGGGGATGTCGGTCACGCCCGCACCGATGTTGTCGCCGTAGTTGAGCAGGAAGTAATCGACGATGTGCACGTCCTGGATGCGCAGGCGCCGCTGGCCGGCCCAGAACTTGGCCTCGGGGGCGAACGGGAAGCCGCTCATTTCCACGTAGGCCTGCTCGGTGCCGATGTCGCCACTGCCCCACTTGGCGGGCATGTAGTTCACCTTCCACTTCACGCCGCCGGCTTCGAAGCCGCGCGCGAAATTGACTTCGATGCCGTTGTCGCCCTCGTTGCCGAGGCGAAATTTCTGCAATTCGCCGCCGAGCGTCAGGTTGCCCTTGACGCCATCTTCGTGGTTGAACACCGGGCCGCCCCGCGAGTAACCGTTGAACTCGAAGCCTGCTACCTCCATAGCAAAAGCGCCATTCGCGCATGCGGCGGCCAAAGCCACCGCCGTAAGGCGGTTTCTTTTCTTCATGGGAATCCCTCAGTGGTGTGTGATGGAGAGCGTGCGCAGCACGCGCTTTACTTGGTTTTCGCGGCGGCCGCGATCTTCTTCATGGCGTCGGCGACGCTGACCTTGTCGTCGTTCCAGAACTGGCTGACCACGTCCTTGATCGCCCCTTCGGTGGCGGGCGCGATCGCCATGCCATGGGCCACGCTGGGCACCAGGCCGCCGGACCTGGCGGTTTCGGCGAAGTCGGTGCTGGAGAGCTTGGCGCAATCGTCGAACTTGTCCATGGGCTGGCCGGTGCGCACCGGGATCGAGCCCTTGTTCAGGTTGAACACCTCCTGGAAGGCGGGGCCCATGATGGCGCTGGCGAGGTCGCTCTGTGCCTTCTGCGCCGCCGCGTCCTTGAGCTTGAAGAGGATGAACGAGTCCACGTTGAACGTGAAGGCGTTGGCCGATCCGGGCGCAGCGGCGCACAGGAAATCCTTGCCAGGCGCCTTGCCGGCGGCGATGAACTCACCCTTGGCCCAGTCGCCCATCAGCTGAAAACCCGCCTTGCCCTGAATCAGCATGGCGGTCGCGAGATTCCAGTCGCGTCCGGGCGCGCCGGCGTCGGTGTAGCCCTTGATGCGCCGGAAGGTCTCCAGCGACTTTTTCATGGTGTCGCTGTGCAGGGCCTTGTCGTCGAGCCGGACGAGCGCGTCCTGGTAGAACTTCGCGCCGCCCACGCCCAGCACCACGGATTCAAAGGTGGTGAAGTCCTGCCAGTTCTGGCCACCGTGCGCGACCGGGACCAATCCGGCGGCCTTGAGCTTGTCGGCGGCGGCAAAGAACTCGTCCCAGGTCTTGGGCATGGCGGCCACGCCGGCTTTCTTGAGCGCGTCGGCGCTGGCCCAGAGCCAGTTCACCCGGTGCACGTTCACGGGCGCGGCGACGTAGTTGCCCTTGTACTTCATGACGTCGGCGACGACCTTGGGCAAGACCTCGTCCCACTTCTCCGCCTTGGCGAGCGCGTCCACGTTGGCCAGCACGCCCTCGGACGCCCACTCCTGAATGGCTGGGCCCTTGACCTGCGCGGCCGAGGGCGGGTTGCCCGAGATGACGCGGCTCTTGAGCACGGTCATCGCGCTGTCGCCGCCGCCCCCGGCCACGGCAAAGTCGCGCCAGGTGTGGCCCTTGGCCTGCATGATCTTCTTGAGCTCGGCCGCCGACTTGGCCTCCCCACCCGAAGTCCAGTAGTGCAGCACTTCGACCTCGCCGGCATGGGCCGACAGGACCATCGCCAGGCCCAAGACCGCGGCGGCGATTTTTGTAACGTTCCCCATTGTTTGTCTCCTTGGTTATCGAATCAGCGTCGCCGACGGGCAGGGATCGGCCAGCGCAGACCGGACTTTAATTACAATAATTAATTTTCATGCTGGTGCTTTCCCTAGGGTGGGCGTTCCCGGATATGCTCGATTCATGCTGACGATCCTCATCGTGGAAGACGACGCCCTGCTGCTCGACGCCCTGACGGGCCAGCTCCTGCAATTGGGCTACGGCGTGCACACGGCGTCCAGCGTGCCGCAGGCGATTGCGCTGCTGCAGGCCCAGGCGGTGGACGGCATCATCCTGGACCTCGGGCTACCGGGCGCGGACGGCATGGAGCTCCTGGTGTGGGTGCGCGGCCACATCGCCGGCCTGCCCGTACTCATCCTCACGGCGCGCGACGGCGTGGAGGAGCGCGTGCGCGGGCTGAACGCCGGCGCCGACGACTACATCACCAAGCCCTTCAACATGCAGGAGCTGCAGGCGCGGCTGCAGGCCATGCTGCGCCGCGCACGCCAGCCGGCGTTCACCCATGCGGCGGGCGGCGCGCAAGGCGTCTTCACGACCTTGGGGCCCCTGGCGATCGACCACGCCAGCCATACCGCCGCACTGCACGGTGCGCCGCTCGACCTGACGCAGCGCGAATGGGAACTGCTCGAACTGCTCGTGCAACGCTGCGGCGAAGTGGTCACGCGCGAGGACGTGCTCGCCGTCTGGCGTGCCAGCCCGGCCGAATCGGGCGCGGCGGCGGCACCCGTCAACTCGAACGCGCTGGAGGTGTACGTGCACCGGCTGCGCCGCAAGCTCGACCCCTCCAGCCTGTCCATCCGCAACATCCGCGGCCTGGGCTACATGCTGGCCAAGCCATGAACCTCCCCCTGGGGCGCTGCGTGCGCGATGGCGCCGCCCGCGCTGCGGGACCGTGCGGCCCGCGCCGCGCCCGTTTCTGACGTCAAGCACGATGGATATGCGGCGCACTCCCAGGGTCTCCCTCAAGCGCAAGCTGCTGTTGTGGCTGCTGCTGCCCCAGCTGGTGCTGTGGCTGTCCGGCGGCTTCTTCGCCTGGCGGCTCGCTTTGCAGAACGGCGAGAAGGGCATCGACCAGACGCTCACCCAGTCGGTGCGCGGGCTGGCGCGCCAGATCAAGCCCCTCGGCGACGGCCTGCTGGTCGATTTCCCCCGGGCGGCGCAAGACATCCTGGAGCAGGACCCGGCCGACCGCATCACCTACATGGTCTCGTCGCCGCCGGGCAAGTTCCTGCTCGGCAACGCGCAGCTGCCGCCGCCCCCGCCGGTGCGCGTGCGCGTCGGCGAACCGCTGCTGTACCCGGCCAAGCTCGATGGCAAGGCGGTGCGCGTGGCGCTGCTGGACGTGGACTACGGCACCGCCCAGGCGCGCCAGACACTGCGCGTGCAGGTGGCGCAGAGCCTGGCCGTGCGCAAGCGCATCGCCCAGGAACTGCTGGCGCAGATGCTGCTGCCCATGGGCCTGATGGGGCTGGCGCTGAGCGCGCTGGTCTACGCCGGGGTGTTGCGCGGCCTGCAGCCGCTCAAGCGCCTGGAAGCGCAGATCGACCGTGCCGGGGCGCGCTCGCACGGCACCACCGACCCGCTGCCGCCGATCGAGCTGACCTCGGCGCCGCAGGAGGTGTATTCGCTCGCCAGCACCATCAACCGGCTGCTGGAAGCCGTGGCGCGCGGCCAGCAAAAGGAAAAACGTTTCCTGAACGATGCCGCGCACCAGCTGCGCACCCCGCTGGCGGGCCTGATCGGCCAGACCGAACTCGCGCTGCACGAGAGCCACGAGACGGCGGTGCGCGAGCGCCTGGAAAAAGTCCTCGCGGCGGCGCAGCGCAGCGCCCACCTGGTGCACCAGCTGTTGCAGCTGGCGCGCTCCGAAGCCAACGTGGACATGCAGCCGCTCGATCTCGCCGCGCTGGCGCGCGACGTGGCGCGCGACTGGGCGGCGCGTGCCGTGGCGCAGAACATCGACCTGGGCTACGAAGGTGAGGAGCAACGCATGGTGCAGGGCCAGCCGCTGCTGCTGCGCGAGGCGCTCAACAACCTGATCGACAACGCACTGCACTACGCCGGCCAGGGCGCCACGGTGACGGTGCGCGTGAGCGCCGACGCCGATGGCTGGTCCACCCTGGCGGTGGAGGACGATGGGCCGGGCGTGGCGCCGGCCCACGTCGCCGACCTGTTCTCGCGCTTCTGGCGCGGCTCGGACGAAGCCGGGGGCTGCGGCCTGGGCCTGTCCATCGTCGAAGAAATCGCCCTGCGCCACGGCGGCAGGGCCGCTGCGGAAACGCTGCAGCCCCACGGCCTGCGCGCACTGCTGCGATTGCCCCCCGGCCCCGGCGCGCCGGCGCCGGCCTAGTCTTGCGCCGCGCGGACGAGCTGTTCCAGCTTCACCGCGTCCGCCGCAAAGGCGCGTATGCCTTCGGCGAGCTTTTCCGTCGCCATGGCGTCTTCGTTCAGCGCGTAGCGGAAACCCGCCTCGTCGTACTGGATGGCGGCGATGTCCATGGCGCGGGCCGCCTCGGCATCGAGCGCGCGGGCGAGCGGCGCCTCGCTCTGCGCGAGCTGGGCCAGCAGTTCCGGCGCGATGGTCAGCAGGTCGCAGCCGGCCAGGGCCGTGATCTGGCCGAGGTTGCGAAAGCTCGCGCCCATGACCTCGGTGGCGATGCCGAAGTGCTTGTAGTACTGGTAGATCTGGGTGAC
>MEDL01000172.1 GCA_001724785.1 Acidovorax sp. SCN 68-22 | reverse complement strand
CCTGGCCGAGCACGGCGTGGTGGTGGAGAAGACCGGCCTCTACAGCTTCTTCATCATGTTCACCATCGGCATCACCAAGGGCCGCTGGAACACGCTGCTCACTGCCTTGCAGCAGTTCAAGGACGACTACGAGAAGAACCAGCCCATGTGGCGCATCCTTCCGGAGTTCTGCCAGCAGCACAGGCGCTACGAGCGCATGGGCCTGCAGGACCTGTGCCAGCACGTGCACCAGATGTACGCCAAGTACGACATCGCACGGCTCACGACCGAGATGTACCTCTCGGACCTCACCCCGGCCATGAAGCCGAGCGAGGCCTACGCCCACATCGCCCACCGCACCACCGAGCGTGTCGAGATCGACAAGCTCGAAGGCCGCATCACCGTCGGCCTGGTGACGCCGTACCCGCCGGGCATCCCGCTCCTGATCCCCGGCGAGGTGTTCAACAAGAAGATCGTCGACTACCTCAAGTTCGCGCGCGAGTTCGCCAAGCTGTGCCCCGGCTTCGAGACCGACATCCACGGCCTGGTGGAGGTGGAAGACGAGAATGGCCAGGTCCGGTACTACGCCGACTGCGTGGCCGAAACCACCACGGCCCGCAAGAACCCCAAGCCGCTGACCACCGCCGACAACATCGTGCAGGTGGGCGACGACGGACCCTACGGGCGCATCGTCTGAGCCTGAATATTGGTCAAATTGGCCTCCAGCGATTACTGGGTAAGCGTTGGCCGCTATTCATTCAATAGCGAAATAGCGAATTCCGAAACGTTCTCAGTGCGCCGGCATGTCCTCGCGCACCCGCACGAAGCTGGCAAAGCGCGGCAGGCCGCTGGCGTGCACGCCCCGGTAGCGGTAGGTGACCCAGCTGCCTATGGGCGGCGGCGCGGCGCGGTCCGCATCGCTGAAGCCGGCGCCGAGCCGGAAGCGCTGGCCATCGGGCATCTCCACCAGCAGGGCGCCCATGCGGCCCGCGTGCTGGCCCTTGCCGGGCAGGTGGGCCAGCACGCGCGCTTCGGCGTCCTCGTGCGTCTTGAGCTTGATGAGGTCGTCGCTGCGGCCCGCCTGGTAGTGCGATGCGCCGCGGTGCAGCATCAGGCCCTCGCCGCCGGCGCGCACGGTGCGCGCCAGCAGCGCGTGCAGGGCTTCGTGGCTGGCCACGCGCCGCTGCGGCACGGCCTGCACCCAAGGCTGGGCGATGGCCGCCACGGCCGCCCGCAGGGCCGGCAGGCGCTCGTCGAAGCGGCCGGGGTGCGTGGGCAGGTCGAACACCATGTAGCGCATGTTCCGCCACGCGGCGTCGCCGGCGTGCTGCTGGCGCACGGTCGATTGCGCCTCTGCAAACCGGCCGCGCCCGGCCCAGAGTTCGCCGTCCAGCGCCATGGCCGGCCAGCCGGCGGTGAACCAGGCGGGCGGTGTGATGGCCTCACCGCCGCGCGTGCGCAGGCGCTGGCCGTCCCAGTGGCCGCGCACGCCGTCGTACTTCTCGCTCACCCAGTAATCCTGGAGCGGCAGACCGGGCTGGTAGACGCGCGCCAGCAGCAAGGCGGGCGGCGCCTCGGCGCGCACCCAGGTGCCCGCTGCAAGCAGCCACAGGCCCAGCACGTCGCGGCGTCGCATTACTATCCAATCAATAGCTGCTAACGCGTATGCGGTAAGCGCTGGAGGCCTTTTTTACTTGAAATTTTGGCCTTAGACCGTGTCGCGGCTCACACCGGCCGTCTGGCTGAAGCCGCCGTCCACGTAGGTGATCTCGGCCGTCATGCCACTGGCCAGGTCGCTCATCAGGAACGCGGCCACGTTGCCCACGTCTTCGATGGTCACGTTGCGGCGCAGTGGCGAGGCGCCGGCCACGCCGGCGAGCAGCTTGCCGAAGTCCTTGATGCCGCTGGCCGCCAGCGTCTTGATCGGGCCGGCGCTGATGCCGTTGACGCGCATGCCCTTGGGGCCGAGCGCCTCGGCCAGGTAGCGCACGCTTGCTTCCAGGCTGGCCTTGGCCAGGCCCATGGTGTTGTAGTTGGGGATGGTGCGCAGCGCACCCAGGTAGGACAGGGTCAGCAGGGCCGCCTTGTCGTTCAGGTAGGGCAGGGCGGCCTTGGCCATGGCCGGGAAGCTGTAGGCGCTGATGTCGTGCGCCACGCGGAAACCCTCGCGCGACAGGCCTTCGAGGAAGTCGCCGGCAATCGCCTCGCGCGGCGCGAAGCCGATGCTGTGCACGAAGCCGTCGAACGTGGGCCAGGTCTGCGCCAGGTCGGCGAACATGCGCGCGATCTGCTCGTCGCTCGCCACGTCGCAGTCGAACACCAGCTGGGAATCGAACTCGGCGGCGAACTCGGTGATGCGGTCCTTGAAGCGCTCGCCGACGTAGCTGAAGGCGAGCTCGGCGCCCTGCTGGTGGCAGGCGCGCGCAATGCCGTAGGCGATGGAGCGGTTGGACAACACGCCGGTGATGAGCAGCTTCTTGCCGGTGAGAAAGCCCATGGTGGAACTCCTGTAGCGAAAGGGTGGGTGGATGCGCTGGCCTGGAAGGTTCGGCAAAGGCCCCCGAGGGCGGGCGCCGGGCCAGCGTGGTGCAGAATTCTCGCATGCGATTCTGGCTGCTCCTTTCCACCTGCTGGCTGGCGCTGCCCGCGTGGGCGGCGCATGCCTACGCCCTGTGGGGCGAGCCGCTGTACCCGCCCGGCTTCGCGCATTTCGCCTATGTGAACCCCGAGGCGCCCAAGGGCGGCGAGCTGCGCCTGGTGAGCAACCAGCGCACCTCCACCTTCGACAAGTACAACCCCTTCACCATCAAAGGCAGCGCGCCCGCCTACCTGGCCGAGCTGATGTTCGACAGCCTGCTCACCGGCTCGCTGGACGAAACCGCCACCGGCTACGGCCTGCTGGCCGAGGACGTGGAGGTGGCGCCCGACGGCCTTTCGGCCACCTTCCGCCTGCGGCCGGAGGCGCGTTTTCACAACGGCGACCCGGTGCTGGCGCAGGACGTGGCGTACAGCTACGAAACCCTGGTCGGGCCGTTCACCTCGCCCGCCTACAAGACCCTGCTGATCGACGTGGCCGGCGTGGAGGTGGTCGACCCGCGCACCGTGCGCTACCGCTTCAAGAAGCCCAACCGCGAGCTGCCGTTGACGGTCGGCGGCCTGCCGGTATTCAGCCGTGCCTGGGGCATGGACGGCGGCAAGCCCAAGCCCTTCGACCAGGTCGTGACCGACATCCCCATCGGCAGCGGGCCGTACAAGATCGGCCCGGTGCGCTTCGGCAAGGACATCACCTACCTGCGCGACCCGGGCTACTGGGCCAAGGACCTGGCCGTGCGCCGCGGGCAGAACAACTTCGACCGCATCGAAGTGAAGATCTACAAGGACGCCACCGCCCGCCTCGAAGCGCTGAAAGCCGGCGAATTCGATCTGATGCGCTTTTTCAGCGCCGGCGACTGGGCGCGGCGCGTGAACGGCAAAAAGTTCGACAGCGGCGAGCTCGTCAAGGGCGAGTTCGCGCACAAGCTGCCGGCGGGCTTCCAGAGCTACGTGCTCAACACGCGCAAGCCCTTCCTGCAGGACGCGCGCGTGCGCGAGGCGCTGGGCCTGGCGATCGACTACGAATGGATGAACCGCCAGCTGTTCTACGGCGCCTACCAGCGCGTGCACGGCCTGTTCGGCAACACCGCCTGCGAGACGCACGGCAGCCCCTCGCCCGAAGAGCTCGCGCTCATGGAGCCCTGGCGCAAGAGCATTCCCGCCGCCGCCTTCGGCCCCATGCAGCAACCCCCGCGTACCGATGGCGAGCACAGCCTGCGGGGCAACCTGCGCCGCGCCAAGGCCCTGCTGAACGAGGCTGGCTGGGCGGTGCAGGACGGCGCTCTGCGCAACGCCGCCGGCGAGGCGCTGGTGCTCGAATACATGGACAGCAACGAGGGCGGCGTGCGCACCGTCACGCCCTGGATGCGCAACCTGGAAAAGCTGGGCATCACGCTCACCTTCCGCTCGGTCGATTTCGCGCTCTACCAGCAGCGCCTGCAGAAGTTCGATTTCGACATCACCTCCATTGCCTACCAGGGCACGAACAACCCCGGCCAGGAATTCGCCGACCTGTTCGGCAGCCAGGCGGCCGACACCGAGGATTCGGGCAACTTCGCCGGCGTCAAGAACCCGGCGGTGGACGCCATGATCGCCGCCATGACCAGCGCCAAGACCCAGGCGCAGCTCCTGCCCGCCTGCCATGCCCTCGAGCGCATCATCGTCAGCAGCCACTACCTGATCCCGCAGTGGACGGCCGGCACGCACCGCATGGCCTACAACGCCTGGCGCCTGGCGCGGCCGGAGGCGCTGCCGCCGTATTCGCCGGGGGAGAGCTGGGTGATCGGCACCTGGTGGGCCAGGCTGCCTCCCCAGACCGAGCCAAGCCGGCGTTAAGCGCGAGACACGTTCCACCCCATGTTCGCCTACATCCTCAAGCGCATCCTGCTCATGCTGCCCACGCTGCTGGGCGTGCTGCTGCTGACCTTTGCCGTGGTGCAGTTCGTGCCCGGCGGGCCGGTGGAGCAGTACCTGGCCGAGGCGCGGGCCGGGGCCGGGCGCGGCGCCGAGGGCGGCGGCATGGGCTACCGCGGCGCCCAGGGCGTGGACCCGCAGCGCCTGGAGCAGATCAAGGCCTTGTACGGCTTCGACAAGCCGGCGCACGAGCGCTTCCTGCAGATGCTCGGCCAGTTCGCGCGCTTCGACCTCGGGCGCAGCTTCTTCCAGAACAAGGACGTGTGGACGCTGGTGAAGGAAAAGCTCCCCGTGTCCATCAGCCTCGGCCTGTGGACCTTCTTCATCAGCTACCTCGTGGCCGTGCCGCTGGGCGTGGCCAAGGCGGTGCGCGCCGGCTCGCGCTTCGACCTGGTGACCACGCTGCTGATCCTGGTGGGCTATGCCATCCCGGGCTTCGTGCTGGGCGTGGCGCTGCTGGTCGTCTTTGGCGGGCAGTTGCAGTGGTTCCCACTGCGCGGGCTGACCTCGGGCAACTGGGAGGAACTGAGTTGGGGCGCGCGCATCGTGGACTACCTGTGGCACATCACCCTGCCCATCACGGCCATGGTGCTGGGCAGCTTTGCCGTCACCGCCATGCTGACCAAGAACGCCTTCCTGGAGGAGATCCGCAAGCAGTACGTGCTGACGGCGCGCGCCAAGGGCCTCTCCGAGCGGCAGGTGCTGTGGAAGCACGTGTTCCGCAACGCGCTCATTCCCATCATCACCGGCTTTCCGGCGGCCTTCATCGGCGCGTTCTTCACCGGCTCGCTGCTGATCGAGACGCTGTTCTCGCTCGACGGCCTGGGCCTCTTGAGCTACGAAAGCGTCATCCGGCGCGACTACCCGGTGGTGCTGGGCACGCTGTACCTGTTCACGCTGATCGGCCTGTTCACCAAGCTGATTTCCGACCTCTGCTACGTGTGGGTGGACCCGCGCGTGAAGTTCGATTGATCCCCACCACGGCATGCGCACCGCTTCTTCTTCGCCGTCGCCCTCGCTCTCGCCGTCCCGCCGCGCCTGGCTGCGCTTCAAGCGCAACCGGCTGGGCTACTGGAGCCTGGTGGTTTTTGTCGTGCTGGTGGCGGTCAGCCTGTGCGCCGAGCTGGTCAGCAACGACCGCCCCCTGATGGTGCGCTACGAAGGGCAGTTGTACTTCCCCATGGTGAAGGACTACCCCGA
>MEDL01000171.1 GCA_001724785.1 Acidovorax sp. SCN 68-22 | reverse complement strand
CAGGCGGGCTTTTCCATCCTGGACGCGCGCATCCACACCACGCAGAACGGCTACGCGCTCGACACCTTCCAGGTGGTCAGCGACAACCTGCCCGGCCACTACCGCGAGCTGACGCACCTGGTGGAAAGCGGCCTGATGCACGCGCTGCAGGACGACAGCGCCCTGCCCGAACCGGGGCGCAAACGCGTCTCGCGCCGGGTGCGCCACTTTCCCATGGCACCGCGCGTGACGCTGCGGCCGGACGAAAAAGCCCAGCGCTGGCTGCTGGGCGTGTCGGCCAGCGACCGTGCCGGCCTGCTGTACCACATCGCCCGCGTGCTGGCGCGCCACCAGCTGAGCGTGCAGCTGGCCAAGATCAGCACCCTGGGCGAGCGCGTGGAAGACACCTTTCTGGTGCAGGGGCCGGAACTGCAGAACAACGCCGCGCAGATCCGCATCGAGACCGAGCTGCTGCAGGCGCTGGCCGGCAACGGCGCGTAAGCACGGAAACTACTTTATTGATAGCAATAAAACCTTTAAACACAAGCGGTAGAGGCCTTTTTTGCTTGAAATTTTGCCATTGGCCCGGCGCTGCAAAGCCGCTACCATGGGCCCGGGCAGTGGTGCCGAGCCCCTTCCCGGCACGCCATCAAAGGACTCTCGCATGTTTCAGCACCTGCTCGTTCCCACGGACGGCTCCTCCCTCTCGCGCCAGACCGCTACCGAAGCCGCGCGCTTTGCCAAGGCCGCGGGCGCCAAGATCACCGGCTTTCACGCCCTGCCCGAGCTGCGCCTCATGGGCCAGCACCCGGGCCTGCCGACGGACACCCGGGCCGATTTCGAACGCCAGGCGCGCGCCGAGGCCGACCGCGCACTCGACACCATCCAGGAAGCCGCGCGTGCCGAAGGCGTGGCCTGCGACACGGTGATGGTGGCCAGCGACCGGCCGTACGAAGCCATCCTGCGTGCGGCGCGCGACCGCGATTGCGACCTGATCTTCATGGCCTCGCACGGCCGGCGCGGCATCGAGGCCATGATCATCGGCAGCGAAACCCAGAAGGTGCTCACGCACAGCAAGGTGCCGGTGCTGGTCTGGCGCGGCAACCGCGGCTGAGCGGGTTCAATCGTCGGTGTCGGGCGCGAGGTCGGGGAACAGCACCTCGGTGAAGCCCCACTGGCGCATGTCGCGCATGCGCATGGGGTAGAGCACACCCGCCAGGTGGTCGCACTCGTGCTGCACCACGCGCGCGTGGAAGCCCTGCACCGTGCGGTCGATGGGCGCGCCTTCCACATCGAAGCCCTGGTAGCGCACGCGCTGCCAGCGCGGCACGCGCCCGCGCAAGCCCGGCACCGACAGGCAGCCCTCCCAATCGTCTTCTTCCTCGCTGCCGAGCGGGGTGACCACGGGGTTGATGAGCACGGTCGGCGGAATGGCTTCGCGCCCGGGATAACGCGGGTTGGCTTCGTTCGAGCCGAAGATCACGACCTGCAGATCCACGCCGATCTGCGGCGCGGCCAGGCCGGCGCCGCTCGCCGCGCGCATGGTGTCGTACATGTCGGCGACCAGGGCACGCAGCTCCGGCGTGTTCCACGCCAAAACGGGGCGCGCAACGCGCAGCAGGCGCGGGTCGCCCATCTTGAGAATGGATTGAATTGCCATGTGGCCTTCCTGTTTTGGCGGTAGGGCTGTGCCGATTGGCGAGAATAACGCGACCGCCACACGCTCCGACATGAACGACGCACCGCCCCCGGCCCCCGGAATTCCGCCGCCGCCCACCCTGCCGCCCGTGCCCCGCGTGCTGCGCTGGGTGCTGCACGGGTTCGCCGTGCTGTGTCTGGGGCTCGGCGTCGTCGGCATCTTCGTGCCGGGCCTGCCGACCACGGTGTTCATCCTGCTGGCCGCCTGGGCGGCCGCGCGCAGCTCGCCGCGCCTGCACGAATGGCTGTGGTACCACCGCCTGTTCGGCCCCATGCTGCGCGATTGGGCGCGCGGCGGCTGGGTGAGCCGGCGCGCCAAATGGAATGCGAGCTTCCTCATGGCGCTGTGCGCGGTGATCCTGTTTCTCACGGTTTCGCAGCGCTGGGCAGCCATCATGGGCAGCGCCAGCATGGCCTGCGTCCTGGTCTGGCTGTGGTGCCGGCCCGAGCCGCCTGCGGACCCTTGATTCGGTCTGAGGGCGCAATTCCTTGTATATAATGCAAGGCTTGTTCCTCGATAGCTCAGTCGGTAGAGCGCCGGACTGTTAATCCGTAGGTCCCTGGTTCGAGCCCAGGTCGAGGAGCCAAAAAACCAAAAGCCCTGCGTGCGCCGGCAGGGCTTTTTCATGCCGATTTTCCTCGATAGCTCAGTCGGTAGAGCGCCGGACTGTTAATCCGCAGGTCCCTGGTTCGAGTCCAGGTCGGGGAGCCAAGTAAATCAAGAGTCAGCAGGTTAGCGCCTGCTGACTCTTTTGCTTTCTGGATACGCCGTGTCCGACACGTGTCCGAAATTCTCCGCGGAAACATGCATGTGTCCGGATCGCAACAGACCGGTCTTGCCAAGACGGCATCTAAGACGTCGAGAAGCTCGGTGATACAACTCTATGCGCTAGATTTGTCAGCGAATCCAGCATGACCGAGGCGCCCGCAGCGCCCTACAGTTGCCTACATGCCTCCACCGGGAGATTGCCGTGCAACAGACCTCTGCCCCACCCCCGGAAACACAGGATCAAGTTTCGACCGTGTTTCTGCGCATGCCATCCGTCATACAGATGACGGGCTTGGGTCGATCGACGATATACAGGCTCATCGCCCAACAACAGTTCCCCTGCCCCGTTCGTCTCGGTGTGCGCGCAGTGGCCTGGCGCCGCAGCGAACTGGATCTGTGGAGCCAGTCACGCCCAGCGACATCGCACTGAAACGGACAGGTTCTCCATCGGGACGACTCGGAGAGGATAGTCAGGCATTCGAGTCCTCAAGCTTTTGAAGCTGGATTGCCTGCTCAATGAGTCCGAGCCCCTTCGAGTCGCCGACTTCAGGGTCAAAATGCATTCTTCGTAGCCTATCGAGGAGCGCAAGTGCGCCCTCAAGGCCCACAAGAGCGCAGCACCATCCCGGTCGATCGCCAGGACCTCGTGCTCGATATGGTCGATGTGGAGTGCATGAAACACCTTGAACCTACAGGCGTGGAAAACGGAGCCGTGTCCGAGCTGCTGGATCTAGTGGGGTTGTACCAGGGCTTGCCGCTGGACGAGGACTGCAAACGCATGCTTCCTCTGGCATCACTGGTGAAACCTTTGACTCGGTACGCGCGAGAGGACTGAGCAACCCATGTCCAGCATCCAGATCATGGCGATTGATGCCAGCGGAGCCATACGCTTCGTCGGCGAAGTCTTACGAGGGGCTACGTGCGGATGTTTCTGCCCCATGTGCAAGAGCCCGCTGGTGGCCAAACAGGGAGACACCAACGAGTGGCACTTCTCACACGAGGCCTCACAGGAGCGCCCCGAGTGCGAAGCCGGTGCGGAGAACCTCGCCAGAAGCCTGGGCATCGAATTTGCACGCGAGTTGGCCGAGCGTGGGGCGCTCGTGTTGCCCGAATACAGGACCTCGGCAGGCGTTATCTCGGCGTGGCTGGACCGCTCACAGGCCGTAGAGTGGAACGCTCAGATTTCAGGCCCTCTCGCATGGAGAGAGCATCCCCCGAAGTCCAAGGTGGTGGCCACCGGTGCGCTGGACACGGGTGCTGCCTTTGCGCTGTTCGTCCAGGTGGACGACGCGGGCGTCCCTCAGGTCGACGACCAGCCTGAGCACTGCGCGTACGGCTCACTGGTGGTCTCAGCCGCATGGCCATCAGGCACCCGCACGCGCGAGGACGCCATGGCCATTCTCAAGCAGACGGTGAGCTTTCGCTGGAGGTATCACCTCGACACGCTGGGTCTCCGGGCCGCCGCACAAGCCGCCATAGAGGCCGAAGTGAGTGCCGTGCGACAGCGCACCGAGGCATTGCAGCGCGAGCGCGCCAACGCAGCGGGGAGACGATGGGCTGAAATCGGCAAACGTCTGGAGCGACCTTACGATGTCCCCCCTGTACTGCGTGATGTAGGCCAACAGGCATCCCCAGAGCCGAAACCCACTGCAAGCACCCTGCCCAGTGGAACCCGTTTTCCCGCCTATCCAGGCCACGCGCTGGGATGCAACTTCCAGTTCTTCCGGCTGGGGGCAGATGAGGCGTGGGTGTTCTATCCGATGGATGTCGCCTTCATCAACGAGCACGTGAAGATGGCCAACGTCGCACAGCCGCTGCCAACCAAGCTCTGGGCGATTGCGCCAGTGGGCGGCCCACGCGAAGGGTGGGATGAGTGCTTTCCGCCCAGCGTGGGCTCTGCCGATGCCGAACTCGGCATCTACTGGGTGCGTGACCACATCACGGCGGTGACCTTCCTCAGCCCCCGCTCCAAAGGGACCCACACGGCCAACGATCCAGCGGAGTTTTCGAACAGATAGCACAGGAAACCTGGGGTCAAACCGAAACAGCAAGCTTCAGAACCACCCCGATCACGAACAGCGAGGCAGCGATACGACCCCAGCGCCAGGTGGTGAACCAGTAGCGGTGATTGACCCACACCGCGCGATGGATTCGCTCTGCTGAGGCCAGGAGCGCAATCGCAACGACCATGGGGCCGACGATCCCGACGGGTGCATCGATCTGGCCCAGCAGGAATACCCAGAACAGCGGCCAGACCACTGCATCGATGGCCGCGAGCCATCGTCGACCGGTCCAGTGCGGTGCATTTGCCCGGGGTTCACGCGCAACGAGCAGCCACATACCAACCTCCAGTCACTTCATGCTTCACAGATCCAATCCACTGTTCTTCTCGTCCTTTTGGACCACGGGACAGTCCTGAATTGAAAGGCAACCGACAAATGCTCAAAGATTGCCAGATCGCACCCGGTGATTGAATCCACACGGCAAACAACCGTAAAAGATGTTTCATCGATCGCGGCCTCAGGGCCTGCCCAGTGATCCAAAAAAGTCGTGTCGTCTGCGCCCCAAGGAACACTGCCCCAATTTCCGAGGGAGCTGGATTGGGAATCCGTCCCCCGGTCATCGAGTCTGCTCAGGTTTGCACCCTGCCCCGCATTCGTCGGTCGCCGTGCGAAACCCAAAGCGCTGCGTCTAGGCGCGAACGCCTGGGCACCGTGGAATAAATGGAAGGGGCCCACCAGAGTGAAACGGCGGTGGGAAGGCGGCCGTTTATGCCGCGAAAGGCCTTGGCGAATGCGCCAGCAGCGCTATGGTTCGCAAGTCGGCGAGCGGCGAATTTTGAGGTGCGGCACCTTGTGGAGACTATCCGAAGGACCATCCACAAATCGGAAACGCAACTCCATGAGTCTCGGTTCGTGAAACGCCGCGTGCCATAAATTCGTTCCAAGAAGCTCAGACGGACGGAAACGACTGGAAACCATTGAGACGCGCACGATACCCGCGCCATCTAGACAGGATTTCGCAGCTCCCAGCTAAATGGATGCAGACAGCGATCTGCCTTCGCTGGCACTGCCGGAGCCGCCCCATATGCTGGATCGTGATCAGTTGGAAACGTTTGCCACTGTGGTCGAGCAGCAAAGCTTTGATCGCGCGGCCAGCGTGCTCAGCATCACGAGGGGCGCTGTCTCCCAGCGAATCAAGGTAAGCGTCCGGCAATCCCATCTTGAGATAGACCCAGTGTCGAGGCATCGTGTGCACGATGAACATCACGCACACTATGGCGAACGACACGATCGCCC
>MEDL01000170.1 GCA_001724785.1 Acidovorax sp. SCN 68-22 | reverse complement strand
CATGGCTACGACCAGGCCGAAGCCGTGCAGGCCCTGCTCGCCACCCAGGGTTTTGCCCTGGTACAAAGCCGCAATGACCTCGCGGGCATTGCGCGTTGCTCGGGCGGGCAGTGGCCGCTGGCGCAGACAGTGAAATAATCCATCCCATTGCGGGCCCTCCCCTACCCAGGCCCGCCCGCCTCTTTCAAGGAGTTTTACCCATGAGCGACACCCAACAACGTATCGACGCCCTCGTCAAATCCAGCGACATCCTGCTGTTCATGAAGGGCAGCGCCAGCTTCCCCATGTGCGGCTTCTCCGGCCGCGCGATCCAGATCCTGAAGGCCTGCGGCGTGGACCCCAAGAGCGTGGTCACCGTCAACGTGCTGGAAGACGACGAAATCCGCCAGGGCATCAAGGAATACAGCAACTGGCCCACGATCCCGCAGCTGTACGTGAAGGGCGAGTTCATTGGCGGCTCGGACATCATGATGGAGATGTACGAATCGGGCGAACTCAAGCATGTGCTGGGCACCGAAGGCTGATCGACGCAGCCGTTGCGCCACCCGCCATCAGGCCGCCTTCGGGCGGCCTTTTTGTTTGCCCGCAACAGAGGCACCAATCAGGGGCTTTTCCGATGGAGCAGCGGGCATGTTGTGTGCTTGAATGATTGCGTGACGTAACCCTCACAGGAGCATGCAATGACCAGCCATAGCCTTGTTCCCCAGTCCCCCGCCCTGCGCCTGCCGGTGGCCCAGATGCGCAACGTGTTCCATCCGGGTGATGTGGAACGCAAGCTGGCCCGGTTGCAAGAGTCGGGCAACCAGCGCGAATACGAAACCCTGCGCACCGTGTACGAACGCATGCTGGAGCGTGGCCCGGAGCGTTTTCAGGTCAAGCCCTCTGGCGTGCCCGACATGGCCAGCCTGTACGAGCAGTTGCCCAACTTCACCGAGGTGCTGGACGACGTGAAGCGCCACGTGGCGCTGGCACAGGACAGCAGCGATGGCCTGGAAGTCACGCCCATGCTGCTGCTAGGCCCGCCCGGCATCGGCAAGACCCACTTTGCACGCCATCTGGCCGAGCTGCTGGGCACGGGCATGAACCTGCTGCCGATGAGTTCCATGACCGCTGGCTGGCTGCTGTCGGGCTCGTCCGCACAATGGAAGGGCGCGCGGCCTGGCAAAGTGTTTGAAGCGCTTGTGGAGGGCGAATACGCCAACCCGGTCATCGTGGTGGACGAGATCGACAAGGCCAGCAGCGATGCGCAGTACGACCCGCTGGGTGCGCTGTACAGCTTGCTGGAGTACGACACCGCCCAGAGCTTTACCGACGAGTTTGCCGAGGTGGCCATTGACGCGAGCCAGGTGATCTGGATCACCACAGCCAACGACACGCGCGGCATTCCCGACCCCATCCTGAATCGCATGAACGTGTTCGAGGTGGAGGCGCCCACGCTGGATCAGGCCCGCACCATCGCCCGCAATCTGTACCAGGGCATCCGCGCGGGGCATGACTGGGGCCGCCTGATCGACCCCGAGCCGCTGGACGACGTGCTCGACCACCTGGCCCAGATGCCCCCGCGCGAGATGCGGCGGGCGCTGATGACAGGCTTTGGCAACGCGCGGCTGGACCGCCGGTCTACCGTGGAGATCACCGACCTGCCCAAGGCGGCCACGGGGCGCAGCCGCATCGGCTTTGTGCAGTAAGTAGCGCGGTCGCCTGCTGGTGCCGCCTCCCCCGCCACGCCAAGCAAAGGCCTGGCGCGGGGTTGCCACCACCCACCCAGGCAGCATCAGCAGGCCGGCGCACAAGGTGCGCAGATACACTTGGTGGCCCGTGGCACACACACCGTGCACCGGCTCCACCCCCGTCCCATGACCCTGTCCCAAAGCCTCTTCGTGATCGGGCTGCTGATTGCAGCCAGCGCCTTTTTCTCCATGGCCGAGATTTCGCTCGCGGCCGCCCGCCGCCTGCGCCTGCGCCAGATGGCCGACGAAGGCGATGCGCGCGCGGACCGGGTGCTGCGCATGCAAGAGCAGCCGGGCGACTACTTCACGGTGGTGCAGGTAGGTCAAAACGCCGTGGCCATCCTGGGCGGTATCGTGGGCGAAGGGGCGCTGAGCCCGCACTTCAGCGAACTGTTTGCGCTGTGGATGTCGGGCCCCACGGCCGAGCGGGCGGGTTTCCTAGCGTCTTTCCTCATCATCACCTCGCTGTTCATCCTGTTTGCCGACCTGTTCCCCAAACGCCTGGGCATGGCGGAGCCCGAACGGCTGGTGGTGCGGCTCGCCCAGCCCATGGCCTGGTGCATGACGCTGCTGCGGCCGCTGGTATGGTTCTACAGCCGGGGGGCGGATGCGCTGTTCCGCCTGTTGGGCTTGTCATCGTTGCGCGACGACCGCATCACCTCCGACGACATCCTGGCCATGATGGAGGCCGGTGCCCGCGCCGGGGTGCTGGCAGCGCGCGAGCAACAGGTCATCACCAACGTGTTTGAGCTGGACACGCGCACGGTGTCCAGCGCCATGTCGCCGCGCGACCGGGTGGCGTTCTTCCTGCGCGACGAGCCCGACTCGGTGATCCGCCTGCGCATTGCGGCCGAGCCGTTTTCGACCTATCCGGTGTGCGAGGGGGACATCGACCATGTGGTCGGCTATGTGGATGCCAAGGATTTGTTCCAGCGCGTGCTGAACAACCAGCCGATTTCGCTGGCCGACGACAGCCTGGTGCGCAAAGTGCTGATCGTGCCCGACCGGCTCACGTTGTCGGAAGTGCTGGAGCAGTTCCGCCAAGTGCACGAGGACTTTGCGGTCATCGTGAACGAATACAGCCTGGTGGTGGGCGTGGTCACGCTGAACGACGTGATGAGCACCGTGATGGGTGACCTGGTGGGCCCAGTGGATGAGGAGCAGATCGTGCAGCGGGACGAAAACTCCTGGCTCATCGACGGTGTGACGCCCATCGAGGATGTGCTGCACGCACTGTCGCTGGACGAGTTGCCGCACACCGGCGAATACGAAACCCTGGCGGGCTTTCTGATGGTGATGCTGCGCCGCGTGCCGCGCCGCACCGACAGCGTGAGCTGGGGCGGCTACAAGTTTGAGGTGCTGGACGTGGACAGCTACCGCATCGACCAGGTCATGGTGTCCCGGCTGGGCGGGGCCTCTGTCGGCACTGCGGCGAACCCGTCAGCCCCCGCAGCAACCACCGCGCAGTGACCGGGGCCCGGCCGGTGTCATGCCCCGTCCACTAATTTAAGCGGCGGGCGACTCCGGCCGGTCGGCAAACAGCCACTTGCGCTGGGCCGCAAACACGGCATCCGGGTAGGGCGACCGGCCTCGGCTGCCGTTGTAGCGGCCCAGGGCCATGAACAGATCGCCCTGCTCCCGGTCAATGTAGTGGCGCAGGATGACGCAGCCAAAACGCAGATTGGTCTGCATGTGAAACAGCTTGCCCGGGTCGCCGTCGCCAATCACGCGCGTCCAGAACGGCATGACCTGCATGTAGCCCCGCGCTCCGACGCTGGACACCGCAAACTTGCGGAATCCGCTTTCCACCTGGATCAGCCCCAGGACCAGGGAGACATCCAGCCCGGCGCGCTTGGATTCGTACCAGACCGTCTGCAGGAAGTCGCGGCGTACCTCCAGGTCCGGCTTGCGCGGGCGCAGGCGATCGCTCTGCGTGCCCAGCCACCGCAGGTAGTGCAGGCGCGCTTCGGTGGTGAAAAACTCCGGCTCGGGCGGCGCCTGGTTGGCAATGGCCGAGCTGAGTGCGGTACGCACCGAGTCCATCAGGGGCTCCTCCAGCTGCCCACCGGCGTGCGCCAGCTGCGGCGCGCCCAGCCAGGCAGCGGGCGCTGCCAGCGACGCCAGCGATACCAGGCAGCCGCGGCGTGACAGCCCCCCGGGGCTGCCAGTAGCCGCAGCCCACGGAGGGTTCAAGATGGCGCCTCTCTTGCTCATACGGCCATGCGGCCCTTCACGTGGGCCAGGATGTCGGCCACGGCCACCTTGGTGGCTGCGGCATCACGGCGGTGCTGGTACTCGCCCACACCTTCCTTCAAGCTCTTGTCGCCGATGGTCACGCGGTGGGGCACGCCGATAAGCTCCCAGTCGGCAAACATGGCGCCGGGACGCTCGCCACGGTCGTCCAGAATCACGTCCACGCCTGCGGCCAGCAGGTCGGCATACAGCTGCTCGGCCGTAGCCTTGACGGCCTCGCTGCGGTCCATGCCCACGGGACAGACCACCACCGTGAACGGTGCAATGGCGTCCGGCCAGATGATGCCGCGCTCGTCGTGGTTTTGTTCAATGGCGGCGGCGGGCAGGCGCGTCACGCCAATGCCGTAGCAACCCATTTCGAAGAATGCTGGCTTGCCATCGTCGCCCAGGAAGGTTGCGTTCATGCCCTTGCTGTACTTGGTGCCCAGGTAGAACACATGGCCCACTTCGATGCCGCGCTCGATCGCCAGCTCGCCTTTGCCGTCCGGGGAGCGGTCGCCCGCCACCACGTTGCGCAGGTCAGCCACCATGTCGGGCTCGGGCAGGTCGCGGCCCCAGTTGACGCCGGTGATGTGAAAGTCCACTTCGTTGGCGCCGCATATCCAGTCGGCCATCACAGCGACTTCCCGGTCTACCACGATCTTCAAAGGTTTCTTGAGGCCGATGGGGCCCAGGTACCCCGGCTTGCAGCCAAAGTGGTCCTCGATTTCGCCCAGCGTCGCGAAGCGGAAGCCCGCCAGTCCGGGCACCTTGCCGACCTTGATCTCGTTCATGTCATGGTCGCCGCGCAGCAGCAGCAGCCAGACCTGGGTCTTGACAATCTCACCGGCTTCGTTGGTTTCGTCTGTAGCCAGCACCAGCGACTTCACGGTGGTGTTGAGCGGAACACCCAGCAGTTCCGCCACATCGGCGCAGGTGCTCTTGCCCGGGGTCGCCGTCTTGGTCAGCGCCTGCGTGGCAGCGCCGCGTGGTCCGGCGGGGGCCAGCGCCTCTGCCTTTTCCATATTGGCGGCATAGTCGCTCTGCGGGCAGTAGACGATGGCGTCTTCGCCCGTGGCGGCAATCACTTGGAACTCTTCCGACAGGTCCCCCCCGATGGCACCGCTGTCAGCGGCCACGGCACGGTAGGTCAGGCCGAAGCGGTCAAAGATCCGCCGGTAGGCAGCAGCCATCACCTGGTAGCTGGCCTTGGCGGCCACTTGGTCGCGGTCAAAGCTGTAGGCATCCTTCATGATGAACTCACGTCCGCGCATGAGGCCAAAACGGGGGCGGCGCTCGTCGCGGAACTTGGTCTGGATCTGGTAGAAGTTCTTCGGCAGCTGCTTGTAACTCTTGAGCTCTTGACGGGCGATGTCAGTGATCACTTCTTCGCTGGTCGGCTGCACCACGAAGTCACGGCCATGGCGGTCCTGGATGCGCAGCAGCTCGGGGCCCATTTTCTCAAAGCGCCCCGTTTCCTGCCAGAGCTCGGCGGGCTGCACCACCGGCATGGTCAGCTCGACAGCACCCGCGCGGTTCATCTCTTCACGCACGATGGCTTCCACCTTGCGGATCACGCGCAGGCCCAGAGGCATGTAGTTATAAATGCCAGCGCCCAGCTTCTTGATCAGCCCGGCCCGCGTCATGAGTTTGTGACTGACCACTTCGGCGTCCGCCGGAGCTTCCTTGAGGGTGGAAATGAAGAATTGGGAGGCTTTCATCGGGAGTCGATTGCAGGCAGAACGGGGCCGTCCACTTGCTGCGCGCTAGGCGCCGTGCATAATGGACACAGTTTAAAAATTTGGGGTTTGATTATGCTTGACCGGGACGGCTTTCGGCCGAACGTCGGCAT
>MEDL01000169.1 GCA_001724785.1 Acidovorax sp. SCN 68-22 | reverse complement strand
CCAGGCGCTCGCGCTGCGCGTGCAGCGTGTGCTCGCCGTCGGCAAAGCGCAGCGCGATCTGGCGGAAATCCTCCGACAGCTCCATGAAGGCGTCCACCAGGTCGGGGTCGAAATGGCTGCCCCGGCCGTCCAGGATGATGCGCACCGCCTCCTCGTGGCTGAAGGCCTTCTTGTACACGCGCTCAGAAATCAGCGCGTCGTACACGTCGGCCACCGCCATGAGGCGCGCCGACAGCGGGATGTTGTTGCCGCCCAGCCCTTGCGGGTAGCCCGATCCGTCCCACTTTTCCTGGTGGCTGTGGGCAATCTCCTTGGCGTAGCGGAAGAAGGGGTTGCCCTGCACGGTGTGGCTCTCGGCCGCCAGGATCGCCTCCAGGCCCAGCGTGGTGTGGGTCTTCATGATCTCGAATTCCTCCGGCGTGAGCTTGCCGGGCTTGAGCAGGATCCGGTCCGGGATGCCCACCTTGCCGATGTCGTGCAGTGGCGCGGACTTGAAGATCATCTCGATCGCTTCGTCGGTGAATTCGTCCCGGAAGCGCGGGTTGTCCTTGATGCGCAGCGCCAGCGCCTTCACGTAGTACTGCGTGCGCTGGATGTGGTTGCCGGTTTCGTTGTCGCGCGTTTCGGCCAGGGAGGCCATGGCGCGGATGGTCACGTCCTGCAGCTCCGCCACTTCGCTGGTGCGGCGCTCCACCTCCAGCTCCAGGTAGTGGTTGTGGTTGGCCAGGATGTCGCGCGCGCGCTTGAGCTGCAGGTGGTTGCGCACCCGCGCCAGTGTGATGGCGGGGTTGACGGGCTTGGTGATGTAGTCCACCGCACCCAGTTCCAGCCCCACGGTTTCGTCGTCCGAGGCGCTCATCGCGGTCAGGAAGATGACCGGGATGTCCTCCGTCTCGGGGTTGAACTGCAGGCGGCGCAGCACCTCGTAGCCGTCCATCTCCGGCATGATGATGTCGAGCAGGATGAGGTCCGGCGGGCTCTCCCCGGCGACGATCTCCAGTGCGCGCGCGCCGCTGTTGGCGAGCTTGACCTTGTAGTCCGCGCGCAGCAGGTTGCTCATCAGGGTCAGGTTTTCGGGCGTGTCGTCCACCACCAGAACGGTGCATCGGCCTTGGGGTTCGAGTAAGGGGTGGGTCATGGCGGTCACTCCTGGGGTTGGATGCCGGCACTGTCCGCGGGGACTGCCGGCGTCGCTGCGCGCAGGGCGCGCAGGGCTTGTGGGAAATCGAACGCTTCCAGCGCTTGCTGCAGGTCGCCGTACGCGGGACCCAGCAGCGCCTGGAGGTCGGGCCCCGCTTGGTGGAACAGTGCGATGGCGTCCGCATCGTCGTCGGCCAGCAAGGCATCGAGCCGTGCGAGCAACGTGCGCGCGGCGCCACTGTCCTGCACGGCGCTGTCGGCCGAGGCGGGCGCAGCGGCCGGCAGGGCGGCTTCGAGCGCCTGGACGAGCGGCGCACAGGCGGCATCGGCCGAGGAGAGCAGGGCGTCCAGCGTGTGCGCGGGCGCCTGCCGGGCAATCGCTTGCTCGGCGGCCTCGGCCTGTGCGGCCAGCGCGGCCGCCCCAATGGTGGCGGCCGTGCCCTTGAGGGTGTGCAGGGTGCGCTGCGCGTCCGGCCACAGGCCGGCGCCGAGCTGCGTGCGGGCCCGGGCCACGGCGCCGGCCTGCCCGGCAACAAACCGGCGCAGCAGCTCCTCGTAGACGTCGGCCCTGTCGAGCGTGCGGCGCAGCCCGGCGGCGCTGTCCAGGCCGTCGATGCGTCGCAGCGCTTCTGCCAGAGCGCGTGCCGCCGGCGCAGGAGGCGGCGGGGCGGGAGCGGCCGGAGCGCGCGCCGGGATCCAGCGCAGCAGCTGACCAAACAATTCGTCCGGGTCGATGGGCTTGGCAATGTGGCCGTTCATGCCGGCCTCCAGGCAGCGGTCGCGGTCGGCGCTCATGGCATTGGCCGTCATTGCCAGCACGGGCAGACGCGCCCAGGCGGGGTTCTGGCGCAGCAGGCGCGTGGCGGTCAGCCCGTCCATCACCGGCATCTGCATGTCCATCAGCACGGCGTCGTAGGGGTTGCGTGCGAGCATGTCCAGCGCCGCCTGGCCGTTGTCGGCCACGTCCACCGCCAGGCCGGCCTCGCCGAGCAGTTCCGCGCCCACCTGCTGGTTCAGGTCGTTGTCGTCCACCAGCAGCACGCGCGCGCCGCGGATGGGCGCCAGCGCCTCGCGCGTGGTGCTGCCGGGCGCCAGCGCGTGTGCGGGCCCCGGGGTGGCGAGCGCCGCATGTCCCAGCGCGGACATGGCGGCATCGAACAGTTGCGAGGGGCTCACCGGCTTGGTCAGCATGTGGCCCATGCCGCTCTTTTCCAGCTCCGGGAGGGCGTCGTCGCGCCCGTAGGCGGTGACGAGGACGCCCGCCGGCGGCGCAGCCAGCCGTGCCAGTTCGGCGTGCGTGGCGAAACCGTCCATGCCAGGCATTTTCCAATCGAGAAAGGCCACGACGAAGGGCATGCCCGCCGCCTCGGCGTTCCGGGCCAGTGCAAGGGCCTCCTCGCCCGAGGACGCTGTGCTCACGCGAAAGCCCATGGACTCCAGCATGCTGGCCAGGATGTTGCGCGCCTGCTCGCTGTCGTCCACCACCAGCACGCGGCTCCCACGCAGGTCGGGCGAGGGGAGCAGCGGTGCCTGGCGCGTCTGGCCCAGCCCGACGCGGGCGGTGAACCAGAAGGTGCTGCCCGCGCCCGGCGCGCTGTCCACCCCTACGGCGCCGCCCATCAGTTCGGCCAGCCGCTTGGAGATGGCCAGGCCCAGGCCGGTGCCGCCGTAGCGCCGTGTGGTGGAGGTGTCGGCCTGGACGAACGAATGGAACAGCCGCGCCTGCTGCTCCGCACTGAGGCCAATGCCGGTGTCCTGCACCTCGAAGCGCAGCAGCAGCCCGGCTTCGGGGGCACCGTTGTCCTGAGCGAGTTCGCGCACGCGCACAACGATTTCGCCCGCGTCGGTGAACTTGACGGCGTTGTTGGCGTAGTTCACCAGGATCTGCCCCAGCCGCAACGGGTCGCCACGCAGCTGTTCGGGCAGGGTGGGGGAGACGTCGAACATCAGTTCCAGCCCCTTGGCGGCGCATTTCTCGGCCAGCAGGTTGGCCACGTTGTCGAGCACGCCGCGCAGGTCGAAATCCACCACCTCGACTTCGAGCCGGCCGGCCTCGATCTTGCTGAAATCGAGGATGTCGTTGATCAGCCCGAGCAGGTGCTGGCCCGAGCGCTGGATCTTCTGCACGTAGTCGCGTTGCTTGGGCGTCAGCTCGGTCCCGAGGGCCAGGTGCCCCAGGCCGATGATGGCGTTCATGGGTGTGCGGATCTCGTGGCTCATGTTGGCCAGGAAGTCCGATTTCATCTGCGAGGCGCCCTCGGCCCGGGCGCGCGCGACCACGAGCTCCTCCTCGTGCTGGCGCAGCGCCTCATTGGCGTGGTTCAGTTCGGCGGTGCGTTGGGCCACGCGGGCCTCCAGCGCTTCCTCGTTGCGCTGCAGGGCCGCCACCAGTTCGGCCTGGGCCGCCAACGCCTGGGACTTGGCCTGCTCGCGCGCCACGAACTGGCGCGCCATGGCGAAAGCCAGCAAGAAGGTCAGGAGCGCCTGGAACACGGTGAGCACGGTCGTCAGCAGGGTTTGGCGCTGCACCTCGGCATTGCGCTGGTCGCCCAGCAAGGCGGACAGGCGCGCGGCATTGAGCGCCACATCCTGCACGGTTTCGCGCAGGCCGCCCAAGGCCTCGCGCAGTTGCGCCATGTGCGTGCGGCTCGACGGCAGGTCCACGCTCTGGCCGAAATGGTTGTCTCCGGCAGCCACGAACGCCTGCAGCGCCGCCAGGGCCTGCGGGTAAATCGGCTCGTTCTGCATGAGGCTGCGCGCCGTGCCGGCTTCCAGGGCGCTGAAGCGGCTCAGAAAGAGCTCATAGCGCAGCGCCAAGGCATCGAGCGGCATGGAGGACGGATCGTTCACGAACTGGTGCAGGGCGTGGTCGAACCGCTCGTACTCGACATTGAGCTGCAGGAAGGACCACAGCGCATTCACGTCGCCCCGGCGCATGACGGCTTCCACGCTGCGGTACTGCTGGTATTGCACCGCGGCAACCGCCAGGTACACCAGCACCAGCCCTGCCGTGATGAGCTTCAGGAAGTGCCGGCTGCGCAGCATGCGGGCCTTGTCAGTGGATGCGCAGCACGCTCAGCTGCCACGCCGAGCGGTTGTAGTACAGCTCCGAGCGCAGCTCGGCCTTGGTGTCGAAGGGATAGACGATGAACAACGGTCCCTTCTCGCGCACCGGCATGGGCCGGTTGTTCATGAGCCGCGCGACGACGACGTCGTGCCGATGGATGTCGTCGAACGGGATTTCCGTCTTGTAGTCGTTCAGCGCGACGGCCGTGATGGCGCTGCCGGTGCCGCCTACCGCGGCGACCACGTCGCGCAGCAGGGGGCCGGTGAAGGTGACGGCGTCCGGGTACCACGGCGTGCGCGTGGTGAAACTGTGCTGGGGCAGCGCGGCGAGCATCTGCATGTCGAACTGCGCCTTGCCCCCCTGGTTGGTTTCGGTGATCCGGCCCTCGATGGTCAGGACGATGGGGCCGGTGGGCTTGTCCAGCGCCCAGACAGCCGGCAGCACGGACAACAGGCACAGCGCCAGCAGAGTGGCGTGCAGGGTGGGAACCCGGAACCAGGCGCGCAGCAGGCGTTTGTCAGGCATGCCATCCCTTTCTTGCGACCCGGTGCCAGCGCGGCGCGACAGCGCCGTGGGCGGCACCTGGGTGGAATGGTTATAGCAGCCGCTGGTGGTTTTGTAACGAAATTTGCAGGCCGTACGCAGGAGTCGGAACACCGGTGTTGCCCCCTGCCGAGGCCAGGGCACACGCCTTGCAAACCACCAAAACAATAGCTACCAACGCTTATAGGGCGTGCGCTGAAGGCCTTTTTTTCTTAGATATTCCGGTCGGGCCAGCGGGCGCGCGCTACTTGCGCTGCATCGGGCAGGTCTTGATACCCAGCAACGAATACGCCGGGCAGGACCCCACCAGCCCGGTGGCCAACGGAACAATACCGATCCAACCCCACACGCCGATCGTTCCCGTGGCCGCCAGCGCGATCAGGAGCAAGCCGGCGACGATGCGCAGAATGCGGTCGAGGTTTCCTACATTGGTCTTCATTTGATTTCTCCCGAAGAGCGCGCCCGCCGGGCGCGCAGGTTGAATGGAACGGCCGCTCAGCAGCCCGGCTGCACGCCGAGCTTGCGCAGCATGGTTTCCAGCATGCACCAGCCGGTGACGGCGCTTTGCAGCAGATTGGCGCCGACGAACGCCGTGAACACCAGGAACCATGGGCTGACGAACAGCGGACTGCCGGGAATGCCGAGCGCGAGCGACAGCAAAATGAACGTGCCCGCGAGCAAGCGGACGAGTTGCCAGGACTTCATAAAAACCTCCATGCAGATGTTGACTACATTATTTAACTAACAAACTAAATAGTCAACGTGCATACTGTGCGGAAAAATCCACTTTGCGCGCTGCCGGACTGCCGACGGCCACTCCGAACACAACACATCGCCCATGAAAAACCTGTCCCCTGAAGCCCTGGAGCGTGTCGCCGCGTATTTCCAGACCTTGGCCGAACCCACACGCCTGCGCATCCTGAACCTGCTGCGCGACGGCGAGCGCAACGTCGGCGAACTGGCCCAGCTGTGCGGCTACACGGCCGCCAACGTCTCGCGCCACCTGGCGCTCATGGCACAGCACGGTTTCGTCGAGCGCGAAAGCCGTGGCACCAGCGTGTACTACCGCATCGCCGACGA
>MEDL01000168.1 GCA_001724785.1 Acidovorax sp. SCN 68-22 | reverse complement strand
GGAGTGGTAGTTCAGTTGGTTAGAATACCGGCCTGTCACGCCGGGGGTCGCGGGTTCGAGTCCCGTCCACTCCGCCAGAGAATCCAAGAGCCGCCTGTTGCGAGACAGGCGGCTTTTTTTATCCACCAACCATGCGGGTATGCTCGCCAGCATGGGGTTGCTGATTGATTCCTTCTGGCGGGCCGTGGCCTACTGCGCGCGCCCGCGTGTCCTGCTGCTGTCACTTCTGCCGCTGCTGGTGATGGGCGTTGCGGCCTTGCTGCTGGGCCACTTCTACTGGGATGCGGCGGTGTCCACCGTCACTGCCTGGATCAATGCTTCCGGCTTGATGGGAAGCCTATGGCGCTGGCTCAGCGCCTGGGGTGCGGGAGACTTTCCCGCGATGTTGGCGCCGTTCGTCGTGCTGGCGGTGGCGGTTCCCTTGGTCGTTCTGGCCTCGCTCCTGGTCGTGGCCACGCTGATGACGCCGGCCTTGGTGAACCTCGTCGCGCAGCGTCGTTTTGCGGCGCTGGAGCGCAGGCGCGGCGCGTCTTTCCTGCACAGCCTGGCGTGGTCGCTATTTTCCATGCTGCTGGCGCTCTTGGCGTTGTTGGCATCCATGCCTTTGTGGTTCGTGCCGCCCCTGGTGCTGATCTTGCCGCCATTGATCTGGGGCTGGCTGACCTACCGCGTCATGGCTTTCGACGCGCTGGCGGAGCACGCGGATGCAGCAGAACGTGCGCGGATCCTGGAGCACCACCGGGTGCCCTTGCTGGTGATCGGGCTTGTTACCGGCTACCTGGGGGCGGCGCCGGCCATCGTCTGGGCGTCGGGGGTGGTGTTTGCCGCAGCCTTCGTGGTGCTGATTCCGGTCGGCATCTGGATCTATACCTTGGTGTTTGCGTTCTCTTCCCTGTGGTTCGCCCACTATTGCCTGTCCGCCCTGGCGCTCCTGCGCGATGCCGCCAACCCGGCACCTGCCCAAGTGGTACAACGCACCGACTTGGAGCAATAAAGCCCCAAAATGGTGCTCTTTCGACCCCGTTGGGGATCCGGCCCGGTCGCACCAAATCGATGCGCCGCGCGTATCGGGCCCTGCGTCCCGCTGTGGGCGGGTGTGCGCGCCCTGGCACACAAACTGCTTTTCAGTTCCCAAACCCTTTCTTAACCGCGATTTACCCCCAGGAGATTCGGATGGCCAAGACCGTTGCAGACGTGATGAAGATGGTGCAGGAAAACGAAGTCAAGTTTGTCGACTTTCGCTTCACCGACACCCGTGGCAAGCAGCACCACACCACGGTTCCGGTGTCGCATTTCGACGAAGAAAAGTTCGCTTCGGGGCACGCTTTCGATGGCTCGTCGATCGCCGGCTGGAAGGGCATCGAAGCGTCCGACATGCAGCTTATCCCCGACCCGGCGTCGGCCAACATCGACCCGTTCTTCGAGGAAACCACGCTGATCATGACCTGCGACGTGATCGAGCCCAGCGATGGCAAGGCCTACGATCGCGATCCGCGCTCCATCGCCAAGCGCGCCGAGGCGTACCTGAAGGCCTCCGGCCTGGGCGACACGGCCTACTTCGGCCCCGAGCCCGAGTTCTTCATTTTCGACGGGGTCCGCTGGAGCAATGAGCCCGGGAACGTGAGCGTGGAAATCGAGGAATACGAAGCGCCCTGGAACACCGGTGCCAAGCTCGAAGGCGGAAACCGCGGCCACCGGCCGACCGTCAAGGGCGGTTACTTTCCCGTTCCGCCGGTCGACAGCACACACGACATGCGTGCCGAAATGTCGTTGATCCTGGAGTCGCTCGGCATTCCGGTCGAAGTCTTTCACCACGAAGTGGCCGGCGCCGGCCAGAACGAGATCGGCACCCGTTTCTCGACCCTGGTGGAACGTGCCGACTGGACGCAGCTGCAGAAGTACGTGGTGCACAACGTGGCCAATGCCTACGGCAAGACGGCGACGTTCATGCCCAAGCCCTATGCCGGCGACAACGGTTCGGGCATGCACGTGCACCAGTCCGTGTGGAAGGACGGCAAGAACCTGTTCGCCGGAGACGGCTACGCCGGCCTGTCGGAGTTCGCGCTGTACTACATCGGCGGCATCATCAAGCACGCGCGCGCGCTCAACGCCATCACCAACCCCGGCACGAACAGCTACAAGCGCCTGGTGCCGCATTTCGAGGCACCCGTGAAGCTGGCGTATTCGGCCAAGAACCGCTCCGCGTCGATCCGCATTCCCTACGTCGCGAACCCCAAGGCGCGTCGGGTGGAAGCGCGCTTCCCCGATCCGCTCATGAACCCCTATCTGGGCTTCGCGGCGCTGCTGATGGCCGGCCTCGACGGCGTGGAAAACAAGATCCATCCGGGCGAAGCCGCCACCAAGGACCTCTACCATCTGCCGCCGGAAGAAGACAAGCTCGTCCCCACGGTGTGCCACAGCCTGGACCAGGCGCTTGAGGCCCTGGACGCGGACCGTGCCTTCCTGACCAAGGGCGGTGTGTTCAGCGATGCCATGGTGGACGCCTACATCGAACTCAAGATGGGCGAAGTCACCCGCTTCCGCCAAGCCGTCCACCCGGTGGAATTCGACATGTACTACTCGCTCTGAGGCGCGGGCGGTGCTTCAAACGGGCGGCTTCGGCCGCCTTTTTTGTCTGGGCACCGGTGCGGCCGCCGGGCGTTGCGCCGGACCGTCGCGTCGGTAGCCCCCTCCCGCCGCGCGTTGTAGGACACCCGTATTTTGGGCGATACTGCACCGAGGGCGGTGTCTCACCTGCCGCCGGATTGCCTTATGAAACACTTCTTTCTCGTTCTCCTCTCTTGCCTCGGTGCCGGCGCCGCGCTGTCCCCGGCGAATGCCCAGGACCGCATTTACCGATGCGGCAACGAGTACACCAACAACGCCAGTGTCGCCAAGGAGCGCGGCTGCAAGGTGGTGGAAGGCGGCAACGTCACGGTGGTGGAAGGCACGCGCCCGGCGGGGGGCGCGGCCGGCGCGCCGAAGTCTGCAAGCTCGCCCCCTTCGGCGCCACGCGTCGATGCCAACGACCAGAAGGCGCGCGACGCCGACGCCCGTGCGCTGCTGCAGTCCGAGCTGAAGAAGGCCGAGGCCCGCGTGGCCGAAATCAAGGCCGAATACAACGATGGCGCGCCGCAGCGCAATGCGCTCGAGCTGCGCAATCCGCAGAAGTACATGGAGCGTACGGCCGAACTCAAGGCCGCGTTGGGCCGTGCCGAAGCCGACGTGGCCGGGATCCAGCGCGAGATCGAGCGCCTCCCACCGGTGCGCTGAAGGCGTGGCGCACGAACGCGCTGCCGCCCGCCGCGGCCCGAAGTCCTGGGGCGCATTCGACTCGCTTTCCGTGCTGGTGGCGGTGCTGCATCCCGACGGGAGCGTGCAGTACGCCAACGCCGCTCTGGAGCAGGCACTCGGCCAGTCGCGGCGCACCTTGCTGGGGAGCGATTTCAGCCAGTACTTTGCCGACCCGGCACTGATCCAGTCGGCCCTGGTGGGTGCGCAGGGGGAGGAGTTCGCCGCGCTGCGCTTTGAGGCGGCGCTGCGCCGCCTGCATCAGGACAGCATCCCGGTGCACGTCAACCTCGCCAGGGGCGAGTCCCGCGAACACCTGGTGGTCGAGCTGTGGCCGCTCGAGCAGCAGGTCCGCCAGGACCGCGAGGAGCGCCTGCTGGAGCAGTCGCAAGCGCACAAGGAGCTGATCCGCAACCTGGCGCACGAGATCAAGAACCCGCTCGGCGGCATCCGCGGCGCGGCGCAGCTGCTCGAACTCGAACTGCCCAACCCCGAGCTCGCCGAATACACCGAGGTCATCGTCCACGAAGCCGACCGCTTGCAGACCCTGGTGGACCGCCTGCTCGCGCCGCACCGGCACCCGCACCAGGTGGGCGACGTGAACATCCATGAGGTCTGCGAACGCGTGCGCTCGCTGGTTTTGGCCGAGCACCCGGCGGGGCTGAAGGTGGTGCGCGACTACGACACCTCGATCCCCGAGTTCCGCGGCGACCGGGCGCAGCTGATCCAGGCGGTGCTCAACATCGTGCAGAACGCCGCGCAGGCCCTGGCGCAGCGCATCGCGGCGGGCGATGCCGTCATCACCCTGCGCACGCGCGTGGCGCGCCAGGTGACGTTCGGGCGGCAGCGCTACAAGCTGGCACTGGAATTGCATGTCATCGACAACGGGCCCGGCGTGCCCGATGCCATTCTGGACAGAATTTTCTATCCCCTGGTATCGGGCCGTGAGGGCGGTTCGGGGCTGGGGCTGACGCTTGCGCAGACGTTTGTGCAGCAGCACCACGGCTTGGTGGAGTGCGAGAGCGTGCCGGGACGAACGGACTTCCGCATCCTGCTGCCGCTGCCCTGAGGAACGTGCACCGCAAACTTGGGGAAAGCCACATCTATGAAGCCGATCTGGATAGCAGACGACGACCCTTCGATCCGCTTCGTGCTTGAAAAGGCCTTGGCCCGCGAGGGCCTGGACACGCGCAGCTTCAGCCACCCGCGCGAAGTGCTGGACGCGCTGGCCGCCGTGGCGGCCGGCACGGGCGACGAGCCCGGTCCCCAGGTGCTGGTGAGCGACATCCGCATGCCCGGGGGGTCGGGTCTGCAGCTTCTGGAACAGGTGCACGCCACGCACCCCGGCCTGCCGGTGCTCATCATGACGGCCTATTCCGACCTCGACAGTGCCGTCTCCGCCTTCCAGCGCGGGGCCTTCGAATACCTGCCCAAGCCCTTCGATCTGCCCAAGGCGGTGGAGCTCATCCGCCGCGCCGTGCACGAGAGCCAGCGCGAAGAGGTGGCGCAAGAGAGCACCGAGCTCGCTCCCGAGATGCTCGGCCAGGCCAGCGCCATGCAGGACGTGTTCCGCGCCATCGGCCGCCTGTCGCAGAGCCAGGTCACGGTGCTCATCACCGGCGAATCCGGTTCGGGCAAGGAACTCGTGGCGCGTGCGCTGCACAAGCACTCGCCCGTCGCGCAGGGGCCGTTCGTGGCCATCAATACGGCGGCCATTCCCAAGGATTTGCTCGAATCCGAACTGTTCGGCCACGAGCGGGGTGCCTTCACCGGTGCGCAGACACAGCGGCGCGGGCGCTTCGAGCAGGCCGAGGGCGGCACGCTGTTCCTCGACGAGATCGGCGACATGCCATTCGATTTGCAGACCCGCCTGTTGCGCGTGCTCTCCGATGGCCAGTTCTACCGCGTCGGCGGGCACAGCGCGGTGAAGGCGCACGTGCGCGTGGTGGCGGCCACGCACCAGAACCTGGAGCAACGCGTCAAGGACGGGGCTTTCCGCGAAGACCTGTTCCACCGGCTGAACGTCATCCGCCTGCGCCTGCCCGCGCTGCGCGAGCGCCGCGAAGACATCGCCATGCTGACGCGCCACTTCCTGCAGGTCAGCGCGCGCCAGCTGGGCGTGGACCCCAAGCGCATCTCCGATGCCGCGCTGGCGCGGCTGGAGGGTTTCGCATTTCCTGGCAACGTGCGCCAGTTGGAGAACATCTGCCACTGGCTGACGGTGATGGCCCCCGCGCAGGTCATTTCGGTACAGGATCTGCCGCCCGAGGTCCTGCGTGCCGGCCCTGAACCGGTGGCTCTGGAGCCCGAGCCGCGCACGGCGGCGCCCGCATCCGCCGCTGCCGCGCCCGAGGCGCACGCGCCGCAGCCGGCGGCACCGAGCGTGTTCGCGCAGCTCGCGGGGGAGGTGCGCTACGTTCCTCAGGCCGAGTGGGAACACGCCCTGGTGGGTGAGGTCCGGGCATTGCTCGCGTCCGGCCGAACCGATGTCTGGGACGTACTGGCCCAGCGCTTTGAGTCCTGCCTGATCGCCAGCACGCTAGATGCCACGCACGGCCGGCGCATGGAGGCGGCGCAGCGTTTGGGCATAGGCCGCAACACCATCACGCGCAAGAT
>MEDL01000167.1 GCA_001724785.1 Acidovorax sp. SCN 68-22 | reverse complement strand
CCGCCCAGGTCGTGCGCGGCGAGGTCGGAAAAATCGCCCTGGAAGCCCCCCATGGGGGTGCGGGCGGCGCCGACGATGACGATGGGATCTTGGACGTTTGAACTCATGAAAGGCTCCTCAGGAACAAAAAGGGCTTCAGGTGGCGTACGGCTGGCCGAAGCGTCGGCTGGCGTCGTAGGGGAAGACGTCGTAGACATGGCCGGCCAGGATGCGCTCCTTGTGCGACTGCCAGAAGGCGACGTCGAGCAGGTCGGCGTGGTGCTGCATGAACACTTCGCGCACGGCGTCGTTGCCGAGCAGGAAGGGGCCGAAGGTTTCCGGGAAGACGTCGCGTGGGCCGACCGTGTACCAGATTTCGCCGCTCATTTCTTCTTCCTCGTTGCGCGGCTGGGGCACGCGGCGGAAGTTGCAGTCGGTCATGTACTCGATCTCGTCGTAGTCGTAGAACACGACCTTGCCGTTGCGCGTGACGCCGAAGTTCTTCCACAGCATGTCGCCGGGGAAGATGTTGGCCGAGACCAGGTCCTTGATGGCGTTGCCGTAGTCGATGACGCTGCGCTCCATCTGCTGGCGCGCGCGGGGGTCGGAGAGGCCGGTGTCGAACGCTTCCTGCAGGTAGATGTTGAGCGGGATCATGCGCCGCTCGATATACAGGTGCTTGATGATGACTTCGATGTTGCCATCGCCGTCGCGGTCGCTGATCTCCAGCTGGCTGGGGGCGAACTTCTCGATTTCGGCGATCAGCTCGTCGTCGAAGCGCTCGCGCGGGAACGCCACCTCGCTGTACTCCAGGGTGTCGGCCATGCGGCCGACGCGGTCGTGCTGCTTGACGAGCCAGTACTTGCCCTTGATCTGCTCGCGCGTGGTGTCCTTCTGCGGGGGGTAGTAGTCCTTGATGAGCTTGAACACGAAGGGGAAGCTCGGCAGGTCGAACACCAGCATGACCATGCCCTTGATGCCGGGCGCGATGCGGAACTTGTCGGTCGAATGCTTCAGGTGGTAGAGGAAGTCGCGGTAGAACAGCGTCTTGCCCTGCTTGGCCAGGCCGAGCGCGTTGTAGAGCTCGGCGCGGGGCTTCCTCGGCATGAGGCTGCGCAGGAACTGCACGTAGGCGCTGGGGATCTCCATGTCCACCATGAAGTAGGCGCGCGCGAAGGAGAACAGCATCTGCAGGTCGTCCTCGCCGAACAGGGTGGTGTCGATGTACAGCTTGCCTTCTTCGTTGTGCAGGATGGGCAGCGCGAACGGCACCTCGTTGTAACCGTTGATGATCTTGCCGACGAGGTACGCCCCCTTGTTGCGGTAGAACAGGCTGGAGAGCACCTGGATCTGGAAGTTGGCGCGCAGCTTGACCTGGTGCAGCCGCGCCTGAAGCGCGCGCAGCACGTGGTCCACGTCGCGCTCCAGGTCGGCGAACTCGCGCTGCAGGCGGTAGGCCTGGACGATGCGCAGCAGCGTCTCGGGCAGCGTCGCCAGGGTCGGGTAATAGGCGTAGTACGTGGGCCGGCCTTCGAAGTCGTCGTTCTCCAGATACTCCGTGCTGATCGCCGGCCGCACAAAAATGAAACTGTTGTGGAAATGCGTGCGGTGCAGGATCTTGGTCGTGACCGAATTGAAGAAGGTTTCGGCCAGCTCGGGCTGGTGGTGCTCCACCAGCAGGCCGATGTAGTGCAGCTTGATCTCGTGCCAGACATCCATGGGGAGGGAGCCGGCGGCGAATTCCTTCTCGAGCCGGCGCACGCACTCCTTGACGCGCAGGTCGTAGAACTCGATGCGCTCGCGCTGGGCGCGCTGCTGGTCGTGCCAGTCGGCCGTCTCGAAACGGTGCTGGGCGCGCGCCGACTCGGTGCGGAACAACCGGTAGTGGCGGTTGAAGCCGTCGACCATCGCCTTGGCGATGTCGTAGGCAAGCGGGGAATCCAGGCGCTGAGGGAACATGGCGGCGGCAGACGGGTAAAGAAGGCCGGGATGCGGGCGCGCGGTCTTCTGCAGGCGCGCCTTCTACCGGGGCGGATGCGGGCAGGGCTCCGGGCCCGCCCGCCGGGTACCTGTCAGGCCGCGGCCGCCGGGGCCTCGCGCCGGTCGGCCACGACGCCGGCGATGGCGGCCCGGTAGAGTTCATCCAGCCCCGAGTTGCCGTTGACAGTGATGTGCAGGTCGTTGATCAAGCCATCTTTCAGGCCATAGCACCAGCCATTGAGCGTCAAACTCTGGCCGCTGGCCCAGGCGTCCTGGATGACGGTGGTCTGCGCGACATTGAGCACCTGGGCGATGACGTTGAGTTCGCACAGCGCGTCGTGCCGCCATTGGGGTGCGATGGAGGCGAGGAGATCGCGGTGGCGGTCGCGCACGTCTTTGACGTGGCGAATCCAGTTGTCCGACAGGCCCACGCGCTCGTCGTTCAAGGCCGCCCCCACGCCCCCGCAGCCGTAGTGGCCCACCACCATCAGGTGCTGCACCTTGAGCTGGTCCACCGCGAACTGAATGGTGGACAGGCAGTTCAGGTCGGTCGGGACGACCACATTGGCGATGTTGCGGTGCACGAACACTTCACCCGGCTCCAAACCCGTGATCTGGTTGGCCGGAACGCGGCTGTCGGAGCAGCCGATCCACATGTATTGCGGCTTTTGCTGCGCCATCAGGCGGGTGAAGAAGCCGGGGCGCTCGCGCTCCATTTGCGCCGCCCAGGCGCGGTTGTGGGCGAATAGGTCGTGGATGGAATCGGTCGTCATCGGCTTCCTTCAAGTGGGTGGGGACGTTCAGCAGGTTTCGGCAAACAGTTCGCGACCGATCAGCATGCGGCGGATCTCACTGGTGCCGGCGCCAATCTCATACAGCTTGGCGTCGCGCCACAAGCGGCCCAGGGGGTACTCGTTGATGTAGCCGTTGCCGCCAAAAATCTGTATGCCTTCTCCCGCCATCCAGGTGGCTTTCTCGGCGCACCAGAGGATCACGCTGGCGCAGTCCTTGCGCACCTGGCGCACGTGCTCGGTTCCCAGCATGTCCAGGTTCTTGGCGACCGTGTACGCGAACGAGCGGCCCGCCTGCAGCACCGTGTACATGTCGGCCACTTTGCCCTGGATGAGCTGGAATTCACCAATGCTCTGCCCGAACTGCTTGCGGTCGTGGGTGTAGGGGATGACATTGTCCATCACCGCCTGCATGATGCCCAGCGGCCCGCCGGTCAGCACGGCGCGCTCGTAGTCCAGCCCGCTCATCAGAACCTTGGCGCCGCCATTGACCTGACCGAGGACGTTCTCGGCCGGCACCTCGACGTTCTGGAACACCAGTTCGCCCGTATGGCTGCCGCGCATGCCGAGCTTGTCGAGTTTTTGCGCCACGCTGAACCCCGGCATGCTTTTCTCGATCAGGAAAGCGGTAACGCCCCGCGCACCCAATTCGGGCTCGGTCTTGGCGTAGACCACCAGCGTGTCGGCGTCGGGGCCGTTGGTGATCCACATCTTGCTGCCATTGAGCAGGTAGTAGCCGCCTTTGTCCTCGGCCTTGAGCTTCATGCTGATGACGTCCGAGCCGGCGCCCGGCTCGCTCATGGCCAGCGCGCCCACATGCTCGCCGCTGATGAGTTTGGGCAGGTATTTGTCCTTCTGCGCC
This sequence comes from Acidovorax sp. SCN 68-22, assembly GCA_001724785.1. Taxonomy (GTDB): domain Bacteria; phylum Pseudomonadota; class Gammaproteobacteria; order Burkholderiales; family Burkholderiaceae_C; genus Simplicispira. Next base: position 2,302 of record MEDL01000167.1, on the reverse strand, counting down.
TGGGTGCCATTGCGGTTGATCTGGTTCACGCACAAGTTGCTGTGCGCGCCGTAGGACAAGCCCACGGAGGCGCTGGCGCGCGAGATCTCTTCCATAGCAACCATGTGCGCCAGGTAGCCCATGTTGGCCCCGCCCCAGGTTTCGGACACGGTGATGCCGAGCACGCCCAGGTCGCCCATCTTGCGCCACAGGTCCATGGGGAATTGATCGCTGTGGTCGATCTGCCTCGCCCTCGGCGCGATTTCAGCCTGGGCGAAGTCGCGCACTGCGTCGCGCAGCGAATCGACTTCGTCGCCCAATTGGAAGTTGAGGCCGGGAAGGTTGCCAGGAAGACTCATGTTTGCTCCAGTCGGAAGTGAAATGCGGACGCGGCCGCTCAGCCAGAAATACCGGGACGCCCCTGAACACACATCAGGGTGCAGGACATGGTGGCGACCAGCTTTTCGCCGCCATCGGTCAGTGCGAAGGCCCGCCCCTCGCATACGGTGATGGTTCGCCCGGGCTTGAGGACGCGCCCCTCGGCCCGGAAGCTTTCCCCGCGCGCGGGTGCCAGGAGATTGGTCTTGAACTCGATCGTCAACACCGCCGCGTCCGTCGGCATCAGGCTAAATGCTGCGTAACCGCAGGCGGAATCCAGTGCGGCGGTCAACATCCCGGCGTGGATGAATCCGTGCTGCTGCGTCAGCCCCGGCGCCCAGCCGAAGACAATATCGACCGTGCCCGGCTGCACCAACGCAAGGCGAGCCCCCAAGGTCTGCATGGCGCCCTGCAGGGAGAAGCTCTGGGCTACCCTCTCGGCAAACCCAGGATCTGCGGCTTGAAAAGCGGTGTTCGGCATGCGGTTTGATTGACGTTACGTAAACGTCAATTATCCACAGTTCTGGCGCCAAGCTTTTTCAGCAAGACGCGCGCCTCCTTCTCGTGCGTTTTGACCTCATCCAGGTTGGCCTGAAGATCGGTCATCTGCGCTTCGAGCTGCTTGCGATGCTGGGCCAGGACGGCCAGGAATTTCTCGAGTTGCACGCCGGTATCCCGCGGGCTGTCGTACAAATCGATGATCTCACGCGCTTCGGTGAGCGAGAGCCCGAGACGCTTGGCACGCAGCGTCAGCTTGAGGCGCGTGCGGTCGCGTGCGCTGTAGATCCTGTTGCGTCCCGCCGGGCCTGTACGCTCCGGTTGGAGAAGGCCCATGTCTTCATAGAACCGCATGGCCCGTGTCGTAAGGTCGAATTCCCGGGCGAGGTCGGTGATGGTGTAGGTAGTTGCCATGTTGGGCAGGGGCTTGGGGCGAGCGGCCGTTGGCGTGCCCTGGCTTTGCGCTTCTCCGCCACCCCGGATCGATTGCGTTGACGTTACGTCAATGCTACCTCACGGCGCCCACTGCTGGGTCTAGGACAGGTCGGGGTTAGACCGCAGTGCCCGCAGCGCCTCGGGCGTCAACCATGTCCACTGACCCGGCGCCAAGTCGGCGGGAAGTGTGTAGCCGCCGATGCGGTGGCGATGCAACTGCTCTACCCGGTTGCCCACCGCTGCAAGCATGCGCTTGACCTGGTGGTATTTTCCTTCGGTCAAGGTGAGATCGATGGCATGTTCACCCACCTGTACGCAGGCCGCCGCGCGAACCGGGCGCGGGTCGTCTTCCAACACCACCCCTTCGAGCAGGCGCGCTATTTGGCTTGGCGTCACGGGGTGCTTGGCTTGTACCTGGTACACCTTGGGAACATGCTTTTTGGGCGAACTCATCGCGTGGATAAACTGGCCATCGTCGCTCAACACCAGCAAGCCCGTGGTGTCTTGATCCAGCCGTCCTATCGCTTGGACTCCCTGGACCGAGCCCCTTGCGGGGCGTTGGCGCAGGCAGGCCGGCAACAAGGTATACACGGAGGGGTAGCGTGAAGGCTTTTGCGAGCATTCCGTACCAGCCGGCTTGTGCAGCGCGATATATGCTTTGGTGCAATAGGGCCATTGCACCCCCTGAACACGGAAGCCAAGCGCTCTATCGACGTCGCAATGCGCTGTCACGTCGGTGCACACCTCCCAGGCTTTGTCGGAATCCTCGGCGGCGAGTTCTACCAGTCCCTGTTGAATGAGACCGGCACAGACGCGCCGAGTACCGAATCCCTGGGAATACAGGAGATCCTGAAGTTCCATACCACTTCCTTGTCGGATGCAAAGTCGTCCCGCAATATCGCTCGGCCTTTGAAAAGCGAAACGCCCCACTCCGTATGGGAGGTGGGGCGTTGGGCTGGGCTGTAAGAGCCTGACGATGACCTACTTTCACACGGGGACCCGCACTATCATT
>MEDL01000166.1 GCA_001724785.1 Acidovorax sp. SCN 68-22 | reverse complement strand
CAGCTCCTTGCCCTGCAACTGCACGCCGGTGACCAGCGAACCGGGCGCGGGGTACAGGTCGCGGTACAGCGCGGCCTGCTGGTGGCTGTTCTCGCCGTACCGCAGGTCCTGCACCTTGGTGAAGATGCCGTTGCTCTGGCCGGGGAACAGCGCGCGCTGGGGCACGTAGGTTTCGGACAGCTTCTCGGCCTCGAAGCTGACGGACGAGAGGTAGTCGCTGATGGCGCCGTCGTACTGGGCGATGCGGTTGAACGCGGCCACCGACAGCGCGAAGCGCAGCTTGTCCGACAGCTTGCCGCCGGCCTTCAACTCGGCCAGCACGGCCGCGTACTGGTCGGCCGAGGTGATCACGCCCACGTCCTTCCAGTTCTTGGCGGCGCTGCGCACCATGGCGGGGCCGCCGATATCGATGTTCTCGATCGCATCGGCCAGCGTGCAGCCGGCCTTCGCCACCGTGGCCTCGAAGGGGTAGAGGTTGACCACCAGCAGGTCGATGGTGTCGATGCCGTGCGCCTTCAGGGCCGCCATGTGCGCAGGGACATCGCGGCGCGCCAGCAGGCCGCCGTGCACCTTGGGGTGCAGGGTCTTGACGCGGCCGTCGAGCATCTCGGGGAACTGCGTGACCTCGGCCACCTCGGTCACCGGCAGACCCTGGTCAGCGAGCAGTTTGGCGGTGCCGCCGGTGGACAGCAGGCGGATGCCCAGCGCGTGCAATTCTTGGGCAAATTCAACGATGCCGGTCTTGTCGGAGACGGAGAGGAGTGCGTTCATGGCGTGGGGCGTAGTTTTGGAATCAAATTGGCTGTCAGCGCTTTTCTGGTGGGCGCTAGCAGCTACAAATACAGAAGCAAGAATGGGTGTTTTCCACCCGCTCAGAGCAGCTTGTGCTCCAGCAGCTTCTTGCGCAAGGTGTTGCGGTTCAGGCCCAGCCATTCGGCGGCGCGCGACTGGTTGTTGTCGGCCTGGCTCATGACCACCTCCAGCAAGGGTTTCTCCACCGCGCGCACCAGCATGTCGTACATGCCGCCGGGCGTCTCGCCATCCAGGTCACGGAAATAGCTGTGCAGGCTTTCGCGCACGCACTCGTCGATATGTTGCCGGCTCATGCCCAGGATCCCTCGGTAGTTTTTGTCGTGTGCTGCGCCTGCGGGCCCGGGGCCGGCAGGCGGTCCATGCTGCCGCCCAGCACGCGCAGGTATTCGGCCACCGCTGCTTGCTGCGCGCGGCAGTCGTCCAGCGTGTTCATGCGCTGGCGGAAGGCTTCGCCCCCCGGCAGCGAGCGCAGGTACCAGGCGATGTGCTTGCGCGCGCTGCGCACGCCGGTCTCGGCGCCGTACAGGCTGTAGTGCTCGTCCAGGTGCGCCAGCAGCAGGCGTTCGAGTTCCGCCACCAGCGGCGGCGCCAGGTGCTCGCCCGTCGCCAGGAAGTGGCCGATCTCGCGGAAGATCCAGGGCCGGCCCTGGGCGGCGCGGCCGACCATCAAAGCATCGGCGCCCGTCGCGGCCAGCACCTGGCGCGCCTTCTCGGGCGAATCCACGTCGCCATTGGCGACCACCGGCACGCGCACCGCCGCTTTCACGGCCGCCACGGTGTCGTATTCGGCCGCGCCGCTGTAGCCCTGCTCGCGCGTGCGTCCGTGCACGGTGAGCATGGCCACGCCGACGGCCTCGAACTGCCGCGCCAGGGCGACGGCGTTCCTGTGCCCGGCGCACCAGCCGGTGCGCATCTTGAGCGTCACCGGAACGCCGCGCGGCGCGCACGCCTCGACCACGGCGCGGGCGATGGCGACGGCCAAGGCCTCGTCCTGCATGAGCGCCGAGCCGGCCCACTTATTGCACACCTTCTTGGCCGGGCAACCCATGTTGATGTCGATGATCTGCGCGCCGCGCTCGATGTTGTAGACGGCGGCCTCGGCCATCATCGCGGCCTCGGTGCCGGCGATCTGCACGGCGATCGGCCCGGGCTCCCCGTCGTGGTTGGCGCGGCGCGAGGTCTTGAGGCTGTTCCACAGATCGCGCCGCGAGGTGACCATCTCGCTGACCGCATAGCCGGCGCCCAGCGCCATGCACAGGCGGCGGAAAGGCCGGTCGGTCACGCCCGCCATCGGAGCGACGAACAGACGGTTCGTCAGGGGAATGTGTCCGATATGCATGGAGGCGGAGCGCGAAAGGAAGGCCGGCAGCGATGCCCAAAAAGGAGGCAGGATTGTACCTGCCCAATATTTCAGCAAGTGGAATGCGCTCGCCACCGCCTGGCGAATCAGCGCGCGGCCGGTCCGACCGCCTAGAACGGTGCCGAGCGCGATTCCCCCACGGCGTGCGCACGCACCTGGTGGCGCAGGAGCACAGTCTGCACCCAATCGCGATTGAATACGACGTCCGGCGACACATCCCCGGCGACCCCGCCCAGGTCCACCGCCTCACCGTCGGCCAAGGGCCCGCGCAGCACTTCGCTGGCGCGCAGCGCATCGAGCACCACCAGCCGGGGCTCCTGCGCACCGCCCGGACAAGCCGGCCGCAACGCCAGCCCCTGGGCCCTCAGGTCCTGCTGCGCGGCCCGCCAGCCGGCACTGCCAGCGCCCGCGCTGCATGCCGCTGCCTCACCCAGCTCTGCGGCCGAGGCGTCGGCATGCGCCAACAGCCCACCCTGGGGGCCTTGCATGCACCCGGCACACAAGGCGGCGACGCCGGCCAGCGCGCGCCAGTGCCATCGGAAGGTATGCGGCATGGGATGCTCCTGGAAAACCTGGGATGCCCCAGCTTACAAAGCAGCGGGCGGCACGACCCTGGGCGCCTGGCGCACTCCCCCGTAGGACGGTGCCGCGCCCCACAGCTGCATCGCCCACGCCGCACCTACACTCGGCGCGTATGGAAATCTGGTCGCATTTGCTCGAATGGCTCGCCTTGCCGGAATTCGGCCTGAGCACGGTGTTCGTGGTGGCCTTCGTCTCGGCGACGCTGCTGCCGGTCGGCTCCGAGCCGGCGGTGTTCGGGCTGATCAAGCTCAATCCGGAACTGTTCTGGCCGGCCGTCCTGGTGGCTACCGCTGGCAACACCCTGGGAGGCGCCGTCAGCTGGTGGATCGGACTGGGTGCCCACAAGGCGGTGGCCCGCGCGCGCGGCTGGCGCACCGAAGTGCGGGCCCTCGCCTGGCTCAAGCGCTTTGGCGCGCGCGCCTGCCTGCTCAGCTGGCTGCCGGTCGTGGGCGACCCGCTGTGCGCCGTGGCCGGCTGGCTGAAGCTGCCGTTCTGGCCCTGCGTGTTCTACATGGCCATCGGCAAGTTCCTGCGCTACCTGGCCATGACGTCGGCGCTGCTGGCCATGATGCCGGGGCGCCTCTGAGTGCGCACCGGAATACTATCAAACGAATAGCTGCTTTCCCTTACGGGACAAGCGCTAGAGGCCTTTTTCTCTTCAAGATCACTGCGCGTTGGCGCGGCGCTCTTCGATGAAGCCCGCCTCCTCGACGAGTGTGAAGTCCTCGTCGTCCTCGCGCTCGGCGTCCAGGTCTCCACCGACGGCGCCCTCGCTGGCCGGCTCCGCTTCCCGGCGTTCGACGGGCTCTTCCACCACCACCTGGTTGCGCCCGCCTTCCTTGGCCAGGTAGGTCGCGGTATCGGCGCGCGAGAAGAACTCCAGCACCGATTCGCCGCGCACGTACTGCGTCACGCCGATCGACACGGTCACGCGGCAGCGCATGTCGATGCCCCAGGAATGGTTCTCGACCTGCGCACGCACGCGCTCGCAGGTGTTGAGCGCCGGCAGCAGCGAGGTTCCGGGGAATATCAGCAGGAATTCCTCGCCGCCGTAGCGGCCGAAGATGTCTTCGTCGCGCACGCTCTGTTGCGCCACGCGCGCGAAGGTGCGCAGCACCTCGTCGCCGCCCAGGTGCCCCATCTCGTCGTTGATGCGCTTGAAGTGGTCCAGGTCGAGGATGGCGATGCACAGGGGCAGGCCGGTGTCGTCGGCGTGCTGCTTCTGCTCTTCCAGCGCGGCAACGATGAACCGGCGGTTGTAGCAGCCGAGCAGCGCGTCGCGCTGGGCGTCGGCCTCGATGGTGCGGATCTTGCGGCTTGCCTTGTTGAGCACCGTGTGCAGGAGTGGAACCTTGCCGGTGAGGTAGACAAAGCCGGGCAGCGCGCCCGCCAGCGCGAGGAACTGCATGAACTCGATTTTCAGCAGCGCCGGGTTGCCCAGTTCCAGCGCGTGCAGAGCGATCACCCCGGCGTAACCCACCACCACCCCCAGTGCCAGCAGGAAGGCGACGTTGCACGAAATGCGGTACATGCCGTACGCCAGCGCCACGAAGGTAAACGGCGCGAGCACGATCTGCATGGCCGGGTCGAGATAGACCAGCCACAGCATGCCCGCCAGGGCGGACACCACGATGGGCAGCTTCAGGCGCTTTTCACGAAAGCGCCGGTTCCATCCCATGGAAAAAACCAGCAGGAAGGCCAGGGGCACCACCACCACCATGCCGAGCAAGGCGTAGAGGGTGCGCGTCTGCACATAGCCCATGGCCCAGAACACGGCCGTCACGGCAGCGAAGGCGCCGAGCAGAAACAGCACCACCACCCACTTTTGCGCAGTCGAGCGCGTGCGCCGCAGGCGCCGGACGTCCGATTCGCGGCGGCCGAAATGCTCCGGGCTGGCCGAGGAATCGCCAAACCCCGACCCCATGTCTTCGGACAGGGGGAATCCCTCGCTGTGCGAGAAACCCACGCTTCCCCGGGCCGACAACCACGACATGAAAGGAAACATCCCCATGGAGCTCACAGGAGTAATAAGGAGCCAGGAAATTGCAGAAGCAGCGCCGCCCCTACAAACCCGCGCGCGGACCACCGAGCGCACGGCGCGAAGATAACAGGTTTCTCAAGGAAAATACGGTTTGTTACAGGCGCCGTGCCGAAGTCGCTCAGACGTTGAACAGGAAATGTGGCTTGAAAGCCGCATGGATGCTTTGCATGTAGGTTGTGCCAATCATTCTGTACCCGCTCCTGTACCCACTTTTGAACACCCCTTGGCGAGATAGTCACACCAAGGCCTCGATGACCGCTTGTGGGTTGCGCTCAATCACCTTGAGCAGCACCAGTGCCGGGCCGCGTGGAGTGCGGTCGCCACGTTCCCAGTGTCGCAGAGTTGCCATGGAGAAACCAAAGCGCGCGGCGAACCGTTCTTGCGTCATGCCCACCTTGACCCGCACGGCCTTCACGTCGATGGTGCGCGGGAGATGCACGCGCACGCCGCGCGCGTCGCCCTTGGCATGGGCAATCGCCTCTTGCAGGCCCTGCTTGATGCTCTCGAATGCGGTGCTCATGATGTCTTCTCCCTCCGGATTTCGACCACACATCAGACTGGCCAGCCAAGTCATTCCACCCGGCCTTAGCCAAGTAGGCATTGTCGCCCTTGACGAACGGCATCAGGGCGTGCGGTCAGTTGTTGGAGTGGCCTCCTGGGGCATTCGAGCAATGCGGATGTTTCTTCTGAGGCATTGACGGGTGGTTTCGCAGAAACGAGTAGAGCACTGTGCAACGCACAGTGCTCTCCAACAGGAGTCCTTGCGCTTGCGAGGGTTTGTTCGTGCGCAAGACGACTTTCGCAAAAATCCACACGCCTGCAAGGATTGATGATGAGCGCCATGAGTGGCTGGCACGGGCTCAACACTGGCACCGCAGATGTGCACCTCCACCATCGCTACAAACTGTCCAAAAACTCACCCGCCACCGCCACGCAGTGGTCGAAGCTCGGCGTGTATTCCAGCGTGGCGATGGCGTCGAACGCGGCCCGCAGGCTGGGATGCGGCTGCCGAATCTGGGCCAGGAAGGCACTGCGGTGGCGCAGCAAAAATGGCTTGGCTGCCAGCAACTGCACAGGCTCGCGCTCGATCACAAGCGCCAAGTCAAACAAATCACGCGCCGTGACACGGTCGCCACGGTGGTACATCTTCTTGGCAATGATCTCGGCAGCCGTCTCCACTTTCACGGCACGGCCTTG
>MEDL01000165.1 GCA_001724785.1 Acidovorax sp. SCN 68-22 | reverse complement strand
CGTGACGTCGACCGTCGCCGGCGCGCATGCGGTGATGACGAAGGACGAGGTGCGTGCCGCCATCGGCTGGGTCGGCGTCATCATCCTCTCGCCAATCGTCGGGCCGCTGCTCTACGCCATCGCCGGAGTGAACCGCATCCGGCGCGCCTCGATCCTGGCGCAGCGGCCGGGCCATGGCATGGCCGCCGCCGATTTCCATGTCGAGGACGAAGTCGTCGGGACGCATTTCGGCCGGCGCTTCCTCGCGCTCAAGACGCTCGGCGACCGTGTCGCCCGCCATCCGCTGACCACAGGCAACCGCATCGAGACGCTGGAGACCGGCGACGCGGCCTATGCCGCGATGCTCGCCGCGATCGCTGCGGCCGAACGCAGCATCATCCTGGAAAGCTATATCTTCGACCGCGATCCGCTCGGCCTGCGCATCGCCGACGCGCTGATCGAGGCGTACCGGCGCGGCGTCGCGGTCCGGGTGCTGATCGACGCGGTCGGCGCGCGCTATTCCGTGCCGAGCATCGCCGGGCATCTGCGCGAGGGCGGTGTCGCCGTCGATGTCTTCAACGGCAACATCATCGTGGGCCTCAGGCTGCCCTACGCCAATCTCCGGACGCACCGGAAGATCATCGTCGTCGACGGCACGGTCGGCTTCATGGGCGGGATGAACATCCGCGAGGGCTTCACCCGCGAATTCGCCGGCGATGCCTTCGCCCATGACACGCATTTCCGCATCGAAGGCCCCGTAGTCGCCGATCTCTTCGCAGTCGCGGCCGAGGACTGGTGCTTCGCCACAGGCGAAGCACTCGCAGGCCCCGCCTGGGAGATTCCGGCACTGGCGCGCGGCGGCATGCCGGTGCTGGCGCGCGCGGTGCCGACCGGGCCGGATTCCTATCTCGAAACCAATCACAAGCTGTTGATCGGGGCGCTGTCGGTGGCGCGCCATTCGGTCCGGATCATGTCGCCCTATTTCCTGCCGGACCAGGAACTGATCAGCGCGCTCAGCGAATTCGAGAATTTCGCCGGCTTCCAAGGTGTTTGTGCCTTTACGAGTGCTTCTTCTAACATGGCCGCAGAAGGCTCAACTGTAGTTGCCGCTGAATATCCGGCGACAACATGGGTGTTTTTGTCATGGAGGGCACCTATCCATATTCTTTTTACAGCTATACGTTTCGGTCCAGCCGGGCCTGGAATAATGATCGTTCCAATCGCGTCCAAATGGTGTGCGTCGTACGCAACCTCATCAAAAGGTTGCCGAGCCAGGGGAAAGCTACTGTGGCCGGAGCCAATTTTGGTTCGCTTCGCGGCGTTGTCTCCGTACCATACTCCAATTTTCGAAGGATTGGACTCAAGATAATTTTTTATATATCTCTCTACAGAACGTCGCCCTTGATCCTGGGTGTTAAATGGATAATCAAATTCTGTTATTTTTTCTGAAGGAGATTTGCATGCCTCTCTAAATCTTCTGTACACCTCTCTTCGGTTGTGTTTTGTCCCTTTGGGTCTTCCTGGCTCGTTGGGGTCGATAGCATTGTTTAATGCGATACGAATTTGCGGATGAAGTTCGAGAAAAGCGAGGAATACGCCTGCCTTCCCCTTATTTGATGCGCTTGAATCTGATATGGGTAATTTTCTTCTATATCTTTTCACTCTTGCGTGAGGCCACAATCCAAACCAGCCGTGGATTCGTCCCGCCTCATCATTGAAAGTCAGGCAGCGATTTAACTGGCGCTGTATAACGGCTCTTGAGCATTTGGCGATTTTTGCGGCCTCAGTGGTCGATAGTTTTTCTAATCCATTAATTATTGCATTTCTGAAATTGTGAAACCGAGCAAGTTGCTCGTCATCGAGTTGTTGGATATCTGGTACTGCCCATTTGGTAGTGTCCCTAAGTTCGAGGGGGACATTCTTGAATGTGTAGCCCATTCAAACCTCACCATGTTCTGAACACAGATCTCAGGCTTAGTGGCCTTGAATTCAAATCGGAAGATAAAATGCCTGTTTGAACAGCTTTAAAGGCCGCCCCAGCATAAAATGCCTGCTCATCCTGAGAGCCCATGCTTAGTATGTCCCACATGGTAATCTCTTCACTTTTGGCAGCGGCTAAAACTGGAGCTAGGTATATCGTTACTGGGATGTGACAGATCTGAGTCATCCATGGAATAATGCGATTCCAGTTCTGGATCAGCATTGGATTTTCATAGATTTCATCGGAGCAGATCGATACAAGAGGAATGCCTGTAGTGATGGCGTTTGTAATGAAACAAATTTTTCCTTCCAAAGTCGGTTTTTTTTCATATCCAACAACAATCGCCTTTTTTTCACCGCTCGTAAGTGTAATTATCGCGCTGGTCCTGATTTCAGTTAATTCGTTTTCTTGAAGCATGCCCCAGCAGTTGGCCCCGTATTCCACAAATGCTATTTCTGGATTTGCTTCGCATAAAAGAAAATTGTGATATTCAATCCGACTTTTCAAAACCACATCTTTATTGCTTTTTGGGCTGTAGGTTAAAACGAGATTGCTATTTCCACTGCCGCGCGCGTCGTAATCGTGGGCCAACGATCCACGCAAGCTCGTTCCCATTCGTACACCAGGCTTCAAAGTGAGTTGTTGACTGCCAATTTTCGGGTTCAACTTGGCCTCCTAAAATTACGATTTCAGGATGGAGGTAGGCTGACGCCTCTCAGCGGTGTTGTCGCAGAAGTTAGCTATAAAAACTGCCTCAACATCGACACCCGCAAGCGCAACGCGTTGCGCGCTGGCCCTGATATTTATGGGGCTTTTTACTTCCCCAAGTGGCGTGATGCAAGTTATCGTATTTACATACACAAGCCTCATGGTTATCCGTGGGATGGATGCTCGCATGTTGTCGTGCAGTTTGCTTTGACTGGCCAATTTCAGTACGCCAGTGTTTCCAGCAGCAGAAGCTCCAATAGATGTTGTGCACGCTGTGCAAGTCGCCAAATTGCCGTCCGTAGCTACTCAACACCAGTGCTGCCGAGGGATGCGGAGCCAGTTCCTCTTCCAAAAAAGGTAGCCAAACAGCGCATGGCCTGAGGCTCGTAGGAACTCATGTAGATGCCACGGCGGGGATGTCAGAGAACGGCTTCGTGGTGAACCACGCCGTCAAGGTCCAGGTACAAGACCAAGTCAGCGCTGCGAGGAGTAGATGCTGGCATGTAGGGCATCAGATGGTCTGCAGTCACGATTGCTGTGAGAGAAAAGCTGATCTGTTTATGGTCGGGAACATTTATGCCGTCAGCGCGAGTTGCTTGTCCCAACTTTGTAGCTATGTTGGTAGTCCCCACTGATCTCGTTTTCCTTTCATAGGAGGCCTTGAAGACGCTTCACCAACTGGCGTGCGTTGGCTTCCGTAAGCCCATCGCGACCATCCACCAACAACAACGACTTGCAAAACGGTCTGTACAGCCAAGATCGGTCATCGACTGCGAGCCAATTGCAATGGGGCAAGTTGTTGGACCAAAGCCAAGCATGGCACTCTGCTTCTCGTTCATAGCTGATCAGCGTGTTCGGAACGCTCTCCAGACTGCAGTACCGAGGGGTGGCATCTCGGATCATGTTGGCGATTCCCGGCGAAAATCTTTGCCGTAGATCCTCCAAACTCTGGTCCAGTCGCCAGGTGCTCGTGATCACTACTATGGTTTCAGGCACCTGCCGCAATGCAGCCTCCAAAATGGGCAGACGGCAGAAGTGCTTGGATTCATGGCAATGCTCTGGGTGCAAGACCCCATCAAAATCCAGAAACAGTATGGGCATGGCGATGATTCAATTGCTGCTTTCCAACAGCGACTGAATTTCTGGAGAGGTTGAACACCAATGAGACTAGTTGGTCGTGGTCTTTTTAGTCCCATTGGGCGGAAATCGGGTAGATGTCTTCCCGAAAGCGTGTTCCACCCCAAGCCGACTTTGGCCGAGCGATGCGTCAGTTGCGCGCTGCACGCGGCTTGGTGCAGGAAGACATGCTGCTGGCCACCAGCCGCCGTCACATTAGCCGTATCGAGCAGGGTCACCAAGTTCCAAGTGTCCGCACCCTTGAGGTCTTGGCCGAGCAGATGCAGATCCATCCTTTGACTCTGATCGCCGTTGCCTACTGCCCGGAGTTGAATGCAACCTCGGTGAGTCAGCTGCTCAAAACCCTCAAAACAGACTTCAAAGACCTCGTTGCCGATTAGGCGTTGCAATCTGATTCCGCTTCCTCTTTGGCATGCTGAACCAGCAATTGAAGTCCCCGTATCAGGCCCGTGCCAATCGGTGTGGCATCTTTGCGCTGCAGCATGCGGTTGACGATCTCGCGGTCAACGGCGGTGTTAAGTAAGCACAGTGCCTCGTGCAAAGTCTCTAGGCCGACCTCAAAGCCATCCCCTGATCGGTTGACTCCGGCCTTTGTGAGCAGCAACAAAGTCAGCGGCAGAGCTGCGCTCGGAGGTTCCCGGTCACCACCGTTCCAGCCATCACCAGAAAGAAGATCTCTGATTTGGTCTGACATAAGTACCAGGTGGTGGTCCTGGAGTGCATCGGGCAAGATGGCTTCCCAGCCCTGTGACGTGATCAGGCTCACCATGTCCTGTGCACCGAATTTTCCGAGAGTCGCTTTTTCTAATCGCAGCATTGGTCTTTATTCAAGTAACATGAGACTAATTGGTCCCATCTGGGACCTGGGCTGCGACGATATCTGAACGGGGCTGGCACTCCTCGTTTCTCATTGCCCCAGTATGCAAATGGAAACGAACTGGTTGCTCTATGGTGCCCGCTGAAGCAACTGGTTTGTTACCTCATTGGGTTCCCCCTTGAAGAACAGACTGGATCTCAATCGCTTGGCTGAGCTTGATAGGCAGCTTTGCGAGTTTGCGAAATTGCAGGGCCAAGGCATGCCGAGATGTGGCTGGACGAAGACACTAAGACTGGCTTTGGGCATGAGCTCTACCGCCCTTGGAGCACGCTCTGGAATGACAGGTCAAGGTGTTCGAAAGTTGGAGAAAGCTGAGGCGGATGGTGCGATAACGCTCAACACCCTCAGGCGTCTTGCTGAAGGGCTGGACTGCGAGGTTCGCTATGTATTTGTTCCTAGAACGAGCCTCGTAGAACAGGTCCTCCGTCGTACCCATGAGGTCACGGGCGCACCGATACCGTCACTACCCAAGATTGCTGCAGCGCTGACAGAGCCGCAGACGCTTGCCGCTCTGTCAACTGTATTCGCTCAAGTTAACAAGCGCGGTCTTTGGTAGTCATCGACTTCACAACTTACGTAAGTAACCATCCGATCCAGAAGAACAAACAGGTGTGCCCCTCGCAGGCCCTATCGAGAACCAGCGCATCAGAACAACCACTGCCCGCTGGACCAACGCCCCACATGAAAAATCCGCACTATGAGTACCTGGGAAGGCGCATGCGCGGGTACCACCGCACGCACCAGTGGCGCCTGTCGGAGGGCGGTCTGTTCATTCCTCACGCCTACTGGAACATGGGGCCTGACAGCCTGTCGACCTGGGATGACGTTGGATTCATTCTCAATGGTCGGCGCGTGATCGTCTGGTGGCAACACCCCAGACGGATTTATGGGGAAGCAATTTCCTCCATGGCATGGAAGGAAGCAGGAGATGGCCCTCGCGATGACTGGCTCTTCGAGGGAGGGACCAAGAACTACAAGATGGTTGGAAAGTCGAAAAGGCGTAAAAAGCTGTTCACCACCACCAGTCGCGCTCCCTCTGAAGCCCAGACGGAGCATTACGCAAAGCTTCAGGCAATTGAAGAACGGCTGACGCGGGATGGGATTGACTTGGAGGTCCGCCCGTCATGGAAATGGGAGCGTCTCAATTGGGCGATGGGCGTCAGCCTTGTGGCGCCGCTTGAAGTCCGAAATGAAAAGGAACTAGCGGAAGTGGCGCGCCTAGCCCGAGCGCTCATCTTGCAGAAAACCAGTTTGGCCGACGAGTTCCCCGGCTTTGTTTACGACAAAGCAAGCTGGCTTCGTGAGCAGGCGTTATTGACTCAGGCCCGTGACGCCAAAGCCTGGCG
>MEDL01000164.1 GCA_001724785.1 Acidovorax sp. SCN 68-22 | reverse complement strand
CTTCGTCAACAAGAAGCTGCCCGGCGGTCTGCCCAACAAGACGGCGCGCGCGCTGCTCGACATCGAGGACAAGGACTACGTCCCCATCATCCGCAACCCCGAGGCGACGACGGCCAGCAGCGAGGCGGTGTTCTATTTCCCCGGATGCGGCTCCGAGCGGCTCTTCAGCCAGGTGGGTCTGGCCACCCAGGCCATGCTCTGGCACGCCGGCGTGCAGACCGTGCTGCCGCCGGGCTACCTGTGCTGCGGCTACCCGCAGCGCGGCAGCGGCCAGTTCGACAAGGCCGAGAAGATGATCACGGACAACCGGGTGCTGTTCCACCGCGTGGCCACCACGCTCAACTACCTGGACATCCAGACCGTGGTGGTCAGCTGCGGCACCTGCTACGACCAGCTGCAGGGCTACGAATTCGACAAGATCTTCCCCGGCAGCCGCATCATCGACATCCACGAATACCTGCTGGAAAAAGGCATTACCTTGCCGGGCGGGCAGGGCGGCTACCTGTACCACGAGCCCTGCCACAACCCCATGAAGCAGGGCGACTCCATGAAGACCGTGCGCGCCCTGGTGGGCGAGAATGTCGTCAAGAGCGAGCGCTGCTGCGGCGAATCGGGAACGCTCGGGGTGACGCGCCCGGACATCTCCACCCAGGTGCGCTTTCGCAAGGAGGAGGAAATCCGCAAGGGCGAAGCACTGCTGCGCGCCCAGGGCACCGTGCCCGAACAGGCCAACGTGAAGATCCTCACCAGCTGCCCAAGCTGCCTGCAAGGCCTCAAGCGCTACGAAGACGACTTGCGGAACGGCCTGCTGGAAGCCGACTACATCGTGATTGAAATGGCGCGCCAGATCCTCGGTGAAGACTGGCTGCCGCAGTACGTGCAGCACGCCAACCACGGCGGTATCGAGCGGGTGCTGGTATGAGTTCGTCCTTTGGCTGCGCCCTGTGCGCCCAGGACGGCGGCACCCTCGTCTGGTACGGCAAGGTGCTGCGCGTGGTGCATGTCGAGGAGGCGGGCTTCCCCGGGTACTACCGCGTGATCTGGAACGCCCACGTGGCCGAGTTTTCGGAGCTCTCCGACGAAGCGCGCGCTGCGTGCATGGCCGCCGTGGTGTGCGTCGAACGCGCCCTCATCGAGCACCTTCAGCCGGCCAAGGTCAACCTTGCCGCCTTGGGCAACATGGTGCCGCACCTGCACTGGCACGTGATTGCGCGCTTCGAGTGGGACATGCACTTCCCGAACGCCATCTGGGGGCCTGCGCAACGGCCCCGGGACCTGGAACAGGAGGCGGTTGTGCGCGCTCAGCTGGAAGCGACCCATGCGGACATCCGCGCCGCGCTCGTGAAAGCCGAAACACCGGACGGTTGAACGGTGTTTCGAGTGCCCGGGCGGGACACCATTGGCGGCCGGCACCCTGGCCGCCTCCGCGACCCCAGCCAAGGCGCCAACGCAATGAGGGTATAGGCCGGGCCCGTGCTGCCACGCCGCGCGCGGATGGGACAATGGCCGCTCTCGTATCCGAGTCCGTTCTTTTGGAGGTGAACCCCCATGGCAGGCCTGAAGCTCGGCGCGCCCACGCCCGAATCCATCACCGTGCACGAGGCGTCGCGCGTGCTGGAGCTGCATTTTTCCGACGGCGCGCAGTTTCGCATTCCCTTCGAGCTGATGCGTGTGTTCTCCCCATCGGCCGAGGTCATGGGGCACGGTCCGGGCCAGGAAGTGCTGCAGACCGGCAAGCGCGAGGTGGGGTTGTTGAACCTGGCGCCGGTCGGCAACTACGCCGTGCAGCCGAGCTTCTCCGACGGACACGACAGCGGCATCTTTTCGTGGGATTACCTGTACGAGCTCGGCGCGCGCCAGGCCGAGCTGTGGGCCGATTACGAGGCACGGCTCGCTGCGGCGGGGGTCGATCGCGATACCCCCATGGCGCCCAAAGGCCTGAGCAAGACCAAGAGCAAGGCGGGGCACGGCTGCGGCTGACTCCGATCGCCGGCTATTTGGTGGCATATTTGCCACTCGAATGCTACGAATAATGTAGCTTAATATACAATGCCATCAAGCGCTGGGGCGTTGTTTGGCTTAAATATCCCATATCCCAGGCATTTACAGGGTTGTCCTGTGAGCCGCTAGCATCCACTTCTTATGAGCACCACGCATTTTGGTTTCGAGTCGGTGGACGAACGCGACAAGGCGCGCCGCGTGCGCGGCGTGTTCGATTCGGTCGCCTCGCGCTACGACGTGATGAACGATCTGATGTCCGGTGGCCTGCACCGCGCCTGGAAGGCCTACACCGTGCTGGTGGCCAACCTGCAGGAGGGCCAGCGCGTGCTGGACATCGCCGGCGGCACGGGCGACCTGGCGCTGGCGTTTGCCCGCAAGGTGGGCCAGAGCGGACAGGTGGTGCACACCGACATCAACGAAGCCATGCTGCGCACGGGGCGCGACCGCCTGCTGGACGCCGGCGTGGTGCTGCCCACGGTGGTGTGCGACGCCGAGCAGCTGCCCTTTCCCGACGCGCACTTCGACCTGGTCAGCGTGGCCTTCGGCCTGCGCAACATGACGCACAAGGACATCGCGCTGGCCGAAATGTGCCGGATCCTGAAGCCAGGCGGGAAACTTTTGGTGCTGGAGTTCTCCAAAGTGGCGAGGCCCTTGGCCAAGGCCTACGACTGGTATTCGTTCAAGGTGCTGCCGCGCATCGGCCAGCTGGTGGCGGGAGACGCCGACAGCTACCGCTACCTGGCCGAGTCCATCCGCATGCACCCGGACCAGGACGCGCTCAAGGCGCTGATGAAGCAGGCCGGTTTCGGCCATGTCGATTGCCACAACATGACGGGCGGCATCGTCGCCCTGCACGTTGGCATCAAGTGTTGACCCAAGGAGATAGCCATGAAGAAACTCGTCCCCGCCCTGATGGCCCTGATGCTGTTCGTGGCCCATTTCGAAGTCGAGGCCAAGCGCATGGGCGGTGGCAAGTCGTTCGGCCGCCAGTCGAGCAACGTCACCCAGCGCGAGGCCACGCCCCCGGCCGCGCCGGCGGCACCCACGCAGAACGCCGCAGCGGCGCGTCCCGGCAGCCCGGCGGCAGCGGCCCCGGCCGCCGCCCCCAAGCGCCCCTGGGGCGCCATGCTCGGTGGCTTGGCAGCCGGCCTGGGCCTGGCCTGGCTGGCGAGCTCGCTCGGCCTGGGTGAAGGTTTCGGCCAGGTGCTGATGCTGCTGCTCTTCGCCATGGCGGCGTTCGCGCTGTTTCGCATGCTGCGCGGGCGCGGCAAGCCGGCCGCTGCGTCGCCTTTTGCCTTCCAGGGCGCGGGCGCCGGGGCGCCCTCCAGCGCACCCGTTGCGCGCGAATACAGCCCCGACAAGGTGGGCAACGACGCCTCCGCCCGCCCGTGGGAACGCAGCAGCCTGGCGTTCGACGCCCAGCGCGCAGCGGGCGGCGGCTCCATCATCGGTTCGGCACTGTCGGGCTCGCAGAACTGGGGCGTGCCCCAGGGGTTCGATACCGCCGGCTTCCTGGAAGCCGCCAAGCGCAACTTCATTACCCTGCAATCGGCCTGGGACCGCGCCGACATCGCCACCCTGCGCTCGATGATGACGGACGGCATGGTGGACGAGATCCGTGGCCAGCTGGCCGAGCGCGAGGCGCAGCGCGGCGACCAGCCCAACCATACCGATGTGGTCATGCTCGAAGCGCAATTGCTCGGTATCGAGGAGCTGGGCGACGCCTACATGGCGAGCGTGGAGTTCTCCGGCATGATCCGTGAAGAGCCCTCCGCCAGCCCGAGCCCGTTCCGCGAAGTCTGGAACATGACCAAGCCGGCCAGCGGCCAGTCCGGCTGGCTGGTCGCCGGCGTCCAGGCGCTGCAGTAACCGGCAGGCACTGCTTCCCCAGGCGCGCTGCCGCACCCGGCGGCGTGCCTGCTCGCCCGGCGCGCGGCGCCGGCACATTGCCATAATCCCCCGCTATGGCCACCACCCCTTTCCCCTTTCTTGACCGCGTCCTCGAGCGCATTGCCGAGGGCCCGCGCCCGCCCGACTGGCTGGTGGGCGAGGCGCAGCAGCGCCTGGTGCTGCTGGTCAACCATGTGCTGATGCAGGAGCGCGCGGCCACGGCCCGCCTGGTGCCGCGCAGCGGGCGCGTCGTGCGGGTGCAGTGGCGGCAGTTTTTCGTCGCGCTGCAGGTCACGCCCGCGGGGCTGTTCGACCTGGCGCAGCAGGGCGCCACGCCCGACCTGCACTTTGAGATCACCGAAACCTCGCCACTGGGCCTGGCCCGCAGCGCAGTGCGGGGCGAGCGCCCGCCGGTGCGCATCGACGGTGCGGTCGATTTCGCCGGCGACCTGCAGTGGCTGGCGGACAACCTGCGCTGGGACATCGAAGACGACCTGGCGCGCGTCATCGGCGACGTGCCGGCGCACACCCTGGCCAGCGTGGCGCGGGCCGGCGCGCAGGCATTGCACGGCTTCGTGCGCAGGGGGACTGCGGGCGCTGGCGCCGTGGCACCCTGGTCGGGCAACGGCCCGCTGCCATGAGGCGCATATTTCGTGGCGCCACCATTGTCTGGGTGGCGCTGCGCTATGGCCTCGACGGGCTGGTGCTCACCAGCTTCCAGAAACCCTGGCTGCGCCTGCTGGCGCGCATCGTTTCCGTCGGACGCGACCTGAGCGCGCCGCGCGGGCAGCGCCTGCGGGAAGCCCTGGAACGCCTGGGGCCCATCTTCGTGAAGTTCGGCCAGGTGCTCTCCACCCGGCGCGATCTGCTGCCGCCCGACATTGCCGACGAGCTCGCGCTGCTGCAGGACCGCGTGCCGCCTTTCGACAGCCAGGTGGCGATCGCCACCATAGAGCGCGCGTTCCGCCGCCCGGTGGACGAGGTTTTTGTCAGTTTCGAGCGCGTTCCCGTCGCCAGTGCCTCGATTGCCCAGGTGCACTTTGCCACGCTGCGCGACCGCCAGGGAGCCTTGCACGAGGTGGCGGTCAAGGTGCTGCGCCCGGGCATGCTGCCGGTGATCGAGAAAGACCTCAGCCTGATGCGCATGATGGCCGGTTGGGTCGAGAGCCTGTCGGCGGACGGCAAGCGCCTCAAACCGCGCGAAGTGGTGGCCGAGTTCGACAACTACCTGCACGACGAGCTGGACCTGGTGCGCGAAGCCGCCAATGCTGCGCAGCTGCGGCGCAACATGGAGGGCCTGGGCCTGGTCGAGATACCGACCATCTTCTGGGACTTCTGCCACCCGGAAGTCATGGTGATGCAGCGCATGAACGGCGTGCCCATCAGCCAGGTGCAGCGCCTGCGGGGCGCCGGGGTGGACATCCCCAAGCTGGCGCGAGACGGCGTCACCATTTTCTTCACGCAGGTGTTCCGGGACGGCTTCTTCCACGCCGACATGCACCCGGGCAATATCCAGATCAGCCTGGAGCCGGCGACCTTCGGGCGCTACATCTCGCTCGATTTCGGCATCGTCGGGACGCTCACCGAGTCCGACAAGGAATACCTGGCGCAAAACTTCGCGGCCTTCTTCCGGCGGGACTACAAGCGCGTTGCCGAGCTGCACGTGGAAAGCGGCTGGGTGCCGGCGAACACGCGTGTCAACGAGCTCGAAGGCGCTATCCGCACGGTGTGCGAGCCGTATTTTGACCGGCCGCTCAAGGAAATCTCGCTCGGCATGGTGCTGATGCGTTTGTTCCAGACCTCGCGGCGCTTCCAGGTCGAGATTCAGCCGCAGCTCGTGCTCCTGCAGAAGACGCTGCTCAACATCGAGGGCCTGGGCCGCCAGCTCGACCCGGAGCTCGACCTGTGGAGCACGGCCAAGCCCTTTCTTGAAAAATGGATGCTCGAACAGGTCGGCCCGCAGCGCTTCCTGCGCGAGCTGCGCGCCGAGGCGCCGCACTACGCCCAGTTCCTGCCGGCGCTGCCGCGCCTGCTGCACGAGCACCTGCGCCGGGCCCCGAGCGATGCGCGCGAACGCGAGCTGATGGCGCTGCTGCGCGAGCAGCGCCACACCAACCGCCTGCTGCAGGCCATCGTCTATTGCGGCGTGGGTTTCGTGCTCGGGTTGATCGTGGTGCAGGCCATCGTGCGCGTCTCGCTGTTCCATTGAACCAACAGCGCACGCGCNGGCCTTCGGCACGGATAATGCGCGGCGTTTGACCGCCAACCGCCCCTTTCCGGAGCCGCGCATGCTGCTGACATTCATCGCCCTCTATCTGCTGTTGTCGATTGCCATCGGCCTGTACGCCGCGACGCGCGTTCACAACACGGCCGATTACGCCGTGGCCGGGCGCAGCCTGCCGCTGCCGGTGGTCATCGCCACCACCTTTGCCACCTGGTTCGGTTCGGAGACCGTGCTCGGCGTGCCCGCGCGCTTCATCGACGGCGGCCTGGGCGCCGTGGTCGAAGACCCTTTCGGCGCCTCCATGTGCCTGGTGCTGGTCGGTCTGTTTTTTGCCTACCGCCTGTACCAGAAGAACCTGATCACGCTGGGCGACTACTACCGCCAGCGCTTCGGCCGCAACATCGAGGTGCTGTGCTCGGCCATCATCATCTTCAGCTACCTGGGCTGGGTGGCGGCGCAGATCACGGCGCTCGGGCTGGTCTTCAACCTGCTGACCCAGGGCGCCCTGTCCGTCACCGCCGGCATGGTGCTGGGTACGCTCATCGTCCTCGTCTACACGCTCTACGGCGGGATGTGGTCGGTGGCGCTGACCGATTTCGTGCAGATGATCGTCATCGCCGTGGGCCTGATCGCCATCGCCTGGTACGCGTCCGAACTGGCGGGCGGCGCCGGGCGCGTGGTCGAGTTCGCCGCCAGGGAAGGGCGCTTTTCGCTGTTCCCTAGCGGGGGCGGGTTCAAGGAATGGACCTTTTTTGTCGCCGCGGCCATCACCATGATGCTCGGCTCCATTCCCCAGCAGGACGTTTTCCAGCGCGTGATGTCGTCCGACAGCGCGACCACCGCCCGGCGCGGCCCGGTGATCGGCGGCCTGCTGTACCTGCTGTTCGCCTTCATCCCCATGTTCATCGTCGCCTCGGCGGTGCTGGTCATGCCCGACACAGCGGCCGCGCTGCTCAAGGACGACCCGCAGAAGGTGCTGCCCGCCCTGGTGATGGAGCGCATGCCGCTCGTGCTGCAGATCGCCTTCTTCGGCGCCTTGCTCTCCGCCATCATGTCCACGGCGTCGGCGACGCTGCTGGCGCCGTCCACGACCTTCGTCGAGAACATCCTGCGCAACCTGCGCCCCGGAATGAGCGACGCGATCACGCTCAAGGCCATGCGCGTCTCGGTGCTGGTGTTCACGGGCTGCGTTCTGACCTACGCCATCACCATGCAGGGCACTTCCATCTACGAACTGGTGTCGGGCGCCTACCAGGTGCCCCTTGTGGGCGCTTTCATCCCATTGGTATTCGGCCTGTACTGGTCGCGTGCGACGACGCAGGGCGCCTTGCTGGCGGTGGCCATGGGAATCGGCGTGTGGCTGCTGTTCGTCGCGAGCCCGGTCCTGTCCGAGGCCTTCCCGCAGCAGCTTGCCGGGCTTCTGGCGGCGCTGGTCGGAATGGTCGCAGGATCGCTCGCTCCCCAGTTCGTGCCGGATCACAAGGGCCAGGTGCACCACTACACCGGAAGCGCTGCGTAGCCGCACTGAGCTTGCAGAGTGGGCGCCGGGGGGCGCCTGGCGTGCCACAGGCCTTGAAGAGAGGGTCGCCGCCTATAATTGAAGGCTTTGCACTTTTGCCTTCGAACAGCCCGCCATGCCCATCTATGCCTACAAATGCAGCACCTGCGGCCACGCCCGGGACGTATTGCAGAAGATGTCCGACCCGGTCCTGACCGTGTGTCCGGCGTGTGGCGCGGACGCTTTCGCCAAGCAGCTGACCGCGGCGGGCTTCCAGCTCAAGGGCTCGGGCTGGTATGCGACCGATTTCAAGGGCGGCGCGGCCCCCGCCCCCGCGCCCGCGGCTGCTGCGTCGGCCGAGCAGGCGGCCCCTGCGGCAGCTCCGGCGGCCAGCCCGGCCCCCGCGCCGGCCAGCGGCGCTTGAATTTCGTAACGTGAGTTCTGCCCACCCCATGGCCGCCTTGCGCAAATGGTTGTTCACCGGCCTGCTGGTCATCGTGCCGGGCGCCATCACGCTGGCCGTGCTCAACTGGCTGGTGGGACTGCTGGACCAGACCCTCTTGATCCTGCCCAGCGCCTGGCACCCCGACCGCGTTCTGGGTTTTCACATTCCCGGGTTCGGCGTGCTGCTCACGCTGCTGATCCTGTTGGCCGTCGGTGCCATGACCAGCAACTTCGCTGGCCGCAAGCTGGTGCAGTGGGGCGACCGTCTGGTCAGCCGCATTCCCGTGGTGCGCTCCATTTATTCGAGCGTCAAGCAGGTTTCCGATACGCTGTTTTCCGAAGGCGGCAACGCCTTTCGTACCGCAGTGCTGGTGCAGTGGCCGCGCGAAGGGGTCTGGACGGTCGCCTTCGTCACCGGCGCGCCGGGTGGCGAGGTGGCGGCGCTGCTGCAGGACGAGTACGTGAGCGTCTATGTGCCAACCACGCCCAACCCCACGGGCGGCTATTTCGTCATGCTGCGCAAGAGCGATTGCATCGAGCTCGACATGGGCGTGGATGCCGCCTTGCGCTACATCGTCTCCATGGGGGTCGTCGTGCCGCACGAAGCGGTGGCGTCGCCCACCCCCTGATTGTTCTCAATGCGCTGCTGAAAGCGCCGGAAGTTCTGCCATGGCCATGCGTTCCCACTATTGCGGTCTCGTGACCGAAGCCCTGCTGGGCCAAACCGTCACCCTCTCGGGCTGGGTGAACCGCCGCCGGGACCATGGTGGCGTGATCTTCATCGATCTGCGCGACCGTGAGGGCTACGTGCAGGTGGTCTGCGACCCCGACCGCGCCGAAATGTTCAAGACCGCCGAAGAGGTGCGCAACGAGTTCTGCGTGCAGGTCAAGGGCCTGGTGCGTGCGCGCCCCGCCGGCACCACCAACGACAAGCTCAAGAGCGGCCAGATCGAAGTGCTGTGCCACGAGCTGAACGTGCTCAACCCTTCGGTCACGCCCCCGTTCCAGATCGACGAGGAAAACCTGTCGGAAACCACGCGCCTCACGCACCGCGTGCTGGACCTGCGCCGCCCGTACATGCAGAACAACCTGATGCTGCGCTACCGCGTGACCATGGAAGTGCGCAAGTTCCTCGATGCCCACGGTTTTGTGGACATCGAAACGCCCATGCTCACCAAGAGCACGCCCGAAGGCGCGCGCGACTACCTCGTGCCCAGCCGCGTGCACGACGGCCAGTTCTTCGCGCTGCCGCAGTCGCCCCAGCTGTTCAAGCAGCTCCTGATGGTGGCTGGTTTCGACCGCTACTACCAGATCACCAAATGCTTCCGCGACGAGGACCTGCGCGCCGATCGCCAGCCGGAATT
>MEDL01000163.1 GCA_001724785.1 Acidovorax sp. SCN 68-22 | reverse complement strand
GTGCCAATGCCGCCCGGCAGCGCCAGGAAGGCGTGGCTGCGCTCGGCCATCAGGGCCTTGCGCTCGTGCATGGTCTGCACGATGTGCAACTCGTCGCAGGCGTGGTTGGCGTGTTCCTTGTCCACCAGCGACTGCGGGATGACGCCCACCACGCGCCCGCCGGCCTGCGCCGTGGCCTGGGCGACCAGGCCCATCAGGCCGCTGCGCCCGCCGCCATAAACGAGCTGGCCGCCCTGCGCGCCGATCCAGGCGCCCACTGCCTGCGCCGCCTCGGCAAACAGCGGGTTTTCGCCGGGGCGCGAGCCGCAATACACACACACCGAAAAACGCGGTTCAGCCATGGGCGATCCTTTGGTACAACGCGGCGCCCCAGATGCCTGCGCAGAGCAGCAGGGCGATGAGCACGGCGGCGCTCCCCAGGTCCTTCGCGCGGCCCGAGAGGGCATGCCATTCGGGGCCGATGCGGTCGATGGCCGCCTCGACGGCCGAGTTCAGCAGCTCCACCACCATGAGCAGCAGCACGGAGCCGGCCAGGAGCGCCACCTCGACCCAGCTTCGGCCGAGCCAGAACGCCGCCGGAACCAGCACCAGCGCCGCGCAGCTCTCCTGGCGGAACGCTGCCTCGCTCCAGGCGGCGCGCAGGCCGTGCCAGGAATAGCGCGTGGCGTGCAGCATGCGGTTCAGGCCGCGCCGCTGCTTCTGGGGGTTGGCAGGGTGCTCCGGTGTCATGGAGGGGATTGTCGCCACCGCGCGCTGCGCTTCAGCGGCGCGGCAGGGCCGTCACCAGCCGCGTGCCCGCCAGCGCGTCGTGCCAGAACTGCTGCTGCGGGTGCAGGCGGCTCGCCAGCGCCCAGAACACCACCCAGCCGACGACCAGCACCCCCACTTCGCCGGCCGGCAAACCAAACGGCGCGGCCAGGACGAGCGGTGGCAGGAACCAGAGCCAGGCCAGCGCGTACCGGCCCAGGGCGCGCAATTGCGTCACCGGGCAGCCCGCCGCGTCGACGATCCGGATGTGCCAGGTCTTCATGGCGAGCGTCTGGCCCTTGGACCAGAACCAGACGAAATAGATGCCGAAGACGACAAACAGGAAAGCCTGCAGGGCATGCCGGTTGTCCAGCGCGTTGCGCGTCTGGCTCAGCGTGCCGAACAGGTAGCCGGCGATGAACACCACGCCGAACATGAGGATGCCCTCGTACAGCCAGCAGGCCATGCGGCGAAAGAGGGGGGGCGCGGTCATCGGGGCGCTGGCCACGCCCTCCTGGGAGGCCGAGGCGGGCAAATTCAGGGGACTCAATTGACGTATACCGGAGGCAGGGGGTCGGTGGACGCTGGGGCGCCCGGCGCATCCTGCGCCGCGGGCACCGGCGCGGAACCCCCATTGTCGCTGCTGGAGGCCGGCGCCGACGGCGGCAGCGCCACGGGCTCGGGCGGGGGCGGCAGGCGCACCGGGGCGGGCGCGGGGAACACGATCTTCGGCGGGTTGGCCTCGCGGGCCTGCGGGCCCGTCGCCGCCGGCACCTGGGCCAGCCGGCGTGCCGGCACCGGCTTGAGCGCCGTGGCCGCGCCCCGGGGCTTGGGAGCCTTGGCGGCCAGGCGCTTTTTATCGGCTTCGCTCAAGGCCTGGTAGGTTTCCCATTCCGAGCGGATATCGAGCGGCGCCAGGCTGCGCGTGACGGCAAAGTTCAGCCGGGCCTGGCTGCGTTGCTGGGCACTCAGGCTGGCCCAGGCCGTCATGCGGGCATGCAGGCGCTCCTGCTCCTGCTCCGGCATGGTGGCGAAGTTCTGCGCGAGGGCCAGCCAGTAGCGCTTCTGCGCCTCGCTCAGGTGCGCCCAGCGCTCTGCCAGGGGGTACAGCGCCAGCTTCTGCGGCGTGGTCATCACCTCCCAGCCCGGGCCAGAGGCCAGGCCCGGCGGCGGCGCCTGCACATCGGCCGGGCTGGTTGGGGTGTCGCCCTGCGCGGCGAGCGCATCGGGCGGGATTTGCGTGCCGGGCGCGATGCGGCCCATGCTCAGCATTGCCGCGCCGCCCATCGCCAGGCCCGCCAGCAAAACCAACGCCAGCACAATGGCTGGCGTGGCGATGGAGGAGGGCGCGGAGCGCGGCGCGGATGCGTTCATGCAGTACGAAAGGGGCGCCTCAGCGGCTTTCGGCGGCGCGGGTCTTGAGGAATTGCACGAAGCCCGGGTCGGCGTACGCGGCGGGAGGCAGGTCGTCCGTCAGAAGGGCTGCGTCGACCTCGGCGATTTCAATCACACCGGTTTCGTCCTGCTGCGCGCCCACCACCATGACGCCGGCCACGAGCGCCAGCACCGGGATGGCCGACATCAGCGCGTAGCCCCAGCCGCCGGGGCCGCCGCCCAGCGCCAGGCTGTGGCCCAGGCGGGTCAGTACCGACACGGGCTTGCGCACCGCGACGGTCTTCTTGCGCTGCGCAAGCGCCTGCATGCGGCCGGCGCGCAATTGTTCGGTGACCTGGTAGGGCAATTCGGCCAGGCCTTCGTCCAGGCGCGCGGTGATGCGGTGGGCATAGCGCTCAAGGGCGAGATCGACGCTGTTGGACGGGGTTTTCATAGTTCGATTCCTTTGGCCTGCAAGGCCTTGGCAAGCGCCTGGACGGCCCGAAAACAATGGGTTTTGACACTGCCTTCCGAGCAACCCATGGCGGCGGCGGTTTCCGCGACGTCCATTTCTTCCCAGTAACGCATTAAAAACGCTTCCCGTTGACGCGTGGGCAGGAGGGCGATCTCTTGCTCGATCTGGTGGAATACCTGGGCCCGACGCACGGAATCTTCGGCGCTGCCCGTTTGCTCGCCGTTGCTCGAAAGCGACAGAGCCTCCAATAGGTCGAATTCTCCTCCATCGTCCCCCGCTGGAACGAATTCGCTCATGGAGGAGAACACGGCGCGGTGGGTTTTCTGGCGCCGGAACCAATCCAGGGTGCAATTGCTGAGAATGCGCTGGAAAAGCATGGGCAGCTCTTCGGGCGGCTTGTCGCCATAGTGCTGCGCGAGCTTCATCATGCTGTCCTGCACGATGTCCAGTGCAGACTCCTCGTTGCGCACGTGGTAGTACGAGCGTTTGAAGGCCCGTTTTTCGACGCTCTTGAGGAATGCGGACAGTTCTTGTTCGGTGGCCAAGACGGGCGGGGCGGTGGAGGCACGGGCGGCATGGCGTGGGTTCCCGGCCGCAGCGCGGATTATTGCATTTCCACGCTTTTTTCATTTTTCCCCTGCAGACGAATTGTTGCAGTGCGATAATCGCGCTCTGCATCATCAAGCAAACGGGTCACGGTCCGGCGCGGCAATCATCCCGCCCATGTCCTTGGCCTCAAGTTTCGAGCAGGCCTCACGAGGGCCCAGGCGAGAAGCACCCAAGGTCTTTCGTTAGAGAAATTCACAAAGGTTCATCATGGAATTCACCAAAGCCGAACACGCCTCTGCCGCTGCGGCGCAGCAACAAGCCGCTGCAGCCGTCCCCGAACTCATGGGCGCGGAAATCCTGGTCAAGGGTTTGCAGGCCGAAGGCGTCAAGTACATCTGGGGCTATCCCGGCGGCGCCGTCCTCTACATCTACGACGCGCTGTACAAGCAAGACAGCATGCAGCACGTGCTGGTGCGCCACGAACAGGCGGCCATCCACGCGGCCGACGGCTACGCCCGCGCCACGGGCGACGTCGGCGTGGCGCTGGTCACTTCCGGCCCCGGCGTGACGAACGCCGTCACCGGCATCGCCACGGCCTACATGGACAGCATTCCCATGGTGATCATCACCGGCCAGGTGCCCACAGCGGCCATCGGCCTGGATGCCTTCCAGGAGTGCGATACCGTGGGCATCACGCGGCCCATCGTGAAACACAATTTCCTCGTCAAGGACCCGCGCGACCTGGCCGAGACGATCAAGAAAGCCTTCCACATCGCCCGCTCGGGCCGCCCCGGACCGGTGGTGGTGGATATCCCCAAGGACGTGTCGTTCAAGAAGGCGCCGTTTGCCGGCTACCCGAAGAGCGTCGCCATGCGCTCCTACAACCCGGTGAAGAAGGGCCACGGCGGTCAGATTCGCAAGGCGCTGCAACTGCTGCTGACCGCCAAGCGCCCGTACATCTACACCGGCGGCGGCGTGCTGCTCGGCAATGCCACGCAGGAGCTGCGCACGCTGGTCGACATGCTCGGCTACCCGGTGACCAACACGCTGATGGGCCTGGGCGCCTACCCGGCGAGCGACCGCAAGTTCCTCGGCATGCCCGGCATGCACGGCACCGTGGAAGCCAACAACGCCATGCAGAACTGCGACGTGCTGCTGGCCGTGGGCGCGCGCTTTGACGACCGTGTCATCGGCAACCCGCGGCATTTCGCGCAGAACGAACGCAAGATCATCCACATCGACATCGATCCGTCGAGCATCTCCAAGCGCGTCAAGGTCGACATCCCCATCGTCGGCGACGTGAAGGACGTGCTGACCGAGCTGATCTCCATGGTCCGCGAAACCCCTACGCGGGCCGACGCCGGTGCGCTGGCCGCCTGGTGGGACACCATCGAGGGCTGGCGCAAGCGCGACTGCCTGAAGTACAGCATGGGCAGTTCGGACGTCATCAAGCCGCAGTACGTGGTCGAAACGCTCTGGAACATGACCAAGGATGCGGACACCTACATCACGTCCGACGTCGGCCAGCACCAGATGTGGGCCGCGCAGTACTACCGCTTCGACGAGCCGCGCCGCTGGATCAACTCAGGAGGTCTGGGCACCATGGGCGTGGGCATCCCGTACGCCATGGGCATCAAGCTCGCCAAGCCCGACTCCGAGGTGTTCTGCATCACCGGCGAAGGCTCGGTGCAGATGAACATCCAGGAGCTCTCCACCTGCCTGCAGTACAACACCCCGATCAAGGTGGTGTCGCTGAACAACCGCTACCTGGGCATGGTGCGCCAGTGGCAGGAGATCGAATACTCCGGCCGCTACAGCCACAGCTACATGGACGCGCTGCCCAACTTCGTCAAGCTCGCCGAGGCCTTCGGCCACGTCGGCATGCTGATCGAGCGGCCCCAGGACGTGGAGCCCGCCCTGCGCGAGGCGCGCAAGCTCAAGGACCGCACCGTGTTCATGGACTTCCGCACCGATCCGACGGAGAACGTCTTCCCCATGGTCCAGGCCGGCAAGGGCATCACGGAAATGCTGCTCGGGTCCGAGGATTTATAAGGAATTTCGCCTCCAGCGATTGCTGGGTAAACATAAGCAGCTATCTTTTCGATAGTATTATTTTGACGAATCTATTGCCTGCCAAGGCGCGTGCTTACCGGTGCGCGCGGAGGGCAGCAAAAAACGGCAGTTTTCTGCGGCCACTTCTGGGTCGTGCTGCCGTCGCAAAAAGAGGAATCCCATCATGAAGCACATCATTGCCGTCCTGCTCGAAAACGAGCCCGGCGCCCTGTCCCGCGTGGTCGGCCTGTTCTCGGCCCGTGGCTACAACATCGAATCGCTGACCGTCGCGCCCACCGAGGACGCCTCGCTCTCGCGCATGACCATCCAGACCACGGGTTCGGACGACGTCATCGAGCAGATCACCAAGCACCTCAACCGCCTCATCGAGGTGGTCAAGGTGGTCGACCTGACCGAAGGCGCCTACACCGAGCGCGAACTGATGATGGTCAAGGTGCGCGCCGTGGGCAAGGAGCGCGAGGAAATGAAGCGCATGGCCGACATCTTCCGCGGCCGCATCATCGACGTCACCGAGCGCAGCTACACGCTGGAACTCACCGGCGACCAGGCCAAGAACGACGCCTTTCTGCAAGCCATTGACCGCACCGCCATCCTGGAGACGGTGCGCACCGGCGCCAGCGGCATCGGCCGGGGCGAGCGCGTGCTGCGCGTCTGAAGTTTTCCCCTCACCAAGGCTCAGCCCTTTCGGCCCGTTCGGGCTGAGCCTGTCGAAGCCCTGCGGGGCGGACGAGCCCTTCGACAGGCTCAGGGAGAACGGCCAAACCCACTATTACGAAAGACAGCAATGAAAGTTTTCTACGACAAGGACTGTGACCTGAGCCTGATCAAGGGCAAGACCGTGGCCATCATCGGCTATGGCAGCCAGGGCCACGCGCACGCGCAGAACCTCAACGACAGCGGCGTCAAGGTCGTGGTCGGTCTGCGCAAGGGCGGCGCTTCGTGGCCCAAGGTCGAAAAAGCGGGCCTGAAGGTGATGGAAGTGAACGACGCCGTCAAGTCGGCGGATGTGGTCATGATCCTGCTGCCCGACGAAGACATCGC
>MEDL01000162.1 GCA_001724785.1 Acidovorax sp. SCN 68-22 | reverse complement strand
GTTGATGTTGACCAGCACCAGGCCCACCTGCGCGGTGGCCAGCTGCATCAGCACCCATTCGGCGTTGTTGTGCGACCAGATGCCCACGCGGTCGCCGGGGGTGAGCCCCAGGCCCAGCAGCGCGCTGGCCAGGCGGTGCGCCTCGGTCTGCAACTGGGCATAGGTATAGCGGCGGCCCTGGTGCACACTGACCAGCGCCTCGCGCTCGGGCTGGCGGGCCACCATGTCGGCAAAGAAGGCGCCGATGGTCTGCTCAATCAGGGGAGCATCGGTGGCGCCACGGGCGTAGCTATTCACCAGCGGTGCGGATTGTGTTGCGGCTGCAGTCGTCACAGATTTGTCTCCTCGGTCATCCGGCCAGCGCGGGCAGAGCGCGCAGGGCGAGCCATTCGAAAGCATAGGCAAGCATAGAAGCCCAAGGCCCGGCCGGGTTGCCACAATGGTTGCAAATCGTGCCACGGCTGGCACACTCTGTAACGTGAAACCACCTGCCCCACCCGCCCACCGCCTGCCTGCTTCCGCCACAGCCCCCGCCGCTACGCCCATCGCACCGGCGGCCACGCCCATCGCCTTCGTGCGCGCCATTGTTCTGGCCTACGAACGGCGCGGCATGAGCCCCGAACGCGCCCTGGCCCAGGCACAGATTGCGCCGCAGCTGCTGCAGGACGACAGCGCGCGCATCACCGCCTGGCAGATGGAACAGATCTCCGACGCCGCCATGCAGGAGCTGGACGACGAGGCCCTGGGCTGGTTCAGCCGCCGCTTGCCCTGGGGCAGCTACGGCATGCTGGCGCGAGCATCCATCAGCTCACCCACGCTGCAGGTGGCCCTGGCCCGCTGGTGCCGCCACCACGGCCTGCTGACGGACGACATTGCGCTGCACCTCACCACCACCGGCGACACTGCCACCCTGGCCATCACCGAGGCGCGCGACCTGGGCGCGCTGCGCGAGTTCTGCCTGGTGTCGGTGCTGCGCAATGCCCACGGCCTGGCCTGCTGGATGGTGGACTCGCGCATCCCCCTCATCGCTGCCGAGTTTGCATTCGACGCACCGCCGCACGCCGATGCGTACGCCGTGCTGTTCCGGGGCCCCGTCACCTTCCACGCGCCGCGCACCGCCATCCACTTCGACGCCCGCTACCTGCACCTGCCCCTGCGCCGCGATGAACAGGCCCTGCGCCAAATGCTGCAGCACGCCCTACCCTTGACTGTGCTGCACTACCGCCGCGACCGCCTGCTGGTGCAGCGCGTGCGCCAGTTGCTGGCCGCGCCCCTGCCTGGGCAACCGGCCCACGCCCTGCCCCAACACAGCGCCGAATCGCTGGCCGCACTGCTGCATGTATCGCCGCGCACCCTGCACCGGCAGTTGAAGGAAGAAGGCGCCACGCTGCAGGGCCTGAAAGACGAGGTGCGCCGCACCCGCGCGGTGGAGCTGCTGCACCGCACGCAACGGCCCATCAAGCAGGTGGCGGAGGCAGCGGGGTTTGAGAACGAGAAGAGTTTTATCCGCGCGTTTCGGGGGTGGACGGGGCAGTCGCCGGCGGAGTTTCGGAGGGCGCAAGCGAAAATTCCGTGATGACCGAATCCCGCAATCACCACTTTGTCCCGCAGGGCTATCTGCGTGGCTTCGGATGGAAGCGAGGGAAACATCACATGGTGATAGTCCACGACTTCAAAGAGCAGAAGACCTACGAAGCCAACACTCGCAACGTCTGTGCTCAACGTGACTTTATGCGCTTTGATTTCAATGACCGCGCGCCAGACTGGCTTGAGAATGAGCTTGGAAAACTCGAATCGAACGCCATTACTGCAATACGGGACGTCGCCTCGTCAGGCGACTTTCGTGGCGGCAATAGAAATCACATACTCAACTTGATGGCCGTGCTCGCAGTTCGCTCACCAGAGCAACGCGAGAGCATGCGTGACTTTCACGCGCGGGTGGCAGAGCGCATGTTGGATTTGCTGCTGGAGAACAAGGAAGACTGGGAAAAGCACAAAAGGGATATGGAGCAGGAAACCGTTACTCATTTTGGGCGGCTTCGTGGGTCACTTCAGATGGCCCCACCTTGCATTCGACTGCTTGCGACCAAATGCGTGCCGTCAAGACATTCCCTCAGTTGCCCGATTGAGGCTGATTGCCGTCACTCGATTCTGTAATATGGATGTCGGCTATCGGCCACAAGCTGCCATGCACACGCGGCTCTTGACGGCAGTACCGTCAACACTGGCAATGGCGTAATCTCTCAGCATCCACTGCAAAGCTATGGCAAAGCGACCCGTCACCCACCGCATGATAGAGGCGTTCAGAGCAGCGATGCTGCATGGCGGCATCAGCGCGGGCGCCGATGCGTTGGGGATTCCCCAACCTTCGATGAGCCGACTCATCGCTGACTTGCAAAAGGTCGTCGGCTTTCCACTCTTCCAGAAGAGCGGGCGAAGCGTCAAGCCTACCGACGAAGCCATTGTTCTTATGACGAAGGTCCAGCAGTCGTTCGTCGGCCTCGAAGAAATCACTAGCTTCTCGACACAGCTGCAAAAGCAAATGACTGGGAGGCTATCGATCTGTACCATCCCTTCGATTGGACACTCGGTGATGCCGGAGATCATCGAGCACCTGCGCGCCAAGTTCCCGGATGTCGTCGTAAGTCTCACGGTGTCTTCGTACCTCGAGGTGGCGCGCAACGTCCGGAACAGGCAGGCGGACATTGGTCTCACGGCGGACAAGCTGTCCATCGGCAACCTCGAGACCGTCGCGGAGTTCACGTCCGATTGTGTCTGCATCGGCACGAGCAAGTGGCTTACTGCTTCCGCGAAGCAAGTCGATGTCAAGGAGTTCGCAGGAAAGCCATTCGTGGCGTTAACCGGCACATTCCAACGGCAATTGGATGCGCTGCTGTCGGCCAACGGCGTGACGGTCGACGCAATGATCGAAGTGTCGCTCTTCCAGACAGTCAGTGAGTTGGTCCTGCGTGGAATGGGCGTGTCGGTCGTAGACCCGCTGACCGGTGCCAAGCACCGCCAGCGTGGAGGCATCACGTTGCCGCTTCGGCCTGCATGCACCTACACCGTATACGCGACCGCGATGAGTGACACGCGGTTGGGAGCGCCTGCGCGGGAGCTGCTCCAGCTGCTCAAGTCGGCCACCGACGCGGCTCGAACACATACCACGCGCGAATAGGTTGTTGCTTCAGGCGGCATGGATGCAGGTCACCGATTTGCCTAGGATCCAGTGCACCATCAATCAACCGTAGAGGTCGCCTTGAAGTACCGAATTCCCTGCTTTGCTGCAGCGCTCATGATCGGCGTACTCGCCCCCCTGCAGGCTGCCCGTGCGGAGTATCCCGAAAAACCCGTCCGACTGATCGTCCCTGCGGCGCCAGGCGGCGCAGCGGACAACCACGCACGCGCACTGGCCATCGAGCTCCACAAGCGGCTGGGGCAGCCGTTCGTCATTGAAAACAAGCCCGGTGCATCCGGCGCGATTGGTATGGACGTGGTTGCAAAGGCAGCGCCTGATGGCTACACCATCGGCAGCAACAACCTCGCCACGTTCATCGTGGGTACGCTCACTGCGAAGCAGCTGCCGTATCGCATCGAGAGCGACTTCACGCCAATTGCCTCGCTGTTTACGCAGCCGAATCTCGTTGGCGTTACGCCGAGCCTACCGGTGAAGACGCTCGTTGAACTGATCGCATATGCGAAGGCGAACCCGAACATGATCTCCTTCGGCTCGACGGGTCAAGGTACGTCTCTTCACGTCCTGACAGAAATGCTGCGTATGAACGCAGGCATCGAGATGGTCCATGTGCCATACAAGAGCGCGCCGGCAGCCGAAGGCGATCTTGCCGCTGGCCATATCCAGCTGATGATCAGCAATTTCACTTCGATGGAGCCACAGGTCAAGGCGGGCCGTATTCGTGCGTTGGCCATCACAAGCTCAACGCGCTCGCCGCGGTTGCCCGACGTACCGACCGTCGCTCAGGCGGGAGCGCCTTACCTCGAGATGGTGACCTGGGCGGGGATCGTCGGTCCGAAGGGCATGCCTCCCGCGATCGTGAAGAGGCTAAATACGACCATCAATGAGATCCTGTCGGATCCCAACTTCAAGAAGCAGTACGAGGCCATGGGCTCCGAAACCGACATCAAGACGCCCGAGCAGTTCGCGGCGATGATCAAGTCGGATCTCGC
The DNA here is from genome assembly GCA_001724785.1 of Acidovorax sp. SCN 68-22. Taxonomy (GTDB): domain Bacteria; phylum Pseudomonadota; class Gammaproteobacteria; order Burkholderiales; family Burkholderiaceae_C; genus Simplicispira. Next base: position 2,107 of record MEDL01000162.1, on the reverse strand, counting down.
AAAGTGGGGTGAAGTCATCCGCAAGGGCCGGATCACGGCCGACTAATTTCCCCTAGACCGTACAGAACGTATCCGGTTTTCACCCGGCAATCGGGACAACAGCCCGGATTCGGATGTTTGTTGCAGCCGCAAGCGGTGCGGCACGAATTCATTCACGCACCCTTCAGGCGAACGGTGCATTCATAACCTTGCATGAAAGAAACATATCCCATGGGAAAAATTGCAATTGTCGGCGCTGGAAACGTTGGCCAAGCCATCGCTGGCCACATGACTCTGCTCGGCCACGATGTCCGACTGTACTCACGGTGGGAACGCGATTTCGAAGCGATCAACTCGACCGGCGGCATCGAGCTATCCGGCGATGTGGAAGGCCGTGCGGCGAAACCTCTGCTAACCACTGATATCGAGAGGGCGGTCAAGGGCGCAGACACCGTCATCGTCGCAGCACCAGCGTTCGCCCATGCATACTTTTCGCAGCAGCTTGCTGCATTGCTGGAGCCGGAGCAATTGGTGGTTTTCCAGCCCAGTGTGCTGGGGAGTTCGCTGGAACTCGCGAGGCATTTTGCGTCGGCTCGGCGTCCACCCTGCCTGATCGCGGAAACCCCAACCAGCCTCTATACCTGCCGCCTGCGCGGTCCTGCCAAGGTCTACATCGGAGCCATCAAGCAAGCCGTGCAACTGGCAACCATACCGCACATGGCCTGTGACAAGGCACTCAACCGACTCAGCCAGTACTTCGGCAATCGCTACGTGGCCGGCACCGACACGCTTTCGGTAGGCCTTGGAAACTGCAACGCGATCTATCACGTTCCCCCCGCAGTATTGAACATCAAAACGGTGGAGGACTCGGACAAGCTCCCTCAGCACACGCTGGTCACTCCCAGAATTGCAGAAGTCATCAACGCCCTGGATGAAGAGCGCCTGTCTCTAGCGGCAGCTCTTGACGTAAAGACACACAGCTTCTGGCAGTTTCTCGAAGCCGCCTACGGCGTCACCGACGGCACTTATGTGGAGCGGATTGTCCAGGGCTACGGACGCCAGGCGTTCCCCGAACCCGACTCGTTGACCCACCGTTACTTCACGGAGGACATCCCCTTCGGTCTGGTCACCTGGAGTTCGTTGGCCAAACAAATAGGACTGCCGCTTCCGCTTACGGATGCTTTCATCAGGATTAGCGGGATCCTCTGCGATACCGACTTCGAAGCCACGGGTCGCACGGCACGCGTGCTGGGCCTGGAAGAAAACGACCCGGTGTCCATCAAAGCTGCATTTCTCAACGGTGTGCCACGTTGACCTTCGTAACTGGCATCAGCGAGTCTGCGTGACCACGGGAGAAATATGCTTGAGCTTTCGAAGATCGAGGATGCCGCGAGGCGCCTGAAGGGGAAAATTGCCCGAACCCCTTGCGTGGAGTCCCAACTACTCTCGACCTGGCAGGTTGTCGCATCCACCTGAAGTTCGAGAAGCTCCAGTACACCGCTTCGTTTAAGGAGCGGGGGGCTTGCAACAAGCTGCTCCTGCTGACAGAGGAAGAACGCGCTCGTGGCGTCATTGCCACGAGCGCCGGCAACCATGCGCAAGGCGTCGCCTATCACGCTCAGCGCATGGGCATTCACGCGGAGATCGTCATGCCGCGCTTCACTCCCATGGTGAAGGTGGATCGCACGCGCGCTTGGTGCCGAAGTGGTTCTCTATGGCGCGCTATTGGAAGAGGCGCGCTCACACGCTGTTGAGCTGGCGAGAGGGTGTGCAGAATTTTGTGTAAACGGACAATCCACCGCCAGCGCAAGCCGGCCTGTCCGTATGTACCATGAGCACCAAGAAACACGACGTACCCGAAGAACTGCTGTGCGGCCTGCTGGCCAACTACAAGAAGCCTGAAGACCTCATCGGCGAGAACGGACTGCTCAAGCAGTTGACCAAGCTGCTGGTCGAGCGAGCTTTGGACGCTGAGCTGACTGAGCACCTGGGCCATGAACGCAATGAGGCGGTGGCCAACCCCGCTGGCAACACCCGCAACGGCAAGAGCAAGAAGACCCTCAAGGGCGAGTTCGGCGAATTGCCCATCGAAGTGCCACGCGACCGCCATGGCAGCTTCGAGCCTCAG
>MEDL01000161.1 GCA_001724785.1 Acidovorax sp. SCN 68-22 | reverse complement strand
TGGCGTCGAATCCGGCAAGCGCTGCGCGCGGGCGCCTGCGGCGCCCTTCTGGATCAATTGGACTGCGCCAATTGCTCCACAGAACGGTTCTGCCGCCACATCACATCGCTGCGCGATATGAGTGGCGTCGAATCCGGCAAGCGCTGCGCGCGGGCGCCTGCGGCGCCCTTCTGGATCAATTGGACTGCGCCAATTGCTCCAGAATTGCCGGATTCTCCAGCGTGCTGGTGTCTTGGGTGATGGCTTCGCCCTTGGCGATGGAGCGCAGCAGGCGGCGCATGATCTTGCCGCTGCGGGTCTTGGGCAGGTTGTCGCCGAAACGGATGTCCTTGGGCTTGGCGATGGGGCCGATTTCCTTGGCTACCCAGTCGCGCAGTTCCTTGGCGATCTGCTTGGCTTCGTCACCCGTCGGGCGGCTGCGCTTGAGCACCACGAATGCGCAGATGGCTTCGCCCGTGAGGTCATCGGGGCGGCCGACCACCGCCGCTTCGGCCACCAGGTCGGTCTTGGCGACCAGCGCGGATTCGATTTCCATGGTCCCCATGCGGTGGCCCGACACGTTGAGCACGTCGTCGATGCGGCCGGTGATGCGGAAATAGCCGCGGTCGGCACTGCGCACGGCGCCGTCGCCCGCCAGGTAGATCGTGCCGCCGAGTTCCTCGGGGAAATAGCTCTTCTTGAAGCGCTCCGGATCGCCCCAGATGGTGCGGATCATGCTCGGCCAGGGCCGGGTGATGACCAGCATGCCGCCCGAGCCGTTGGGCACGGGCTTGCCGGTTTCGTCCACGATGGCGGCCATGATGCCGGGCAGCGGCAGCGTGCAACTGCCGGGCACGAGGGGCGTGGCCCCGGGCAGCGGCGTGATCAGGTGGCCACCGTTCTCCGTCTGCCACCAGGTGTCGACGATCGGGCAGCGCTCGCCGCCGACGTTCTTGTAGTACCACATCCACGCTTCTGGATTGATGGGCTCGCCCACGCTGCCCAGAATGCGCAGGCTCGACAGATCCCAGTTGCGCGGGTGGACCGCCGGGTCGGAGTCGGCCGCCTTGATGAGGGAGCGGATGGCCGTGGGTGCCGTATAGAACACCGTGCACTTGTGGCGCTCGATCATCTGCCAGAAGCGGCCGGCGTTCGGGTAGGTCGGGATGCCTTCGAAGATGATCTGGGTGCCACCCGCCGCCAGCGGGCCGTAGGCGACGTAGGTGTGGCCCGTCACCCAGCCGATGTCGGCGGTGCACCAGAACACATCGTCCGGACGCAGGTCGAAGGTCCAGTCCATGGTCAGCTTGGCCCACAGCAGGTAACCCCCGGTGCTGTGCTGCACGCCCTTGGGCTTGCCGGTGGAGCCGGACGTGTAGAGAATGAAGAGCGGGTGCTCGGCCTCCACGGCCACCGGATCGCAGCTGTCAGACTGACCCTGCATCGCCGCGCTGAAGGTCAGGTCGCGCCCGGCGACCATGGGGCACGGCGTCTTGGTGCGTTCGAAGACCAGGACGTTCTTCACCTTCTCGCAGCCGCCCATGGCGAGTGCTTCGTCGATGATGGCCTTGAGCGGCAGCTCCTTGCCACCACGCAGTTGCGCGTTGGCGGTGATGACCAGGCTGGCGCCAACGTCGATGACGCGCTCGTGCACCGCCTTGGCGGAAAAGCCGCCAAAGACCACGCTGTGAATGGCGCCCAGGCGGGCGCAGGCCTGCATCGCAACCACGCCTTCGATGGTCATGGGCATGTAGATCAGGACGCGGTCGCCCTTGGAGATGCCCAGCGCCTTGAGCGCGTTGGCGAAGCGTCCGACGCGGCCAAGCAGCTCCTTGTAGGTGACGCGCGTCACGGTGCCGTCGTCGGCTTCAAAGATGATGGCGGTCTTGTTCTCGGTGGCCGTGCCGATGTGGCGGTCCAGGCAGTTGGCCGAGGCGTTCAATTCGCCGTCGGCGAACCACTGGTAGAAGGGTGCGTTGGACTCGTCGAGCGTCTGCGTGAAGGGCTTGGCCCATTGCAGGTGCTGGCGGCCCAAACGGCCCCAGAAGCCTTCGTAATCGGCTGCGGCCTCGGCGCACAAGGCCTCGTAGGCCGCCATGCCGGAAATGCGCGCGGCCTTGACCGCGGCATCGCTGGGCGGGAAGACACGGTTTTCGACCAGGGTGGATTCAATGGCAGACGAAGGCGCGCTCATGGGGGAAGTCTCCTCTTGATTCGTGAGATGGCTCCCGCCAATGTCCGCGTTGGCACTTACAACGCACTGACGGGCCCGGACGGCCCGCGTGCCGCTACAGCGCCAGCCGCGCGCGGGCCGCCTGGTATTGTGCGCGCAGCCGATTGACCAGAACCGCAGTGCTGGTGATCTGCGTGACGGCCCCTATGCCCTGGCCGCAGCCCCAGATGTCCTTCCAGACCTTGGCGGTGTCGCCGCCGAAGTTCATCTTGCTCGGGTCGGATTCGGGCAGGTTGTCCGGGTCCATGCCGGCGGCGCGGATGGAAGGCGCCAGATAGTTGCCATGCACGCCGGTAAAAAGATTGCTGTAGACGATGTCGTCCGAGTTGCCGTCGACGATGGCCTGCTTGTAGGCATCGCTGGCGCGCGCTTCCTCGGTGGCGATGAAGGCCGAGCCGATGTAGGCGAAATCCGCCCCCATGGCCTGGGCCGCCAGCACCGCATCGCCCGTGGCGATGGCACCGCTGAGCGCGAGCGGGCCATCAAACCACTGGCGGATCTCCTGCACCAGGGCGAACGGGCTTTTCACACCCGCGTGCCCGCCCGCGCCGGCCGCCACGGCCACCAGGCCATCGGCGCCCTTCTCGATCGCCTTGCGGGCGAACTTGTTGTTGATGATGTCGTGCAGCACCACCCCGCCCCAGCCGTGCACCGCCTGGTTCACGTCCTCGCGCGCCCCCAGGCTGGTGATGACGACCGGCACCTTGTAATTGGCGCACACCTGCATGTCGTGCTCCAGCCGGTCGTTGCTCTTGTGCACGATCTGGTTGATGGCGAAAGGCGCCGCAGGCTGCTCGGGATGGGCGCGGTCCCAGGCGGCCAGGGTCTCGGTGATTTCAGCGAGCCAGTCGTCCAGCTGCTCGGCCGGACGCGCGTTGAGCGAAGGCATGGAGCCGATGATGCCCGCCTGGCACTGCGCAATCACCAGCTTGGGGTTGCTGATGATGAACAGCGGCGAGCCGATCACCGGGAAGGACGGCTTTTGCAGGACGGCAGGAAGCTTGGACATGGCACCTCAAATAATGGTCAAAATGGCCTCTAGCGCTTATCCAGCAAGGATAAGAAGCTATAGATCAAGAAGCAAAATACCCCGTGTTCAGAACGCTTCCAGTGCCAGGCCCGTGGCACTGCCGGCGCCCGAGACGATGGCGTCGCGCATGCCGGGCACGGCGCAGAGCACGTGTTCGGCGTAGAACTGCGCGGTCACGATCTTGGCCTGCATGAAGGCGCTGTCCTGTCCCTTGGCGAGCAGCGCCTCCGCCACCAGCAGCGAGCGGCCGAGCTGCCAGCCGGCCACCAGCCGGCCGGCCAACAGGAGGTAGGGCACGCTGCCGGCAAACACGGCGTTCGGCGAAGACTTGGCCTGCTGCACCACGAAATCCACCACGTCCAGGTAGGCCTGGCGCGCGGCGTCCAGCCGCGCCGCCACGGCCTGCGCCGCGGCGCTGCCACTGGCGCGCAGCTCCTCCTGCGTGGCGGCGATTTGCGCCGCCACGGCGCGCGCCACGGCACCGCCATCGCGCGCCGTCTTGCGGCCCACGAGGTCGTTCGCCTGGATGGCCGTCGTGCCTTCGTAGATGGTAAGGATGCGCGCGTCGCGGTAGTACTGGGCCGCGCCGGTTTCCTCGATGAAGCCCATGCCGCCGTGCACCTGCACGCCCAGGCTGGCGACTTCGATGCCCATCTCCGTGCTGTAGCCCTTGACGAGCGGCACCATGAATTCGTAGAAGGCGGCGTTCTGCTTGCGCACTTCGGCGTCGGCGTGGTGGTGGGCCGCGTCGTAGGCGGCGGCGGCCACGGCGGCCATGGCGCGGCAGCCTTCGGTCTGGGCGCGCATGGTCATGAGCATGCGGCGCACGTCCGGGTGGTGGATGATGGGCGCGCTCTGGTTCATGCTGCCGTCCACCGGGCGGCTCTGCACGCGGTCGCGGGCGTACTGCACCGCCTTCTGGTAGGCGCGCTCGGCAATCGCGATGCCCTGCATGCCGACCGCGTAGCGCGCCGCGTTCATCATGATGAACATGTATTCGAGGCCGCGGTTTTCCTCGCCCACCAAGTAGCCCACGGCGCCGCCGTGGTCGCCGAACTGCAGCACGGCCGTGGGCGATGCCTTGATGCCCAGCTTGTGCTCGATGCTCACGCAATGCGCGTCGTTGCGCGCGCCCAGCGAGCCGTCATTGTTCACCAAAAACTTCGGCACCACGAACAGGCTGATGCCCTTGACGCCCTCGGGCGCACCCTGCACACGGGCCAGCACCAGGTGCACGATGTTCTCCGCCATGTCGTGCTCACCGTAGGTGATGAAGATCTTCGTGCCGAAGACCTTGTAGCTGCCGTCCTGCTGGGGCTCGGCGCGCGTGCGCACCAGCGCCAGGTCGGAGCCGGCCTGCGGCTCGGTCAGGTTCATGGTGCCGGTCCACTCGCCGGTGACGAGCTTTTCCAGGTAGGTCGCCTTGAGCGTGTCGCTGCCCGCCGTGAGCAGCGCCTCGATGGCGCCGTCGGTCAGCAGCGGGCACAGCGCAAAGCTCATGTTGGCGCTGTTGATCATTTCGCTGCAGGCCGCGCCAATGGTCTTGGGCAAGCCCTGGCCGCCGAAATCCTGCGGGTGCTGCAGGCCCTGCCAGCCACCTTCGGTGTACTGGCGGAAAGCGTCCTTGAAGCCGGGCGTGGTCGTGACCGCACCGGCCTGGTAGCTCGACGGGTTCTTGTCGCCCTCGAAGTTGAGCGGGGCGAGCACGCCTTCGGAGAACTTGGCGCACTCTTGCAGCACCGCCTGCGCCGTATCCAGGCCGGCATCCTCGAAACCAGGCAACTGCGCAACCTGGTCGATGCGTGCCAGGTGCTCGATGTCGAAAAGCATGTCCTTGATCGGGGCGGTGTAACTCATGCGGACTCCGGAAAGGCGGGAAATGTTGAAAAAAAAGGCACCGCCAGCGATGCCTTTTGCAGGGGCCAGGGGTGCTTACAAAGCCTTGACCAGTTCGGGGATGGCCGTGAACAGGTCGGCTTCCAACCCGTAGTCGGCGACGCTGAAGATCGGTGCCTCAGGGTCCTTGTTGATCGCCACGATCACCTTGGAGTCCTTCATGCCCGCCAAGTGCTGGATCGCGCCCGAGATACCTGCTGCGATGTACAGCTGCGGCGCCACGATCTTGCCCGTCTGGCCGACCTGCAGGTCGTTCGGGGCGTAGCCCGCGTCCACTGCGGCACGCGATGCGCCGATGGCAGCGCCCAGCTTGTCGGCCAGGGGCGTGATGACTTCGTCGAACTTTTCCTTGCTGCCCAGCGCCCGGCCACCGGAGACGATGATCTTGGCGGCCGTGAGGTCGGGGCGGTCGTTCTTGGCGATCTCGCTGCCCACGAAGGTGCTCTTGCCGGCGTCGGCTGCGGCGCCCGCGGTTTCGACCGCTGCCGAGCCGCCGGTGGCGGCCGCGGCGTCAAAGCCGGTGGTGCGCACGGTGATGACCTTCACGCTGTCGCTGCTTTGCACGGTGGCAATCGCGTTGCCGGCGTAGATGGGGCGCTCGAAGGTGTCGGCACTCACCACCTTGGTGATGTCGCTGATCTGGGCCACATCGAGCTTGGCAGCGACGCGGGGCGCGACGTTCTTGCCGCTGGCAGTCGCAGGGAACAGGATGTGGCTGTAGTTGGAGGCAATGGCCAGCACTTGCGCGGCCACGTTCTCGGCCAGGCCGTGTTCCAGGCCGGGAGCGTCGGCGTGGACGACCTTGGCGACGCCGGCGATCTGGCCGGCGGCAGCGGCTGCAGCGCCGGCGTTGTGGCCGGCCACCAGCACGTGCACGTCGCCACCGCAGGCCACGGCGGCCGTGACGGTGTTCAGGGTCGCGCCCTTGATGGAGGCGTTGTCGTGTTCAGCAATAACGAGTACCGACATTTAGATCACCTTCGCTTCGTTCTTGAGTTTCTCGACCAGGGCGGCCACGTCGGCCACCTTCACGCCCGCGCCGCGCTTGGCGGGTTCGCTGACCTTCAGGGTCTTGAGGCGCGGCGCCACGTCCACGCCGAGGTCCTCGGGCTTGACGGTGTCGAGCTGCTTCTTCTTGGCCTTCATGATGTTGGGCAAGGTGACGTAGCGGGGCTCGTTCAGGCGCAGGTCGGTGGTGAC
>MEDL01000160.1 GCA_001724785.1 Acidovorax sp. SCN 68-22 | reverse complement strand
TCGCTCACCGATGCCGACGTCGAGCAACTGGCGCAGTACGCCCTGGTGATCGAGCAGCACTACGGCCGCCCCATGGACATCGAATGGGGCAAGGACGGCCAGGACGGTCTGCTCTACATCCTGCAGGCCCGCCCCGAGACGGTGAAAAGCCAGGCCGGCGCCCAGGCCGAGATGCGCTACAAGCTCAAGGGCCGCGGCCCGGTGCTGGCCGAGGGCCGCGCCATTGGGCAGAAGATCGGCACCGGCCCGGTGCGCCTGGTGCACAACATCAGCGAAATGGACAAGGTGCAGCCCGGTGACGTGCTCGTCACCGACATGACCGACCCGAACTGGGAGCCGGTGATGAAGCGCGCTTCGGCCATCGTCACCAACCGGGGCGGTCGCACCTGCCACGCGGCCATCATTGCGCGCGAACTGGGCATTCCGGCCGTCGTGGGCTGCGGCAACGCCACCGAGCAGCTCAAGGACGGCACCCTGGTCACGGTGAGCTGCGCCGAGGGCGACACCGGACACATCTACGACGGCCTGCTGGAAACCGAGGTCACCGAGGTGCAGCGCGGCGAGATGCCCGAGATCGCCACCAAGATCATGATGAACGTCGGCAACCCGCAGCTGGCGTTCGATTTCTGCCAGCTGCCCAACCAGGGCGTCGGGCTGGCGCGGCTGGAATTCATCATCAACAACAACATCGGCGTGCACCCCAAGGCCATCCTGGACTACCCGAACATCGATTCGGACCTCAAGAAGGCGGTGGAATCCGTGGCGCGCGGCCACGCCAGCCCGCGCGCGTTCTACGTGGACAAGGTGGCCGAAGGCGTGGCGACCATCGCGGCGGCCTTCTGGCCCAAGCCGGTCATCGTGCGTCTGTCCGACTTCAAGTCCAACGAATACCGCAAGCTCATCGGCGGCAGCCGTTACGAGCCCGAGGAAGAAAACCCCATGCTCGGCTTCCGGGGCGCGGCGCGCTATGTGAGCGCGGACTTCGGCGAAGCTTTCGCCATGGAATGCGAGGCGCTCAAGCGCGTGCGCAACGACATGGGCCTGACGAACGTGCAGGTCATGGTGCCCTTCGTGCGCACGCTGGGCCAGGCCGAGCGCGTGACCAAGCTGCTGGCGCAGCATGGCCTCCAGCGTGGCGAGAACGAACTCAAACTCATCATGATGTGCGAGATCCCGAGCAACGCCATCTTGGCCGAGCGCTTCCTGGAGTTCTTTGACGGCTTCTCCATCGGCTCCAACGACCTGACCCAGCTCACCCTGGGCCTGGACCGGGACTCGGGCCTCGAACTGCTGGCGCAGGACTTCGACGAACGCGACCCGGCCGTCGAGGCCCTGATCCACCTGGCCATCAAGGCCTGTCTGGCACAGGGCAAATACATCGGCATCTGTGGCCAGGGGCCCAGCGACCATCCGGATTTCGCCGCCTGGCTGGCCCGGGAAGGCATTTCCTCGATTTCGCTCAATCCGGACAGCGTAGTCGCCACCTGGCAACAGCTGGCCGCAACGCGCTGACCCCATGGCGCCCCCGCGCGGCGGCCCCGAGCCAGGCGAGGAGGGCGCCGCGCATGCCTTTCCACCCGACCTGCACGATGTGCGGCACCTGCGCCTGAAGGCGCTGCTGCTCACCGTGTGGGCGCTGACCTCGTTCGGCGTGTGCTACTTCGCCCGCGATCTGCTGTTTTCCGTGGGCGACTGGCCGGTGGGCTTCTGGATGGCCTCGCAAGGTGCGGTGTTCGTGTTCATCGCCATCGTCGTTGCCTATGCCTGGGCGATGAGCCGGTTCGAGCGCCAGGACGCGGCGACCGCCCAGGAGCGTGGCGCAGAGGCCGACCTTGGCTGAATCGGCCGGCCCGCAGGCGGCGGACGAGCGCGGTTACGCGCTGCGCCTGCACCGCATCCTCGCCTACTATGTGGTGGGGTTGGTGGCCTTCCTGGCGCTGATGACCTGGGCCGAGCAGCATGGGCTTTCGCGCCACTGGATCGGCCCGATCTTCCTCTTCCTCTCGGTCATGGTGTACGCCGCCATCGGCGTCTATGGCCGCACCACCGACCCGCTCGAGTACTACGTCGCCGGCCGGCGCATCCCGCCCATGTACAACGGCATGGCGGCCGCTGCCGACTGGATGAGCGCGGCCTCGTTCCTCAGCCTCTCGGGCGCGCTCTATCTGCAGGGCTACTCCGGCACGCCGGGGCAGGCGGGGGGGCTGGCCTACCTGCTCGGCTGGACGGGCGGCTTCTGCCTGGTGGCCATTCTCGTGGCGCCGCACCTGCGGGCCATGGGCCTGTACACGGTGCCGGACTTCTTTCACGTGCGCTTTGGCGGCCGCTGGCCGCGCGTCATCGCCGCGGTGGCAGCGGTGGCCTGCTCGTCGACCTACGTCGTGGCGCAGATCTACGGCATCGGCCTGATCGCATCGCGCCTGACGGGCGTGCAATTCGAGATCGGCATCATGCTCGGCCTGGGCGGGGTGCTGCTGTGCTCCTTCCTCGGCGGCATGCGCGCCATCACCTGGACGCAGGTCGCGCAGTACGTCATGCTGCTGCTGGCCTTCCTGATTCCTGTTTCCTGGCTGGCCTATAAGCAGCTCGGCAACCCGGTGGCGCTGGTGGTCTACGGCAAGCAGGTCGGCAAGATCGCCGACCTCGAAGCGGCCCTGCTCGCGTCGCCCCTGGAGCAGCAGGTGGTGCGGGCCTATCTGCACCGTGCCCGGGATTTCGAGGCCCGGCTCGGCGATGTGGACAAAGCCCTGGAGCGCGAGCGGCGCGAGATGCAGGAGCGCATCCACCGCCTGCGCGCACAAAACGCCGACGTCGGCCTGATCGTCGCCGCGAGCCGCGAACTCGCTGCACTGCCGCGCGACGCTGCGGCGGCGCGTGTTCTGTGGGAGCGGCAGATGCTGGAAAACTACTCCCGGGCGCTGCCCCTGGGGGGATTGCCACCGCACGCCCAGCCTTTTGCCGGCGACCCGGACGGCACGCCGCAAATGCAGGCGGCGTTCACCGATTCGCGGCGCAACTTCCTCGCCCTGATGTTCTGCCTGATGGTCGGTACCGCCGGCCTGCCGCACCTGCTCACGCGCTACTACACCTCGCCCACCGTGGCGGGCGCGCGCAGTTCCGTCGCCTGGACGCTGTTTTTCGTCGCGCTCCTGTACCTCAGTGCTCCGGCGCTGGCCGTCCTGGTGAAGTTCGAGGTCATGAACAACCTGGTGGGCAGCAGTTTCGACGCACTGCCCAACTGGATGGCGCAGTGGGCGCGGGTCGATGCCGCGCTGCTCTCGGTCGAGGACATGAACGGCGATGGCCTGGTGCAGTTCGGCGAGATCCGGCTCGGCGCCGACCTGATCATGCTCGCCACGCCCGAGCTCGGCGGACTGCCCTATGTGGTGTCTGGCCTGGTGGCGGCCGGCGGGTTGGCGGCCGCGCTCTCGACGGCAGACGGCCTGCTGCTGACCATCAGCAACGCATTGGTGCGCGACCTGTACTTCCGCGAGCGCCCGCGCAAGGCCTCGCCCGAGCAGCGCGTGATCCTCTCCAAGTTCGCGCTGCTGGCCGTGGCGCTCACGGCGGCCTTCGTTGCGGCGCTCAAGCCGGCGGACATCCTGCCGCTCGTGTCCGCGTCGTTCTCCCTGGCCGCTTCGGCCTTCGTGCCGGTGATGGTCCTGGGGATCTTCTGGCGCGGCACCACGCGCCAGGGGGCGGTCGCCGGCATGCTCAGCGGACTGGGGATCGCGGTGTACTACCTGTTGTCGCACCTGCCGGTGCTGAAGGCGCACATGCCGGGCTGGATGCTGGCCAATGGCCTGTGGTTCGGTATCCAGCCGATCTCGGCGGGGGTGTTCGGCGTGCCGGCCGGCCTGGGGGCCGCGGTCGTCGTCAGCTGGTTCACCCGCCCGGTGCTGCAGCCGCAGAAGCGGCCCACCGAAATGTGACCGGCCGGGGCGCCGCGCTCAGCGGCCGACCTTGAGCAGCTCGACGTCGAATTTCAGCGTGGCGTTGGGCGGGATCACACCACCGGCGCCGCGCGCGCCGTAACCCAGGCTCGCGGGAATGATGAGGGTGCGCTGGCCGCCGACCTTCATGCCCTGGACGCCTTCGTCCCAGCCCTGGATCACCATGCCGGCGCCGAGCTGGAAGCCAAAAGGGTCGTTCCGGTCGCGGCTGGAATCGAATTTGGCACCTTGCACACCGTCGCTGTAGAGCCAGCCGGTGTAGTGCACCGACACCGGGCTGCCGCGCGTGGCTTCGGCGCCTTCTCCCACGGTGGTGTCTTCGTACTGCAGGCCCGAGCTGGTGGTGGTGAGTGCCATGAATATCCCTTAAAAATGATAGCTTCGAACGCTTATGCATCAAGCGCTGGAGGGCAATTTAACCCCAAAAAAACAACCGCATCCCGAGGCGGGGGCGGCGCTTCATTTCTTGTTGCGCGCGGCCACCCAGCGGTTGGCGAAGGCCTGCACGTCGGACAGGCGCTTGAGCAGGTCGGCGCCCGAGGGCGTGACGACGTAGCCGTCGCTGCCGTGGTCCAGGAAACCCGCTTCGCGCATTTCCTTGATACGGGTGTTGAGTGTGTTCGGGGTGATTCCGCCCACGCTGTCCTGCAGCAGGCGGAAGGTTTGCGGGTGGCCGTCGCGCAGGGCCCACAGGACACGCAGGGCGTAGCGGCATTCCAGCCGTTCGAACAACTGATTGATGGCGACGTTTTCCTTTGAGCTCATGCGGCTTCTCCTCGCGATGGTTGGGCGGTTGTCCGGTGCCGGTCAGTGCATGCTGGGCGTATGGGCCAATATAGCGCCGAACCGAATTTGCTACAAGTTTAATAGCTCCAAAACCAGACCCTTTGTGCGAGGAACCCTAGAAACCGGATTTGCGCCAAATTGTTGCGGGTGCGCCACGAAATGCGGCTGCGGCGCGCCGGAGCCCATAAAAAAGGGCGAAGCGCGCGTGCGCTTCGCCCAATCGGAATAAGTAAAAACCCTTACTGTTGGGGTGCTGGGGCGTTCCCGGTCCTGATTGCGCCGTTGTGCACCGCCACCTTGGCATCGACCCGCACATCGGCCCGGCTGGCGGCGGATGTGGCGCTGACCTGCGGTGCCAGGGGCTGGTTGCCCGACTTCACCGCGGCGGTGCCCCCGTTGGCGCGGGCTTCTGCGCGGGTGTCGCTGCGTGAAGTCGCGGAATAGGTGCTGGGGGCCTTGGCGTAGGGCTCGTTGCCCGATGGCGCATCCTTGGCGCTGCCCGTGGCGTTTCCATGGCGTTCGGCGGCTGCGCCGGTGCGCTGGCCGGGAGCGCCAACCTGCGGCTTGTTGCCGGTGGCGATCTGGCCCGATTCTGCAGCGGCGCTGCCTTCGGCACGCGTCGCGGCGCGCGTGGTGGTCGAATGTGGGCTGACCATCGGTCCCAGGGGCTGCGTGCCCTTGGAGATGGTGCCGGTATGCGCCGCATCGACCGCCTCGCTGCGCACGGCGGCACGCGTGGTACCCGAGGCGGTGGTGGTCGTCGGTGCCTTGTTCAGGGGCTCATTGCCCGAAGGAACCGACTGGATGTTGCTGGCCGTCGGGCTGCCTGTCATCGCAGGGGTGGTTTGGGCCTGGGCCATCAGCGAGGCGCTGGCGAGAACGGCCAGCAGGGTGAGTTTGGTGCGCATGGTAATTTCCTTCGTGAAGTGGCAGAGGCACCAAAGGCGTGCCTCATGAACCATTTCAGTGTGGGCGCTGGCGAGCACCCTGGCTGTCAGCCGCATCCCACGGCGCTTGTCGGCACGCGTACCGGCGGCACCAGAAAAAAAACCGCCCTGCGGGGGCAGGGCGGTGTGCGTGCGACCGTCAGAGGCGTCAGAGCGAGTCGATGAAGCTGCGCAGCTTGTCCGAGCGGCTGGGGTGCTTGAGCTTCCTCAGCGCCTTGGCTTCGATCTGGCGGATGCGCTCGCGCGTCACGTCGAACTGCTTGCCCACTTCCTCGAGCGTGTGGTCGCTGGTCATCTCGATGCCGAAGCGCATGCGCAGCACCTTGGCTTCGCGCGGGGTCAGGCCGTCGAGGATGTCCTTCACCACGTCGCGCAGGCCGGCCTGCATGGCCGCTTCCAGGGGCGCGGTGTTGGCGCCGTCCTCGATGAAGTCGCCCAGGTGGCTGTCGTCGTCGTCGCCGATGGGCGTTTCCATGGAGATCGGCTCCTTGGCGATCTTCATGATCTTGCGAATCTTGTCCTCGGGGATCTCCATCTTCTCGGCCAGCACGGACGCATCGGGTTCGAAACCGAACTCCTGCAGATGCTGGCGCGTGATGCGGTTCATCTTGTTGATGGTTTCGATCATGTGCACCGGGATGCGGATGGTGCGTGCCTGGTCGGCGATCGAGCGGGTGATCGCCTGGCGGATCC
>MEDL01000159.1 GCA_001724785.1 Acidovorax sp. SCN 68-22 | reverse complement strand
AGCTCGCTTATGTCGCGCACTTGAAAGCGCAGCACACGCTATCAGATTTTTCTCGTTTTATAAATACCCGTGTTTCTGTTATTTGCAGTCGCATTTTTTTAATCATGTGGCATAGCTCTAATGTCGAAGAACTAGATTTAGACGACAAGCATGGTAGCCCGACCCGTCCGCCAAAACAACCAAGCCGTCGCGTACCTCACGTAAACCCCGAGGGGAAGAAAATTAGGCAAACCTAAAATTTCGCGGATGACCGGGCACTCCGCTCAAACCCCGCAGCCCACCAGCGGCTCCGCCGCGGCGCGCCCGCCCAAGCTGCTCGAGCGCATGCGCATTCACCTGCGCACGCGGCATTACAGCATTCGCACCGAGGAGGCGTATATCGATTGGGCGCGCCGCTTTGTGCTGTTTCATGGCAAGCGCCACCCGGGTGATATGGGCGTGGCGGAGGTGGAGGCGTTTTTGAGCCATCTGGCGGTGGAGCGCAATGTGTCCGCCTCCACGCAAAATCAGGCCAAGGCGGCACTTTTGTACTTGTACAAGCAGGTTCTGGAAATCGATTTGCCCTGGCTCAACGAGGTGGTGCAGGCAAAGACGCCCAAGCGCCTGCCGGTGGTGCTCACGCCCACCGAGGTGCGCGAACTGCTGTTGCACATGGATGGCACCACCGGCCTGGTGGCGCAGTTGCTGTACGGTACCGGCATGCGCCTGCTGGAGGCGCTGCGCCTGCGCGTGAAGGATGTGGAGTTTGCCCGCCGCGAAATCGTGGTGCGCGAGGGCAAGGGCAACAAAGACCGGGTGACGGTGCTGCCTGAGAATTTGATCGCACCACTGCAGGCGCAATTGCACAAGGCCCGTGCCTTGCACGAAAAGGATTTGGCCGCAGGCTTTGGCCGGGTGTATCTGCCGAACGCGCTGGCCGTCAAATACGCCCAGGCCGACCAGAGCTGGGCGTGGCAATGGGTATTTCCCTCGCCGGTGCGCTCGGTGGACCCGCGCCCCGATGCGCGCACCGGCGCGTTGCTGGAGCGGCGCCACCACGTGTACCCCGAATCGGTGCAGCGCGCGGTGCGCGAGGCGGCGCGGCGCACGCGCATCGCCAAGCCGGTGTCGCCCCATGTGCTGCGCCATTCGTTTGCCACGCATATGCTGCAGGCGGGCTACGACATCCGCACGGTGCAGGAGCTGCTTGGCCACGCCGACGTGAGCACCACCATGGTCTACACGCATGTGCTCAACAAGGGTGGGCGCGGGATCCTGAGCCCGCTCGACGCCCTGTAAAGCAAAAGGCCCGTCGCCGGGCCTTTGCTTTCGTGGTGCAGCGCCCGCACGGCGCTGCGCTGGCACGCTTTACGCCACCGCGTCCGGCTCGCCCACCGGCAGGCAGCTGCAGAACAGGTTGCGGTCGCCGTAGACGTTGTCCACGCGGCCCACGGGCGCCCAGTACTTGGCCTGGCGCAGGCTGGCCACGGGGTAGGCGGCGGCTTCGCGCGGGTAGGGGTGGGGCCAGGCGTCGGCCAGCAGGCTCAGCGCGGTGTGCGGGGCGTTCTTCAAGGGGTTGTCGTCCCTGGGCCAGGCGCCGGATTCGACCTGGGCGATTTCCTTGCGGATGGCGATCATGGCGTCGATGAAGCGGTCGAGCTCGGCCAGGCTTTCGCTCTCCGTCGGCTCGACCATCAGCGTGTTGGGTACCGGGAAGCTGAGCGTGGGCGCGTGGAAGCCGTAGTCGATGAGCCGCTTGGCGACGTCTTCGGCCATGACGCCGCTCGTCTCCTTCAGGCCGCGCAGGTCCAGGATGCACTCGTGCGCCACATGCCCGTTGGCGCTGGCGTAGAGCGTCGGGTAGTGCGGTTTGAGACGCGCGCTGATGTAGTTGGCCGAGAGGATGGCCGCTTCGGTGGCGGCCTGCAGGCCCACGGCGCCCATCATGCGGATGTACATCCACGAGATCGGCAGCACGGCCGCGTTGCCAAGCGGCGCCGCGCTGACGGCGCCCACGCCGCCCGCCAGGCCGCCGGTGGCGTGGCCGGGCAGGTAGGGCACGAGGTCTTCGACCACGCACACCGGGCCAACACCGGGGCCGCCGCCGCCGTGTGGGATGCAGAAAGTCTTGTGCAGGTTCAGGTGGCTCACGTCGCCGCCGAATTCACCTGGGGCGGCCACGCCCACCAGCGCGTTCATGTTGGCGCCGTCCACGTACACGCGGCCGCCGTGCGCGTGCACCAGGGCGCACAGTTCCTTCACCTGCGTTTCGAACACGCCGTGCGTGCTGGGGTAGGTGATCATCATGCAGGCCAGGCGGTCTTGGTACTGCGCGCACTTGGCGCGCAGGTCGGCCATGTCCACGTTGCCCTGGGCGTCGCAGGCCGTCACCACCACCTGCATGCCCACCATCTGCGCGCTGGCCGGGTTGGTGCCATGCGCGCTGCTGGGGATGAGGCAGACGTTGCGTTCGCTGTGGCCCTGCGCGGCGTGCCAGGCCTTGATGGCCAGCAGCCCCGCGTATTCGCCCTGCGAGCCGGCGTTGGGCTGCAGGCTTACCCCGGCGTAGCCGGTGGCGGCGCACAGCCAGGAGCGCAGCTGCTCGTCGAGGAGGCGGTAGCCTTCGAGTTGCTCGGCCGGCGCGAAGGGGTGCACGTTGGCGAATTCCGGCCAGGTGATGGGGATCATCTCGCTGGTCGCGTTGAGCTTCATGGTGCAGCTGCCGAGCGGGATCATGCTGCGGTCGAGCGCCAGGTCCTTGTCGGAGAGCTGGCGGATGTAGCGCAGCATGGCCGTCTCGCTGTGGTGCGTGTTGAACACCGGGTGCGTGAGGAAGGCGCTGGTGCGGCGCAGCGCGGCGGGGATCAGCGGTTCGACGCCTTGTTCAAACGCGTCGAAGCTCGGCAGCGCCTGGCCGTCCCGGGCGAAGATTTTCCAGAGCAGCTCGATGTCGGCACGGGTGGTGGTTTCGTCGAGCGAGATGCACAGCCAGTTTTCAAAGTAGATCCGCAGGTTGGCGCCCATCCGTACTGCCTTTGCAGCTATTGATTTGGTAGCGTCGTCGGTTTTCAGCGTCACCGTGTCGAACGTGGCTTGCGCGCGCACCGGGGCGCCCAGCTGCGTGAGGCCCTGGGTCAGGATGGCGGCGTAGCTCGCCACCCGCTGGGCGATGCGCGTGAGGCCCTGCGGGCCGTGGTACACGGCGTACATGCTGGCGATCACGGCCGGCAGCACCTGCGCGGTGCAGATGTTGCTGGTGGCCTTTTCGCGGCGGATGTGCTGCTCGCGCGTCTGCAGCGCCAGGCGGTAGGCGGGCGCGCCGTGCACGTCCACGCTGACGCCCACCAGCCGGCCGGGCAGCGAGCGCTTGAAGTCGTCGCGGCAGGCCATGAATGCGGCGTGCGGGCCGCCCGCGCCCATGGGCATGCCGAGGCGCTGCGTGCTGCCGACGACGATGTCGGCCCCCCATTCGCCCGGCGGGGCGATGAGGGTGAGGGCCAGCAGGTCCGTGGCGACGATGAAGGCCGCCTGCTGCGCGTGCACCTTGGCCACGTCGTCCTGCAGTGCGTCGATGCGCCCGCTGGTGGCCGGGTACTGGGCCAGCACGGCGAAGTATTCGCCGGCCAGGGCGGCGTTCCATTCCTCCAGGGAATTGGCCAGCACCACCTCGATGCCCATGGGCGCGGCGCGTGTCTGGATCACCTCGATGGTTTGCGGGTGCGCGTCGCCGGCGACGACGAAGCGCATGCTTTTCGCCTTCACCGAGCGGCGCGCCAGCGTCATGGCTTCGGCGGCGGCGGTGGCCTCGTCGAGCATGGACGCGTTGGCCACCGGCATGGCCGTGAGGTCGCAGACCATGGTCTGGAAGTTGATCAGCGCCTCCATGCGCCCCTGCGAAATCTCGGCCTGGTAGGGCGTGTAGGCGGTGTACCAGGCGGGGTTCTCCAGCACGTTGCGCAGGATGACACCTGGCGTGTGCGTGCCGTAGTAGCCCTGGCCGATGAAGCTGCGCAGCACCTGGTTCTTGCCCGCCAGCGCCTTGAGCTCGGCCAGCGCGTCGGCCTCGGTGCAGGCGGGCGGCAGCTCCATGGGCGTGCGCCGTGCGATGGAGCGCGGCACGATGGAATCGATCAGCGCCCGGCGCGAGGCCTCGCCGATGGCGCTGAGCATCAGCGCTTCGTCGTCGGCGTCGATGCCGATGTGGCGGGGCAGGAATTCGGCCGCGTTCTCAAGCGCGTGCAGGGCGGGGAAGGAGGTCATCGGGCGTGTGCGAAAAAAGAGCGCCCGCCGGTGCGGGCCGGCGAGCGCGGGGAGGGAAGGGGTGGGTCAGGCGCCTTTGGTGAACTCGGCGTAGGCGGGCTCGTCCATGAGCGCGTCGAACTGCGTCATGTCGCTCACGCGCACGCGGAAGAACCAGCCGGTGCCCAGCGGGTCGGTGTTGGCGAGCGAGGGGTCGGCGCGCAAGGCTTCGTTCACTTCCACCACCTCGCCGGAGACGGGCATGTAGACATCGGCCGCTGCCTTGACGGACTCGACCACGCCGGCGACGTCGCCCTGCGCGAACGTGGCGCCGACTTCCGGCAGGTCGACGAACACCACGTCGCCGAGCGCGTCCTGTGCGTGCAGCGTGATGCCCACGGTGGCGGCCTCGTGGTTGCTGATGTCCACCCATTCGTGGTCGCGCGAGTATTTGACAGTCATGTAGTGCTCCAGGAAAAAAGCTGTGTGAAGAAAGGGCCGGGGCCACTGTAGCGGGCGGCGGGCGCCGCGGCAACGCGGGCGCCGGCCGATCAGCCGCGGAAGTAGCGTGGCGGCACGAACGGCGTGGCGGCCACCTTCATGGGCACGGGCTTGCCGCGCACGATGGCGAACAGCTCGGTGCCGGGCGCGGCGTAGTCGGGGCGCACGTAGGCCATGGCGATGGGCTGGTTCACCGTGGGGCTGAGCAAACCGCTGGTGACCTGGCCGACGGCCTGGCCATCCATGTTCTCGAGCGGCGCGGGTTCCCGCACCGGCACGCGCTCCGTGGCCACCAGGCCGACGCGCTTGCGGGCGAGCAGCGAGGGGTCGTCGATCTGCGCCAGCACCACGCCCGCCCCCGGGAAGCCGCCGGCGCGCGCGCCGCCGGTGCGCCGCACCTTCTGGATGGCCCAGTTCAGCCCCGCTTCGCTTGGCGTGGTGGTGGTGTCCAGGTCGTTGCCGTAGAGGCACAGGCCCGCTTCCAGGCGCAGCGAGTTGCGCGCGCCCAGGCCGATGGGCGCGACCTCGGGCTGGGCCAGAAGCTGGCGGGCCAGCGCTTCGGCCTCGCCCGCCGGCACGGAAATCTCGAAACCGTCCTCGCCCGTGTAGCCGCTGCGCGTGACGAAGCATTCCGCCCCGGCGATGCGGAAATTGCCGCCCGTCATGAAGACGAGCTGCTCGGTGCCCGGCGCGAGCCGCGCCAGCACGGCGGCGGCCTGCGGGCCCTGCAAGGCCAGGAGGCCACGATCGGGCAGGGGCAGCACCTGGCAGCGCTGGCCGATGCGTGCCTCGATGTGCGCCAGGTCGGCCACCTTGCAGGCGCCGTTGACGATGACGAACAGGCTGTCCTCGCTCTCCTTGAAGAACATCAGGTCGTCGAGGATGCCGCCGTCCTCGTTCAGCAGCAGGCCGTAGCGCTGCTTGCCCACGCCCAGGCCGAGCACGTCCACGGGGATCAGGGTCTCGAAGGCGGCGGCGGCGGCGGGGCCGACGAGGCGCAGCTGCCCCATGTGCGAGACGTCGAACAGCCCGGCCGCCGTGCGCGTGTGGCGGTGCTCGGCGATCAGCCCGGCGGGGTACTGCACGGGCATGGAATAGCCGGCAAACGGCACCATGCGCGCACCCAGTTCGAGGTGCAGGGCGTTCAGCGGCGTGGTCTTGAGGTCGGTCGCGGCAGCGGTCATGGGCGGATCTCCAGGGCAAATATTGGCCGCGGCGCCATCGCCACGGAATTTGCCCTGCTGTCCGCTTTACCTGAGAGATTCACCACGGCGCCCTGGCTGGCCGCGCGGCTTGCTCCTTCGGTGGGTGGCCGCGCTCGGCGGGCCACCTCTCTCCAGCAAGGAAACGCCCGCATCGCTGCGGGCGGCTGCCAGTCCTTTTGCCTGAGCGTTCGGTGAACCTGCGCCTTCGGCGGCGCCGCGTGGGCGCTCTCTCCTGACGGTGCGAATTCTACGGCAGGCGCCGGCGCCTGCTACCGGGCATACACCAGGTCGCGCAGCGCGAGCGACAGCTGCGGCACGTAGGTGATGACCATCAGGCAGGCCACGATGACCAGCACGAAGGGCAGCAAATGGCCCACGATGCGGTCGAGCGAGATGCGCGCCACGGTGCACGCGGCGAACAGGTTCACGCCGAAGGGCGGGGTGATCATGCCCATGGCCAGGTTCACCACCAT
>MEDL01000158.1 GCA_001724785.1 Acidovorax sp. SCN 68-22 | reverse complement strand
TTTTGAGTCCCCTGCGTCTACCAATTTCACCACCCGGGCGGGCATCCTGGTGCAGCCGCAAATTATGGCACAGTAGGGTGCATGAATTACCCGACGATAGAGGACACGGTAGGGCGCACGCCCCTGGTGGCGCTGCAGCGCATTGGCGTGCAAGACAACGCCGCGCGGCGCAACGTGGTCCTGGCCAAGCTCGAAGGCAACAACCCGGCGGGCTCGGTGAAAGACCGGCCGGCGCTGTCCATGATCCGCCGGGCCGAGGAGCGCGGCGAGATCCGCCCCGGCGACACGCTGATCGAGGCCACCTCGGGCAACACCGGCATCGCGCTCGCCATGGCGGCGGCGATCCGGGGCTACCACATGGTGCTGGTCATGCCGGAGGATCTGTCCATCGAGCGCGCCCAGGCCATGAAGGCCTTTGGCGCCGAGCTCATACTCACGCCGCGCAGCGGCGGCATGGAATACGCGCGCGATCTGGCGACTGCCATGCAGCAGCAGGGCAAGGGCCGTGTGCTCGACCAGTTCGCCAACCAGGACAACCCGCGCATCCACTACGAGACCACCGGCCCCGAGCTGTGGGAGCAGACCGGCGGGCGCATCACGCACTTCGTCAGCGCCATGGGCACCACCGGCACCATCACCGGTGTCTCGCGCTACCTGAAGGAGCAGAACCCCAAGGTGCTGGTGATCGGCGCCCAGCCGCGCGAGGGTTCGCGCATCCCCGGCATCCGCAAGTGGCCCGAGGCCTACATGCCGGCGATCTACGATGCCAAGGCGATCGACGAACTGGTGCTGGTCGGCCAGGACGACGCCGAGGACATGTGCCGCCGCATGGCGCGCGAGGAGGGCATCTTCGCCGGCATCTCGGCGGCGGGCGCGTGCTGGGTGGCGCAGCAGATCGCACTGCGCGAGCACGATGCGACCATCGCCTTCGTCGTCTGCGACCGGGGCGACCGCTACTTGTCCACCGGCGTGTTCCCGGTCTGAAATTTAAAGCAAAATCGGCCTCTAGCGCTTATCCGATAAGCACTTGTAGCTATCAAAAAGGAAGCTATGCAGTACCAGACGCGTTTTTGCAGCCATTGCGCCACGCCGCTGGCGCTGATCACCCAGGTCGAGGACAGCGGCGACGTCGAGCGCCTGCGCTGCCCGGCCTGCGGCTGGACGCACTGGAACAACCCCACGCCGGTGCTGGCCGCCATCGTCGAGGTGGACGGCAAGGTGCTGCTGGCGCGCAACGCCGCCTGGCCGGGCAAGATGTTCGCCCTCATCACCGGCTTCATGGAGGCCGGCGAATCGCCGCAGGCGGGCGTCGCGCGCGAGGTGAAGGAGGAAACCAACCTCGACGTGCAGGAGTGCACGCTGGTCGGTGCCTACGAATTCCTGCGCATGAACCAGATCATCATTGCCTACCACGTGGTGGCCACGGGCCAGGTGAGGCTCTCGCCGGAACTGGTGGACTACCGCATGTACGATCTGCACGCGCTCAAGTGCTGGCCCTCCGGCACCGGGTACGCGCTGGCCGACTGGCTGCGCACGCGCGGGCACGAGCCGGTGTTCTTCACCGAAGAGGAAAATGCCGAGCGGCGCCGAGGGCTCGATCTGGCGCCAAAGGATTGAACATGCACATCGACAAAGAAATCGACACCCGGGGCCTGAACTGCCCCCTGCCCATCCTCAAGGCCAAGAAGGCGCTGGCCGACATGGAGAGCGGCCAGGTGCTCAAGGTCGTGGCCACCGACAGCGGCTCGGTGCGCGACTTCCAGGCCTTCGCCAAGCAGACCAGCAACGAACTGATCGGCCAGGAAACGGTGGGCGAGGAATACATCCACCTGCTGCGCCGGCGTTGACGGCGCGCCCGCCTGCCGGGCGGGCGGGCGGGAGAAATTTTCAGGAAAATAGGGCCTTCGCGCTTGCTGCGCAAGGCCTTATAGCTATTGATTCAGAAGCACTGCGCTACAGCGCCAGCCCCTTGAGGTAGCTGCGGAACGATTCCCCCACCTCCGGGTGTTCCAGCGCCAGTTCCACCGTGGCTTCCAGGAAGCCCTCCTTGCTGCCGCAGTCGTAGCGTTTGCCTTCGTACTGGAAGGCGTACACCGCCTCCTGCTCCATCAGGCGGGCGATGGCGTCGGTGAGCTGGATTTCGCCGCCCGCGCCGGTGGGCTGGTTGCGGATCTGCTCGAACACCGCCGGCGTGAGGATGTAGCGCCCGGCCACGCCCATGCGCGAGGGCGCGTCCTGCGGCTTGGGCTTTTCCACCATGCGCTGGATGCGGATCAGCGGGCCGCCGGCCGGTTCGCCGGCGACGATGCCGTAGCGGTGCACCTGGTCCTCCGGCACCTCCTGCACGGCGATGACCGAGCGCCCCTGCTGGCGGAAGGCCTGCGCCATCTGTGCCAGCACCGGCTGCCCGCCGGCGGGCCCGCGCATCAGGTCGTCGGCCAACAGCACGGCAAAGGGCTCGTTGCCGACCAGGGGCTCGGCGCACAGCACGGCGTGGCCCAGGCCGAGCGAGCGCGGCTGGCGCACGAAGGCCACGTTCATGTCGTCGGGCTGCACGGTGCGCACCAGGTCGAGCAGGGTGTGCTTGCCGGCGGCTTCCAGTTCGCTCTCCAGCTCGTAGGCGGTGTCGAAGTGGTCTTCGATGGCGCGCTTGCTGCGCCCGGTGACGAAGATCATGTGGCGTATGCCGGCAGCGTAGGCTTCCTCGACGGCGTACTGGATCAGCGGCTTATCCACCACCGGCAGCATTTCCTTGGGCGAAGCCTTGGTGGCCGGAAGAAAGCGCGTGCCGAGCCCGGCGACGGGGAACACGGCTTTGCGGACACTGGCGTGCGCGGACGGGGGCATGGCAATCCTCTCGGTGCGGGTGGGGGTTCAGCCGAGCTGCGCAAGCTGGGCTTGCAGGCGCTCGAGCGTGGCGGTGAAGTCGGCCAGGCGCTTGCGCTCCTGGTCGAGCACGGCGGCGGGCGCCTTGGCGACGAAGGCTTCGTTGGCGAGCTTGGCGCGCGCCTTGGCGAGCTCGCCCTCGACGCGTGCGGCTTCCTTGGACAGGCGCGCGCGTTCGGCGGCGACGTCGATCTCCATGTGCAGGCACAGGCGGGCGCTGCCCACCACCGCCACCGGGGCGGCCTGCGCGGCCTGTTGCCAGGCGGCCTCCTGGTCGAACACGCGCACTTCGGAGAGCCGGGCGAGCGCTTGCAGCACCGGCGTGCCCGCGCGCAGGAAGTCGGCGTCGCCCAGGGCGTAGAGCGGCAGGCGCTCGGCGGGCGAGACGCGCATCTCACCGCGCAGTTGCCGGCAGGCGTCCACCAGGGCCTTGAGGCGGCCGACGTAGGCCTCGGCTTCTTCGTCGATCTTCTCGCTCTGGCACTCGGGGTAGGGCGCGATGGCGATGGATTCGCCCGCCAGCCCGGCGACGGGCGCGACCTTCTGCCACAGCTCCTCGGTGATGAAGGGGATGATGGGGTGGGCCAGGCGCAGCGTGCTTTCGAGCACGCGGATCAGGGTGCGCCGGGTGGCGCGCTGCTGGGCGGCGTCGCCCGTCTGGATCTGCACCTTGGCGATTTCCAGGTACCAGTCGCAGAACTCGTTCCAGACGAAGTCGTAGACGGTGTTGGCGACGTTGTCCAGGCGGTACTGGGCAAAGCCCTCCGCCGCGGCGGCCTCCGCCCTTTGCAGGGCCGAGACGATCCAGCGGTCGCAGGCGCTCAAGGGCAGCTCGCTCGGCGGGGTGTCCACGGCGCAGTCCTGGCCCTCGCAGTTCATCAGCACGAAGCGGCTGGCGTTCCAGAGCTTGTTGCAGAAGTTGCGGTAGCCCTCGCAGCGCTTGCTGTCGAAATTGATGCTGCGGCCCAGGCTGGCGAGCGCGGCAAAGGTGAAGCGCAGTGCGTCGGCGCCGTAGGCCGGGATGCCTTCCGGGAATTCCTTTTGCGTGTTCTTCGCCACCTGCGGCGCGGTTTCCGGCCGGCGCAGGCCCGTGCTGCGCTTGGCCAGCAGGGGTTCGAGGGCGATGCCGTCGATCAGGTCCACGGGGTCGAGCACGTTGCCTTCGCTCTTGCTCATCTTCTTGCCCTGCGCGTCGCGCACCAGGCCGTGGATGTAGACATGCTTGAACGGCACGCGGCCGGTGAAGTGCGTGGTCATCATGATCATCCGGGCGACCCAGAAGAAGATGATGTCGTAGCCCGTCACGAGCACGCTGCTGGGCAGGTACAGGTCGTAGTCCTTGGTCTGGCTCGGATCGGTCACGGCGCTGGGCCAGCCCATGGTCGAGAAGGGCACCAGGGCCGAGGAGTACCAGGTGTCGAGCACGTCCTCATCGCGGCGCAGGCTGCCATTTCGAAGTTGCTGTTTCAGGCCTTCATCTTCGATCTTTGCAAGTTCTGCTTCGAATTTTTCATAGGCTTCTTCTTTATTACGACCGACATAGCAATTGCCATTCATGTCGTACCAAGCTGGAATTTGATGACCCCACCAGAGCTGGCGCGAGATGCACCAGTCCTGGATGTTGTTCATCCACTGGTCGTAGGTGTTGACCCAGTTCTCGGGCACGAAGCGCACTTGCCCGCTGGCCACGGCGTCGATCGCCTTCTGGGCGATGGATTTGCCCGTGGCGTCGCCCGTGCCGACCTGGCTCATGGAGACGAACCACTGGTCGGTCAGCATGGGTTCGATCACCTGGCCGGTGCGGGTGCAGATCGGCACCATGAGCTTGTGCTTCTTGGTCTCGACCAGCAGCCCCAGGGCTTCGAGGTCGGCCACCACGGCCTTGCGCGCCACGAAGCGGTCCATGCCGCGGTATTTTTCAGGGGCGTTGTCGTTCACCGTGGCCTGCAGCGTGAGCACCACGACCATCGGCAGCTGGTGGCGCTGGCCCACGGCGTAGTCGTTCTGGTCGTGCGCCGGCGTGACCTTGACGACGCCGGTGCCGAATTCCTTGTCCACGTAGGCGTCGGCGATCACCGGGATCTCGCGGCCCACGAGCGGCAGCGTGACCGTCTTGCCGATCAGGTGCCGGTAGCGCTCGTCCTCGGGGTGCACCATCACCGCCACGTCGCCGAGCATGGTCTCGGGCCGCGTGGTGGCAACGACGAGCTGGCCCGAGCCGTCCGACAGCGGGTAGGCGATGTGCCAGAGCGACCCGTCCTTTTCCTCGTTCTCCACCTCCAGGTCGGACACGGCCGACTGGAGCTTCGGGTCCCAGTTCACCAGGCGCTTGCCGCGGTAGATCAGGCCTTGTTCGTACAGGCGCACGAAGGTGTCGGTGACGACCTGCGAGAGCTTGTCGTCCATGGTGAAGTATTCGCGGCTCCAGTCCACGCTGTCGCCCATGCGGCGCATCTGCGTGGTGATGGTGTTGCCGCTCTTTTCCTTCCATTCCCACACTTTTTGGGTGAACGCCTCGCGCCCGAGCGCGTGGCGGCTGGTGCCGGCGTCCTGCAATTGGCGCTCCACGACGATCTGCGTGGCGATGCCGGCGTGGTCCGTGCCGGGCACCCAGACGGTGTTCAGCCCGCGCATGCGGTGGTAGCGCGTGAGGCTGTCCATGATGGTCTGGTTGAACGCATGCCCCATGTGCAGCGTCCCCGTGACGTTGGGCGGCGGCAGCTGGATGGCGAACGACGGCACGCTGGCATCGGGCTGGCCGCTGCCCCGTACCCCTGCGCGGCCGTAGCCGCGCCGCTCCCACTCGGGGCCCCAGTAGGCTTCGAGCGCGGCCGGCTCGAAGGATTTGGACAGGGATTGCAGGCCGGGTTGCAGGGCAGAGTCGTTCATGGAGGCGATGGGGCTCGAAAAGCACCGGCATCCCTGGGGACGCCGGTGGGCCACCGGGCGTGGCTGGGTAAGGGGGAGCGGGCAATTTTATGCGAACGGGTCCGTGCGGCCGGTGCCTGCCGGCTCCCCTGCCGGGTGTTGCCGCGCGGCGCAGCACGGTTTGCTCGGCGGATCCGCCGCCGTCAGGCGCGCATGCGGCGCAGCTGCGGCATGGCCAGGGCGGCCAGCAGCGCGGCGCCCGCCAGCCCTGCGCCGGCAATGGCGATGGCCTGGGTGGTGCCGGTGCTGCGCACGAGCGCGCCGGCCGCCACGCCCGAGGCGGCGGGCACCACCTGGGAAATGATGGAATAGATGCCCAGGATGCGCCCGCGCAGCGCCTCGGGCGCCTGGCCCTGGATGCCGGCGATGACGAAACTGATCACCATGCCGCCCAGCAGGCCCATGCCGCCCAGCGCCGTGGCCGACACGGCGGCGCTGCCCCAGTGGCTAAGCGATGCGAACAACAGGCTGGCCACAGCGGTGCCGGCGAAGATGGCTGCGCCATGGTGCAGGTGTTTTCCCAGCAGCAGGGCGGCGATGCCCCCCACGATCAGCGCCAGCGCCATCAGGCCCAAATAGCCGCCGCGCTGCAGCTCC
>MEDL01000157.1 GCA_001724785.1 Acidovorax sp. SCN 68-22 | reverse complement strand
TGGCGGACTACCTGGCCGCGCAGAACGCCTTGATCGCCGGCTGCGCCGCCCAGGGCGTGCCCATCGTGCGCATCCTGCACGCCGACGGCCCGGAAACGGCGGACAACCCCTTCGCCATCGCCTCGGGCCACGTGCGGCCGCTCGCCGGCCTGGCCGACTTCACCGCCGCCGCCAGCTTCACCAAGGCGCGGCACAGCGCGCTGGTCGGCACCGGGCTCGGCGTGTGGCTGACGCAGAACGGCATCGGTCGGCTGATCGTCAGCGGCATCCGCACCGAGCAATGCTGCGAGACGACCACGCGCCACGCCAGCGACCTGGGCTGGGAGGTCGACTACGTGCCCGACGCGACGCTCACCTGGGACATGCGGCAGCCCGACGGTCAGCCGCTCACGGCGCGCGACATCAAGGCGCGCACGGCGACCGTGCTGTCCGGGCGCTTCGCCCGCATCTGCACGGTGGCCGAGGCGCTGGAGCGCGCCCGCGCATGACGGCGGCCGGCGCCCCGCCGCCCATCCACGTCTGGTTCGCCCTGCTGCCGGGCAGCCTGGCGCTCGACTGGGCCGGCCCGGCCGAGGCGCTGCGCTGCGCCAACGCGCAATTGGCGGAAACCGGTCGGCCCGAGCGCTTCGTGCTGCACTTCACCGCGCCCGAGGCGGCGCTGGCCAGCTCGGTGGGCGTGCAGCTCGCCGGCCTGGAGCCCTTGCCGGAGGCGCTGCCAGTGCCCTCATGGGTGGTGCTGGTGGGGGTGGCCGGCCCGCGCATCGACGTTGCGGGTGCGCCGGCGGCGGCCCTGCTGCACTGGCTGCGCGGGCTGCGGCTGCGCCAGGGCCAGCTGGAACTCGTCACCGTCTGTGCCGGCTCGGTGCTGGCGGCGCACGCCGGCCTGCTGGCCGGGCGCCGGGCGACGACGCACCACCAGCACCTGGCCGAACTCGCGCAGACCGAGCCGCGCTGCGACGTGGTCGCCAACCGGGTGTTCGTGGCCGACGGCGCGCTCTGGAGCAGCGCCGGCGTGAGCACCGGCCTGGACCTCGTCCTGCAGCGCATCGCCGAGACCTGCGGCCCGGCCGTGGCGGCGCAGGTCGCGCAGACCCTGGTGCTGGCGCTGCGGCGCGGGCCGGACGACCCGCAGATTTCCCCCTTCATGGCGCACCGCAACCACCTGCACGCCGCCGTGCACCGGGTGCAGGACGCCGTCGCCCAGGCGCCGCAGGCCGATTGGAGCGTGCCGGCCATGGCCGAGGTGGCGCACAGCTCGCCGCTGCATCTGACGCGTCTGTTCCTGGAACACGCGGAGATCGCCCCGCTGGAATGGCTGCGCCGCATCCGCTTGGCGCGCGCCGAGGCGCTCTTGCAGGCCGGCCGCAGCGTCACGCGCGCCGCCGAGGAAGCCGGGTTCGCCTCCGACACGCAGCTGCGCCGCGCTTGGCGGCACTTCGGCCGGCCGGGCACGCCGGCGGGCCGGAGCCGCTAAGGGAGTGTTCTACGGCATGGCGCGGCGCAGCGTCTGCAGGCGCTCGGCCAGCAGTTCGGTGTTGTCGTCGCCGCGCACGTGCGCCAGGTAGGTTTCGAGGTCACTGATGGCCAGCGCCGCGTGGCCGCATTCGGCGTGCGCCAGGCCCCGGTCGCGCAGCTCGTCCCAGGCGGCGGGCAGCAGCAGCACCAGGCGCTCCTGCACCGCCAGCAGGCGCTGCCAGTCGCTGTTGGCGCGGTGCACTTCCTTGAGGTTGCGCAGCATGCGCGCAATGATCTCGCGCGGCTGGGCCGCCTGCAGGTACAGGCCGAGCGGCGGCTCGGCGCCCTCTGCGCCGCCCGGCTGGAACGGCGCCAGGCGCTCCAGGAGCTCTTCGCGCGAGAGCGATTCGCCGGTGAACGGGTCGATCAGCACCTGGCCGCGCGGCAGCAGCGCCTTGACCATGAAATGCCCCGGAAAGGCCACCCCGCGCGCGTGCAGGCCCAAGCCCTGGGCGAGTTCCAGCCACAGCACGGCCAGGCTGATGGGAATGCCGCGCCGGGTGCGCAACACGCTGTTGAGGTAGCTGTTCTCGGCGTCGTAGTAGTCGTTGACGTTGCCGGCGAAGCCGAGGTCGACGAAGAAGAACTGGTTCAGCGCGCGCAGCCGCTCCAGCGCCGGGTCGCCGCGCGCCACCGTGCGCGCCAGGCGCGCGCCGAGCTGGTCGACGTCCTCCAGCAGCGCCTGGATGTCGAGCGCCGGGTATTCGTCCATGGCCAGGCTGGCGGCAGTCTCCAGCAGCGGAAACTGGGCATCGCTCTGCACCAGGGAGGCAAAGTATTCCAGCGGCGTGGGGAGCGCAAGGCTGAGGGGCATGCCGCCATCCTAGCGGCTGGCGCAACGCCGCGCACGTAGGTCAGCGCCGCAGCAGGGCCCCCGCGCGCAGCCCACTTACCCACAGGGCGCCGAAGTACACCAGCGCCGCCGCCGCCATGCACCCGGCCAGCAGCGCGGCGCGCGCCCCGCCGGCGTCCCCCATGGCGACCCAGTCGAAACGCCCGCTCAGCCAGGACAGCAGGGCGGCCAGCAGCAGGCTGGCGGCCAGCACCTGGGCGCCGAACAGCGCCCAGCCGGGGCCCGGCTGGAAGCTTCCGCGCCGCAGCAGGCCGATGAGCAGCCAGCAGGCGTTGACCAGCGCCCCGATGCCGATCGACAGCGCCAGCCCGGCGTGCGCCATGCGCGGCACCAGCAGCACGTTGAGCAGTTGCGTGATGGCCAGCACGGCGATGCCGATCTTCACCGGCGTGCGCACGTCCTGGCTGGCGTAGTAGCCCGGCGCCAGCACCTTGATGGCCACCAGCCCGAGCAGGCCAGCGCCGTACCCGGCAAGCGCCAGGGCGATCTGCACCACGTCGCTCGCCAGCAGCTCGCCGCGGTGGAACAGGGTCGCCACGAGCGGCGTGGCGAAGGTCAGCAGGGCCACGGCGCTGGGCAGTGCCAACAGCACCACGATGCGCAGGCCCCAGTCGAGCATGGCCGAATAGCGCGCCGCGTCGCCGGCTGCGCGCGCGGCCGTGAGCTGCGGCGTCAGCACCACGCCCAGGGCCACGCCCAGCAGCGCGGTGGGGAATTCCATCAGCCGGTCGGCGTAGAACAGCCAGGTGACGCTGCCGGGCGCCAGGTACGAGGCGATCTGGGTGTTGATGAGCAGCGACAGCTGGGCCACGCCGACGCCGAGCAGGATCGGCCCCATCAGGCGCAGCACGCGGCGCACACCCGGGTCCTGCGAGGCCGCGCGCAGCGCCGCCCACTGCAGGCCCACGCGGGGCAGCACCTGCAGGCGCCGCAGCGCGGGAATCTGCACGCCCAGCTGCAGCACGCCACCGAGCACCACCCCGCCCGCCATGGCGTAGATGGGCTCGATACCCCAGCGCTGGAACAGCGGCGCGCCCCCCCAGGCGGCGCCGATCATGGCGAGATTCAGCAGCACCGGCGAAGCGGCCGGCACGGCAAAGTGCTTCCAGGTGTTGAGGATGCCGGCGGAGAGCGCCACCAGCGACATGAAGCCGATGTAGGGGAACATCCAGCGCGTCATGACCACGGCGGCGGCGTAGCCCTCGGGGCTTTGGCGCAGGCCGCTGGCCAGCGCCCACACGAGCAGCGGCGCGCCCAGCACACCCAGCACGCAGGTGGCGAGCAGCGCCCAGAACAGCACCGTGGCGACGCTGGAGATAAGCCCCCGCGTCGCCGCGTCGCCCTGCTGCGTGCGCGTCGTCGCCAGCACCGGGACGAAGGCCTGGCTGAACGCGCCTTCGGCGAACAGGCGCCGGAACAGGTTGGGAATGCGGAACGCGACGTTGAAGGCGTCGGTCAGCGCGTTGGCGCCGAACACCGAGGCCATGAGCAAATCGCGCACCAGCCCGGTAACGCGCGAGGCCAGGGTGAGCAGCGAGACGGTGGAGGCGGCTTTGAGCAGGGACACAGCCCGCGAAGTGTATGCGCTGCCGCCCCGCGCACCCTGCAGGCTATAATGGCGGGCTTCGCTGGCATCATCCTCAGACTCCAAGGAACACACACATGGCATCCACCAAGCCCAAGAAAAAGAACCCGCGCCTCGCGTCGGGCCGCAAGCGCGTCCGCCAGGGCACCAAGCTCAACGCCGCCAACACCTCGCTGCGCTCCAAGTACCGCACGGCCATCAAGAGCGTCGAAAAGGCCGTTCTGGCCGGCGACAAGGCCAAGGCCACCGAACTCTTCGGCAAGATGCAGGCCGTCGTCGACACCATTGCCGACAAGGGCATCTTCCACAAGAACAAGGCCGCTCGCGACAAGAGCCGCCTGTCTGCCAAGGTGAAAGCCCTGGCCGTGGCCGCCTGACCCTCTTCAGGCAAACAGCCCGGGTGGCCCCGCCACCCGCCGTTTGATACGGGTGCGCTGCCAGCAAAGCAAAAAGCCGTCGCAAGACGGCTTTTTTGTTGGGCGAAGCCCAAGCGCGCAGAGCGCGCCTTTGCTGGCACCCTGCTGCTTCGGGGACAGACCTGACGCGGCGCAAGCCGTGGCAGCTCTGTCCACGGCACCTCAGCGGATGTTCAGCGCGATTCCCCGGCCGGCCGCTCGGGCGCGTCCGGCAGCAGGCAGGCTTCTGCGACTTGCAGGTCGTTGTCGCGCGCAAAGTGCATGACGAAGTCCCAGGCCATGGGTTCGTGCGCGCGCAGGCGCTCGTTGACCACGACGCACTTGATGCCGTTGATGACCTTGGGGATGCACCAGGGCGAATAGCTCAGGTGGCTGCCGGGCTGCACGCCGCCCGGGCGAAAGCTGCTCATGACGCCGGCCAGGCGCTCTGCCCAGTCGCTCGGGCGGAAAGTCTTCCCAGTGGACGTGACGCCCTGGATGAAGACTTCAGAGAACGCGGGAGGGGCCATCGGCGGGGTGGTCGGGGTGCGGAAAATGCTTGTTGCGGCGCAACAGGAATTCTAACTCTTATATAAGAGCTATTGTCCCTGAATCCGGCCCGGGCCCAGCGCGCGCCGCCCGGCCGGCCGGCATCGCTGTAATGCGCAATCGGCAACAGCACCGCACGGCATCCGCCCTAGAATCGCGTCTCTTTTTTGCGCCCCGCGCCCGCTCTGGAGATTCCCGCATGACCGCTCCCACCGAGGCCACCTCGCCCCACGTGATGAACACCTATGGCCGCGTGCCGATCGCGCTGGAGCGCGGTGAGGGTTGCCGCGTGTGGGACGTGAACGGCAAGGAATACCTCGACGGCCTGGCCGGTATCGCCGTCAACACGCTCGGCCACAACCACCCGCGGCTGGTGGCCGCCCTGCGCGAGCAGATCGGCAAGCTGATCCACACCTCGAACTACTACCACGTGCCCGGCCAGGAGCAGCTCGCCGCCAAGCTCACGGCGCTTTCCGGCATGAGCAAGGTGTTCTTCTGCAACTCGGGGCTGGAGGCCAACGAGGCGGCGCTCAAGATCGCGCGCAAGTACGGCGTGGACCGCGGCATCGCCAAGCCGGAGATCGTGGTCTACGAAAAGGCCTTCCACGGCCGCTCGATCGCCACCATGTCGGCCACCGGCAACCCGAAGATCCACAGCGGCTTCGGCCCGCTGGTCGAGGGCTTCATCCGCGTGCCGCTGAACGACATTGCCGCGATCCGCGCCGCGACCGAAGGCAACCCCAACGTCGTCGCCGTGTTCTTCGAGACCATCCAGGGCGAAGGCGGCATCCACCGCATGCAGGCGAAGTACTTGCAGGAACTGCGCCAGCTGTGCGACGAGCGCGACTGGCTGATGATGGTCGACGAAGTGCAGTGCGGCATGGGCCGCACCGGCAAGTGGTTTGCCCATCAGTGGGCCGGCATCGTGCCCGACGTGATGCCGCTCGCCAAGGGCCTGGGCTCGGGCGTGCCCATCGGCGCGGTGGTCGCCGGGCCCAAGGCGGCCGAAGTGCTGCAGCCGGGCAACCACGGGACCACCTTCGGCGGCAACCCGCTCGCCATGCGCGCCGGCGTCGAGACCATCCGCATCATGGAGGAGGACGGCCTGCTGGACAACGCCGCCCGGGTCGGCGCGCACCTCAAGGCGGCACTGCAGCGCGAGCTGGGGAGCCTTCCCGGCGTCACGGAAGTGCGCGGCCAGGGCCTGATGCTGGGCGTGGAGCTCGACCGCCCCTGCGGCGCGCTCATCGCGCGCGCCGCCGAGGCCGGGCTGCTGCTGTCCGTCACGGCCGACCGCGTGATCCGCCTGGTGCCGCCGCTCATCCTCACCACGGCGGAAGCCGACGAAATCGTCGCCCGGCTCAAGCCGCTGGTCCAAGCCCTGCTGGCCGAATGAAGACCGCCATGAAACACTACCTGCAATTTGCCGACCTCAGCGCCGACGAGTACGCCTACCTGTTCGAGCGCGCCGCGCTCATCAAGAAGAAATTCAAGGCCTACGAAAAGCACCACCCGCTGGTGGACCGCACCCTGGCCATGATCTTCGAGAAGGCGAGCACGCGCACCCGCGTGAGCTTCGA
>MEDL01000156.1 GCA_001724785.1 Acidovorax sp. SCN 68-22 | reverse complement strand
AGGGTGCGGCATGCCTTCCAAAATTTGTTGAATTTCCAGCGGACTCAGGAGCCTGTCCGGCACCAGCTCCCCGCCCACGATGTGGCCCACCCCCAGCAGCGCCGGAGGATTCTCGCCAAACACCGCCACGGCACTGGCATCAGGCCAGTTGCCACGGCGACGCACGCCCGACAGGAATCGGGCTGCATTCTCACCGTCCAGCGTGACACGCATGTGTTGTGCCAGCAGCGACTCGGGCGCCTCCAGGCTGGCCAGACGCTCAGCCTCGGGCATGGCCTCCAGCTGCGCCAGCGTGACGCAGCGCTCCACCCCCAGCCCGCCGGTATCGATGCGGCGCAGAAAGGTCAGGTGCGCACCGCAGCCCAGTGCGGCGCCGATGTCTTCACCCAGCGTGCGGATGTAGGTGCCCTTGCTGCAGGTCACTATTATTTTGATAGCTGGTTGTGCCTGATCTGTCTGCACCAGAGTGAGCTTGAGTGCATGGATCACCACATCGCGCGCTTCACGCTCCACCGTGACGCCGGCGCGTGCGTATTCGTACAGCGCCTTGCCGTCTTTCTTGAGCGCACTGTGCATCGGAGGCACCTGGCGAATGGGGCCGGTGAACTGCTGCTGGACGGCAGCCAGGCGCTCCGGCGTCACCTGCTCGGGCAGCACCTCGCGCCGCTCGACCACATCGCCCTCGGCATCGCCGGTGGTCGTGGTGGCCCCCAGCAGCGCAATCGCTTCATAGGTCTTGGGAGCATCCAGCTGCAGCTGGCTGAACTTGGTGGCCGCGCCAAAACACAGCGGCAATACGCCCGTGGCGAGCGGATCGAGCGTGCCGGTATGGCCCGCTTTCTCGGCGCGCAGCAGCCATTTCGCCTTTTGCAAGGCGTCATTGCTCGAAAGGCCGAGCGGTTTGTCGAGCAGCAACACCCCATGCACAGGGCGCCGCTGCACCCTGGTGCGTGGCGCGTGCATGGACTAGTCCTCTTTCGCGCGCGAAGACACCGCCTTGGCGATCAAGGCGTTCATGTCGGCCGCACGCTCGGAGGTGCGGTCGAACACAAAATGCAGCGTAGGTACGGTGTGGATGTGCAAACGCTTGAACAAGCCGTTGCGCAGGAACCCGGCAGCCTGGTTGAGGGCTGCCTGGGTTTCCACCGGGTCACCCGTCAACAGGCTGAAGAACACCTTGGCGTGGGCGTAGTCGGGAGTGACTTCCACGCCCTGTAGCGTCACCATGCCCACGCGCGGGTCTTTCAACTCGCGCGCGATCAGCTCCGTCAGATCGCGCTGGATCTGATCGGCCACCTTGAAGGCGCGGTTGGGGGTGGATGATTTCTTCGCAGCCATTTTGTCGCTGGTATCCCGTTCGCCTTACAGCGTCCGCGCGATTTCCTTGATCTCGAAGAACTCCAGCTGGTCGCCCTCTTTGATGTCGTTGTAGTTGCGCAGCTTGATACCGCACTCGAAGCCTTCCTTGACTTCCTTGACATCGTCCTTGAGGCGGCGCACAGACTCGACTTCGCCGGTGTAGATGACCACGTTGTCGCGCAGCAGGCGGAACTTGCAGTTGCGCGTGACCTGGCCGGAAGTGACGTACGAACCCGCCACCGTACCGATCTTGGAAGCCACGAACACTGTGCGGATCTCGGCGGTACCCAGGGCTTCTTCGCGCTGCTCGGGGGCCAGCATGCCGGACATGGCTGCCTTCAACTCATCCACGGCGTCGTAAATGATGTTGTAGTAATGCAGGTTCACATCGCTCGACTCGGCCAGCTTGCGCGCACCGGCATCGGCACGCACGTTGAAGCCGATGACGATGGCCTTGGAGGCAATCGCCAGGTTCACGTCGGACTCGCTGATACCGCCCACGCCGGCGTAGACCAGCTGCACGCGGATTTCATCGGTGGACAGCTTGAGCAGCGAGGCTGCCAGCGCTTCCTGCGAGCCCTGCACGTCCGCCTTGATGATGATGGGCAGGGTCTGCACCTCGCCCGCAGTCATCTCGTTGAACACGTTCTCCAGCTTGGCGGCCTGTTGCTTGGCCAGCTTGGTGTTACGGAACTTGCCAGCACGGTAGGTTGCGATTTCGCGCGCACGGCGCTCGTCGGACAGCACCATGAACTCGTCACCGGCCTGCGGCACATCCGACAGACCCTGGATTTCCACCGGGATCGACGGGCCGGCCGTCTTGGCGGGCTTGCCGTTTTCGTCCAGCATGGCGCGCACGCGGCCGGAGGTCTGGCCAGCCAGCACCACATCGCCCACCTTCAGCGTACCGGACTGCACCAGCACCGTGGCCACCGGGCCGCGGCCCTTGTCCAGCTGGGCTTCGATCACCAGGCCCTTGGCCATGGCTTCGACCGGCGCCTTCAGTTCCAGCACTTCGGCCTGCAGCAGGACCTGCTCCAGCAGGTCGTCAATGCCCATGCCGGTCTTGGACGACACGGCCACAAAGGGCGAATCGCCACCGTACTCTTCAGGCACCACCTCTTCCACCACCAGCTCTTGCTTGACGCGGTCGGGGTTGGCATCGGGCTTGTCCGCCTTGGTGATGGCCACCACGATTGGCACCTTGGCAGCCTTGGCGTGCTTGATGGCTTCCTTGGTCTGGGGCATGACGCCGTCGTCGGCAGCCACCACCAGAATCACGATATCGGTGGCCTGGGCACCACGGGCACGCATGGCCGTGAAGGCCTCGTGACCCGGGGTATCGAGGAACGACACCATGCCGCGTGGCGTTTCCACGTGGTAGGCACCAATGTGCTGCGTGATGCCGCCGGCTTCGCCTGCAGCGACCTTGGCGCGGCGGATGTAGTCCAGCAGCGAGGTCTTGCCGTGGTCCACGTGGCCCATGACGGTAACCACCGGAGCGCGTGGCAGCAGCTCGGCGTCTTTTTGACCTGCGTCGTCGTCGGTGAAAGCTTCTGGATCGTCCAGCGCAGCCACCACGGCCTTGTGGCCCATTTCCTCCACCACGATCATGGCGGTGTCCTGGTCCAGCGGCTGGTTGATGGTGACCATCTGGCCCATCTTCATCAGGGCCTTGATGACTTCAGAGGCCTTGATCGACATCTTGTGTGCCAGCTCTGCCACCGTGATGGTTTCAGGCACATGCACTTCAATGATGCGGGCTTCTGCCGGGGCTGCGTTCTGGTGGTCATCGCGCTGGTCGCGGTTGTCACCACGGCGGCCACGGGGGCCACCACGCCAGTTGTTACGACCCACACCACCGCTGCTGTCGCCGCGGGTCTTGATTTCTTTCTTCTTGGCGGTGTCGTTGGCCCAGCTGGACGACAGCTTGGCCGACTTGACTTCCTTGCCAGCGCCGGGAGCGCCTGCAGTGGCAGGGGCAGCCGCTGCCGTACGCGCACCACCGGTACCAACGGCGGGCTTGTGCAGAGTACCCTTCTTGGCGTCGCCCACGGCAGCAGGCTTGGCCGCTGGCTTGGTTTCCTCGGGCTTCTTGGCCACCATGACCGCCTTCTTGGGCGTGGCCATCATGGCGCGAATGGCCTCTGCCTCGGCCAGGGCCTTGCGACGGCGCTCTTCCAGATCGCGGGCACGGGCAGACTCTTCGTCCGCGCGGGCCTTGGCTTCTGCCTGGGCCTTTTCGCGGGCTTCCGTCTGGGCGGCGGCGCGCGCAGCAGCTTCAGCCGCCTGCTCACGCGTGGCTTCCTGCTTCACGGCAGAGGCCTGGGCCTTCTTTTCGGCTTCTTGGGCGGCGTAGGCGGCAGCGCGCTCTTCGGCTTCGCGCTCGCGCTTTTCGCGGGCTTCGCGCTCTGCGCGCTTCTCGGCCAGCTCCGCTTCCTGGCGACGGATCAGCTCGGCCTGGCGGCGGGCTTCTTCCTCGCGGCGAGAAAGTTCGAGGTCTTCGCTCGACACGGCGGGCTCTTCCACCGCAGCCGCGGCCTGGGACTCGGCCGTGGCCTCTGCGCCTTCGTCGCGCTGGATGAACGTGCGCTTCTTGCGCACTTCCACCTGGATGGTGCGGGCCTTGCCCGTCGCATCGGCCTGCTTGATCTCGCTGGTGGACTTTTTGACCAGCGTGATCTTCTTGCGGTCGGCCGAAGCCGTGCCGTGGCTGGCCTGCAGGTAAGCCAGCAGCTTCTGCTTGTCCGACTCGGTCAACGCGTCGGAGGGGGCAGCCTTGCCCACGCCCGCAGCCTTGAGCTGGTCGAGCAGGGTTTCAGGCGATTTTTTGAGTTCGGTGGCGAACTCGGCGACAGTGTTACTGGACATATGTGGTTCGTGCCTCCCTGACCTTTACTCTTGCCCCGCGAACCAGTGTTCGCGCGCCTTCATGATCAAGGCTTTGGCTTCTTCTACAGACTGTCCGGTCAGGTCGGTCAGTTCATCAATGGCCAGGTCGGCCAGGTCGTCACGTGTGTGCACACCGCCCTCGGCCAACTTGGCAATCAGCTCGGGGGTGAGGCCTTCGAGATCGCGCAGGTCCTGGGAGACCTCTTCCACGCTTTCCTCACGGGCGATTTCCATGGTGAGCAGCGCATCCTTGGCGCGGGCACGCAGCTCGTTCACGGTGTCTTCGTCGAAGCTTTCGATCTCCAGCATTTCCTGCAGGGGAACGTAGGCCACTTCTTCGAGGCTGTTGAAGCCTTCGGAGATCAGGATGTCGGCGATTTCCTCGTCCACATCGAGCTTTTCCATGAACAGCTTGCGGGCCGTATCGGTCTCGTTGGCCTGCTTTTGCGCGCTTTCAGCGGCGTCCATGATGTTGATCTTCCAGCCGGTCAGGTCGGAAGCCAGGCGCACGTTTTGACCACCACGGCCGATGGCGATGGCGAGGTTCTCCTCGTCCACGACCACGTCCATGGCATGCTTTTCTTCATCGACCACGATGGAGGACACATTGGCCGGAGCCAGTGCGCCAATCACGAACTGGGCCGGGTCTTCAGACCACAGCACGATGTCCACGCGCTCGCCAGCGAGTTCGTTGGTCACCGCGTTCACGCGGGTGCCGCGCACGCCGACGCAGGTGCCGATGGGGTCCACACGCTTGTCGTGGCTCAGAACGGCGATCTTGGCACGCGAACCGGGGTCACGGGCGCAGGACTTGATCTCCAGCAGACCTTGCTCGATCTCGGGCACTTCGTTGCGGAAGAGTTCGATCATGAACTCAGGTGCCGAGCGCGACAGGATGATGGGCGCGCCACGCAGGGTCAGGTCCACTTCCATGATCATGGCCCGCACGCGGTCGCCGCTGCGCAGGTTTTCCTTGGGGATCATTTCGCTGCGGCGCAGGCGGCCTTCCACACGGCCGGATTCGACAATGATGTCGCCCTTGTCCATGCGCTTGACGGTGCCGGTGAAGATCTTTTCGCCGCGCGACATGAAGTCGTTCAGCAGCATCTCGCGCTCTGCGTCGCGGATCTTCTGCAGGATGACCTGCTTGGCAGCCATGGCACCGATGCGGCCGATGGGCACGGACTCGACGCCTTCTTCGATGTATTCACCCACCTCGATGTCCGGGATGCGTTCTTTGGCATCCATCAGCAGCTCTTCGGCTTCGGGGTTCTGCAGACCGGCGTCGTCGGGCACCACCAGCCAGCGGCGGAAAGTCTCGTAATTGCCGCTGTCGCGATCAATCGACACGCGAATGTCCACCTCGCCCTGGTACAGCTTCTTGGTAGCCTGGGCCAGGGCCGACTCCACGGCGCCCAAGACCACATCACGCTCCACGTTCTTCTCGCGCGAAATGGCCTCAACCAACATCAACAATTCGCGATTCATGCGACGACTCTCCTATTTCAATCACCCGAGGGCGGGGGCTGCGCGCTGCGACCACCCACCCCACAATTTTCTGCAGCAAATCAGGCAGGTGCTGCCCCGGCCTTGCCTGCACGCCCCTTGAAGTCCACGATGGGCGCCAGGCGCACATCCCGGCACTCGCCCAAGGTGAAGCCCATGGCCTGCAAAGGGGCGGGCACGCGTTTCTTGCTGACTCTTTGACCTGGCTTGACCGGCGGCTCGTCGCTCCAGACGATCTGCCAGCCACCAGCCTCGGCCCGCTCCAGCGTGCCGCGAAATTTCTTGCGGGTGGCATTGACTTGCCCTCCCGCTGCTGCGGCGCCAATGGGCGCCTTCAGGGTGATGTCGATGACCGAACCTTCGAAGCGCACGAAGTCTTGCTCGTGGCGCAGGGGCCGGTCGATACCGGGGGATGACACTTCGAGGCGCTTGTACTCGACGCCATCGACCTCCAGCGCAAACTGCAGCTGACGGGTGACCTTCTCGCAATCCTCGACCGTCACGAACTGCTCGATCAGGGGCTGGGGGGCATCAGCGGCTGGCTGCTCCCAGGGCAAGTCGATGGTGACGCGCAACAGGCCGCCGGCAGAGCGCTCGATCTCCACCAGGTCATATCCCAGTCCCGTCACAATTTGTTCAACGACTTGCTGTAGTGCCACGTGCTCAGTTCAATCCCGGAAAAACAAAAAACCCGATAACCCCCGGAGACTCTTCCCCGACAGCTTCGAGCTCCAAAAGCGTTCGACCAAAAAAAACGGGCGG
>MEDL01000155.1 GCA_001724785.1 Acidovorax sp. SCN 68-22 | reverse complement strand
GTGCAGTTCGACCGTGACGAACGGGGCCGATTCATTGCCGATGTGGCCTACGAACCCCGCCGCAGGTACCACGCCGCCAGCCAAAACCCGCTGCGCGCCAGCACCCTGCAAGAGCCCGGCGCTGTACCGAGCGAGGGGCTGCCATCATGAGCCAAGCATTGGCATTGCCCTTCACCGCCTGGTCCATGAGCCGACGGGTTGCCGCTGTCGCCTTTGCAGCGGTCGTGGCCACTGCCCTGCTCTGTGCAGCGGTCTACGTCTCGGGGGTGTTGTTTCTGCTGTTCAGCAAGGCCGACCCCAGACAGGCCCGGTGGAGCAGCATCACCACCTACTGGCAGCTTTATTCCGAAGACGCTGTTTTGCGCCAGCGCCTGCTCACCGCCATGGCCCTGTCCGGCGCTGGCTTGCTGGTCTTCCTGCCTGGCGCGCTCATAGCAGCGGCCCGGCCACGCCGCGCCTTGCATGGCGACGCGCGTTTCGCCTCGGCTGGCGAGGTGGCCCGCGCTGGGCTTGTTGATTCGGCCAAAAGCCCTGAATCCCCGAGCATTCTCATCGGGCGATTCAAAGGCCGTTACCTCGCCCTGCCCGGCCAACTGTCCGTGATGTTGTCCGCCCCCACCCGCAGCGGCAAGGGTGTGGGCGTGGTGATTCCCAACCTGCTCAACTGGCCCGACTCCGTGGTCGTGCTCGACATCAAAGGCGAAAACCATGCCATCACGGCGGGCTACCGCGCCGCCCACGGCCAGGCGGTCTACGCCTTCTCCCCGTTCGACGAACAGGCCCGCAGC
This sequence comes from Acidovorax sp. SCN 68-22, assembly GCA_001724785.1. Lineage (GTDB taxonomy): Bacteria > Pseudomonadota > Gammaproteobacteria > Burkholderiales > Burkholderiaceae_C > Simplicispira. The sequence goes on along the minus strand of MEDL01000155.1, from coordinate 6,973 downwards.
CACCGCTGGAACCCACTCACGGCGGTTCGCACCAGCCCGCTGCACCGGGTCGGCGACCTGTTGGGTATCGGCCAAGTGTTCTTTCCCAACGACGGCAGCGGCACCTCGTCCGAAGCCTTCTTCAACGACCAGGCACGCAACCTGTTTCTGGGTCTGGGCCTGTTGCTGCTGGAAACCCCCGAGCTGCCGCGCACCGTCGGCGAAATGCTGCGCCAGTCTTCGGGCAAAGGCCAGCCGCTGAAAGACCACCTGGGCAGTCAGATCACCCAGCGCCGCGAGCAAGGCAATCCCCTCACCGACGAATGCGTCGATGCCCTGCAGCGCTTGCTGAGCAATTCCGAGAACACGCTGTCCAGCGTGGTCGCCACCTTCCATGCGCCGCTCACCATCTTTGCCGATGCGGTGGTCGATGCGGCCACCAGCGCCGACGACTTTCAGACCTGCGGCGCCAGCGCATGTCGGTCTATGTGCGCATTCCGCCACACCGGCTGGCCAATGCCCGCCCTTTGCTCAACCTGTTCTTCTCGCAGTTGGTCAGCCTGAACACCCAGCATCTGCCCGAACAAGACCCCAGCCTCCGGTTTCAATGCCTGCTGGTCAATGACGAGTTCACCGCCATGGGCCGCGTGGGCGTCATCACCCACTCAGCGGCCTTCCTGGCTGGCTACAACCTGCGCCTGCTCACGGTGGTACAGGCCATGTCGCAGCTGGACGCGGTCTACGGTGACAAAGAAGCCCGCACCTTCGCCACCAACCACGGCCTGCAAATTCTGTATGCCCCACGCGAACAGCGCGACGCCGACGAGTACAGCGCCATGCTCGGCCATTTCACCGAGCGCGCCACCTCACGCGGGCGCAGCCGTTCTTTCAGCGGACACGGCCACAGCACCGTCAGCCGTAACGAAAGCGAGCAACGTCGCGCCCTGCTGCTGCCGCAGGAGTTCAAGGAATTGGGCCGCGAGCGGCTGGTGGTGATCTTCGAGAACTGCAAACCAATCCTCGGCGAAAAGATCCGTTACTTCCAGGACAAGGCCTTCACGTCGCGCCTGAAGCCTGCGCCAGCAGTGAAGTCGATGGACATGGACCTGCACCTCGCCAAAGTCCAACAGCGCTGGCGCTTAGCTGATGACGAACTTCCTCCGGGACAAACCAGCATGGACATCGGCGTTCTGAATCACGACGTCAAGCTGACCAAAGACCAGATGGAAGGTCCACCTGACAAGCTGGCGGAAACCTGCATCGGCTTCTTTGACGACAGGCTGGAAGCTGTCGGCGAAGGCGGGTTCATCGAGCCGGTCGAAGAGATCGATGAGGTCGAGTCCACCCCAAACACTACTTCCGCACCGTCCGCTACCAGCAACACAGAACCCATCCGACTCGAAACCCTGGAGGAACAGCCATGACCACCCACCTGACCTTGCGCTCTGCGCTGACCCTCTCAAGCCTTGCGCTGCTGGGCGCCTGCAGCTCACCGCCCAAGCCCCCCACCGTGGACGAATCTCAGAAGCGGCCCGCCAATGCGCTGATGGCCGTCGAGCTGCAGATGTGCAGGAACGATCTTCAGAACGCCCGCATCGAGGCCAATGAATCCAACCGCCTCGCAGAAACCACCACCGCCACACTGGCCCACATGGCCGCGCGCCAGCAGTTGATGGCGTCGATTCAGGAGAAAGCGCAAGCCAACAGCGTTCGCATCGTCCACTTCGGTTTCAACAGCACCCGGGTGTCGATACCCGCCGAGGAGGCATTGGCTCTGGTGGAAGAAGCCAAGACCGCACCACTCGTGGTGCTGAGGGGGCGCACCGACGGCACCAGCGACTCTTCCGCCGAAAGCCGTATTGCACAGGCCCGGGCCAACGCTATGCGTGACTACCTGATCGCTGCCGGCGTGCACGCCGCTCGCATCCGCACCACCCACCAACCCAGCGGCGACCACATGGCCGACAACGGCAACCCACGCGGCAGAAATCTCAACCGACGGGTCGAGATCGAGGTTTACCGGGTGCCACCGGTATCCCTACAGTCCTCGACCCCACCCCAACCCTGACACCCCGTCTGCTGGCCTTGACCAACGAAGGAGACCACCATGGATGAAAGACCTGCACCGGCCCGGCGTTTGGACCAACCCACGGCAGACACCAGCGCCACCTTGGGCGGCACAGTGGAACCCGTGGATCGCTCCGCCATCGCCATCCGGACCTACCAGACACCCGAGCCAGAGCCGGGCGAGCGGTACGAACTGCGCGATCCGTTTGCCGAAATCACCTACCGCACCGACCGCTACCAGGACATGGTGGCCAAAGCCGACCAGCTCGGCGCCAACCGGTTTGTCGTCGTGGATGTGCGCGGGCAAAAGTCCTTCGTCCACAAGATCGACGGGCAATGGCGGCGGGACGAAGCCCGAGATGCCCAGCCCCCCGCGACCGCCACGCAAGCGAAACCGGCAAAGACCGATCCAGCACGCCAGACGGCAGAGTCGAATGTCATCCCCTTACCGGCCAAAGACAAAGGGGTGGAAACACCCGACGCATCCAACCCGCAAACAAGCGCCCGCATGGACGCGCAGGCCGAACGCGAAGCGCTCGTCTCCCGGCTGGAAGCTGCCTTGATGGACCGCTACATCATCAAGCGCACCCCGGTCACGCTGGGCGACGTCAGCCTCGGCCTGACCGAATACCGCTTCCGGGGCGACACCGCGCGCGTGGCCTTCACCGAATCCACCTTCCGACTGGCGACAGACACCAACAGCCCCTCGGTGGCTCGCTCCATGGTCGACGTGGCCGAAGCCCGCAACTGGCGGTCCCTGCGGGTCACGGGCAGCGAAGACTTCCGCCGCCTGGTCTGGCTGGAAGCCGCAGCGCGCGGCGTGAAGACCCTGGGCTACGAACCCAACCCGGCGGACCAGGAACGCCTCAAGGTGGAACGCGAGCTGCGCCAGATCAACCGCATCGAACCACACCGGGACGCCAGCACCCCAACAGCCGCAACCAATGCCGACAAACCATCAGGCCGTGGCAGTGGTGGCCGCAAGACCGTGCTGGACGCCATCGAAGCCATCCTCGTCGCCAACCGGGTGCCCGAGAAGCGGCGCGAAGCCGTCATGGTCGCAGCCGCCGAGAAGCTGGCCCAGCGCATCCGAGACGGCCAGAACCCCAAGGTGCGGATCTACGACAAGAACGCCCCGTCCCAGCGCCCGGTGGTGGCGACCCAGCAGGACCCGCAGCGCAGTCGCGAACGCGCTGCACCTGCCCGCTGAAGTGTCGCGATGAACACAACTGCGGCCGTGGAAGCGGCCTACGCCATCGGCGATCAACGCTGGGCGAGAGACGCCCCCGGCTTCGCGAATGCCATCGCCACGGCGCACGAGAAACACCTGCGCCCCCGCTGCCTCTGCCAGCCTGGCCAGCCGGGCATCGAGATGTACGTGGCCCGCGTCCTGAACGGTTTCACAGTCAAGCGCATGCCCAACACCGGCAGCCAACACGCCACCACCTGTCCGTCCTACGAACCACCAGCCGAGTTCAGCGGCCTCGGCCCGCTGGTTGGCACGGCCATCGTCGAGAACCCGGCCACCGGCATGACGACGCTCAAGCTCGACTTTCCGATGTCCAAACTGCCCGGCCGGGCCGCGCAGCCCCCATCAGCCAGTTCCAGCAGCAGCGTGGTCGCCCACGGCCACCGGCTAGGCCTGCGCGCCCTGCTGCACTACCTGTGGGACCAGGCCGAACTGACCCACTGGAAACCCGGGTTTGCCGGCCGTCGCACCTGGAGCACCGTGCGCAAACACCTGCTGCAGGCCGCCGAAAACAAGTTCGTCCACGGCCACGCCCTGCTGGGCAGCCTCTACATCCCCGAGGTGTTTTCGGTGGAACAGCTCGACGCCATCCAGTCCCGCCGACAACGGTTGTGGGCGCATGGAGCACCGCGACACGGGCAACCCCAGCCCCTGCTGCTCATGGTGGCCGAAGTCAAGGACATCTCACCCACCCGCTACGGGCACAAGGTGGTCTTCAAACACCTGCCCGACCAAGCCTTCGCGCTGGACGACGCGCTGTACCGGCGCCTGGGCAGAAGCTTTGAACACGAGCTCACTCTCTGGGGCACCGAGCCCGACCTGCACCTGGTCATGATCGCCACCTTCCGCGTGGACGAAGCTGGCACACCGGGCATCGTGGAACTCTCCCTCATGCTCACCACCGCGCAGTGGCTACCGGTGGACGACGGCTGGGACAGGCAACTGGTCGCGGCGCTGCTGCGGCAGGGTCGCAACTTCATCAAAAGTCTCCGGTACAACGTGCCCACCACCCAGGCACTGGTCTGTGCCAGCCTGCTGGACTGCAGCCCTGCGCCCTACCCACTCTTCATCGACCGCGAGCACAACCCGGAAGCATCCCCGGCGATGGCAATCACAGAGCCCGACAGCGACAACCCTGAATGGCGGTGGAACCCAACCCACGGCGACATGCCCGCGCTGCCGCTGCGCCAGCAGACCGACCCGATCCAGCTTCCTCAACCAGCCCCTTCCAGTTCCGATATCAGGAATTTTCCAGATATCCGAATCAAACAAAATATATAAACTTATATCCGAAAAGGATTTTTGGACTTAGAGTCCAGATATCCATCCACCCCATTTCAGATACCAGCCACCATGGTTCAGTTTGTTCACCACCCGCTGCGGCTGCTGAACCCCAGCTTTGACTCGCCGCTGCTGGATGTATTGACAGACCTGGAGCACCTGCGGCGCCTGCAGATTCAGGGCACCACGCCCATGCCGGTGTTCATGCAGCTCAAGCAGGTCTTCCACGTGCTGGAGAGCCTGGCCTCGGCACGCATCGAGGGCAACCACACCACGCTGGCCGACTACGTGGAAGCCAGGGTGATCGACGGCCCGAACCGGTCCGAACAGCTGCAGGAAATCGCCAACATCGAGCGTGCCATGCAGCAGGTGGAAGACAGCGTGGAGCCCGGTGAGCCAGTGACGGAGCACCTGCTGCGCGGCCTGCACGCCACCACGGTGGATGGCCTCAAGCGCGAGGGCGACACCAACCCCGGCGCCTACCGCCAGGGAGCGGTGAAGATCGCCCAGGCCGACCACCAGCCGCCCGAGGCACCCCAGGTGCCGGACTACATGACCGAACTGGTCACGTTCATCAACCGGGCGGACCCGCCCAAGTACGACCTGATGAAGGTCGCGCTGGCGCACCACCGGTTCGCCTGGGTGCACCCGTTTGGCAACGGCAATGGCCGGGTGGTGCGCCTGCTCACCTACGCCATGCTCATCAAGTACGGCTTCCGCGTGAATGCGGTGGGCCGGCTGCTCAACCCGGCGGCCGTGTTCTGCGCCGATCGCAACGCCTACTACGCCCGGCTGGGCGACGCCGAAGCAGGCACCGACGAAGCGCTGGAGCGCTGGTGTGTATACGTGCTCAGCGGTGTGCGCGACGAGCTGACCAAGGTGGACCGCCTCGCCGATTACGAACACCTAAAAGCCAAGGTGCTGCTGCCTGCGGTGAACTACGCCCGCGAACGGCAGCTGATCACCCCGCTGGAACAGGCGGTGCTGACCACCACCATCAAAGCTGGCACGGTGAAGGCGGGTGACCTGGAAGCTGCCATGCCCGACCTCAACGCCAACCAGCGCACCTACCAGATACGCAAGCTGGTGGACGGCGGCATGCTGCAGCCCATCAACCCGGGCGCGCGGCAATACAGCATCGGGTTCAGCCACAACATGCTGTTGCGTGGCGTGGTGCGCGCGCTGACGGATGAGGGGTTCATCCCCGCTGCGCTGGTCGCGCCGCCCGTCTGAAAGACTGGACTGCAGCTGTGGCAGACAGTTGGTGTTGCCAGGTGGGCTTTTGCTGATTGCCACGAAGCGGCTGCTCAGTTTGCCGACGCACAATGTCCCGAGTGACGACTGTGCGGGGCCATGCAGTCGTCCTTTGGACATTTGCCTATAGCGGATACACTGTACGAATCCACATATCATCGACCATCATCTGAGAACTCAACTGATGGGAAAAGACACCCGCATTGAATGGACCCATCACACCTTCAACCCGTGGTGGGGTTGTGTTCGCGTGTCCGACGCCTGCGACCATTGCTATGCCGAGACTTGGGCAAAGCGCCTCGGGGAAGACGTCTGGGGGCCGAAATCCGAACGTCGTTTTTTTGGAGACGCACACTGGAAAGAGCCCTTGAAGTGGAACCGTGAAGCATCGGAAAGCAAAACCCGTCGACGGGTGTTTTGCGCCTCCATGGCTGATGTCTTTGAAAACAGAGAAGACTTGATCCCGCATCGGCTTCGCTTGCTGGATCTCATTGCAGCCACGCCACATCTGGACTGGCTACTGCTGACCAAGCGCATTCACCTGGTGCGCAAGCAGTTGCCCAAGGGCTATGAATTTCCTTCCAACGTTTGGCTGGGCGCAACGGTCGAGAACCAGAGTGCAGCTGACAAGCGATTGAAGCATTTGCTCCAGTTCAAGACACCAGCAGTCCGGTTCCTGTCGTGTGAGCCACTTTTGGGACCACTGGATTTATCCCGATGGCTTCAAGTTGGGGAACTGGGCACTCGTGTGGACTGGGTCATTGCTGGCGGCGAGTCCGGGCCTGGATCACGACCCATGGACCCAAAATGGCCTGACGATCTACGCCAGCAGTGCAATAGAACCGGGGTGGCTTTTCACTTCAAACAGTGGGGGCACTGGGCGCCCCTGGAGCAGGCGGCACCAGCTGTCACTGGTCGCACGCCGATCTTCATAGTCCGGAACGGCGGCTCCGAGGTCAAGCTCGCTGCTGTTGGGAAAGGAAAAGCCGGTCGTTCCTTGGCGGGGCGTCATTGGGATCAATTCCCAAGCACCGGGGATGGGGTGTAGCGGCGAACGACATCAGTTCTGCAGAAAGGCTTGAGCTTGGCAAAGAGTCACTACGACTGGGAGGACGGACCGGCAGAGATCGATCCGCATAGTGT
>MEDL01000154.1 GCA_001724785.1 Acidovorax sp. SCN 68-22 | reverse complement strand
GGCGGCCAACGCCGGCTACCTGGACATCAAGATGGTGCCCGAGCGCCACAACAACGTGAAGGTGCTGCTGCTCATGGACGTGGGCGGCACCATGGACGAACACGTGCAGCGCGTGGAAGAGCTGTTCTCGGCCGTCAAGAGCGAGTTCAAGCACCTGGAGTTCTATTACTTCCACAACTGCGTGTACGACTTCATGTGGAAGAACAACCGCCGGCGCTTTGCCGAGAAGTTCCCGACCTGGGACATCATCCGCAAGTACAACAAGGACTACAAGCTGATCTTCGTGGGTGACGCCACCATGAGCCCCTACGAGATCCTGCAGCCCGGCGGCAGCGTCGAATACAACAACGAGGAGGCCGGCGCCGAATGGGTGCAGCGCCTCACGCACGCCTTCCCCAAGCACGCCTGGATCAACCCCGAGCCCCAGGGCGTGTGGCAATACCGCCAGAGCATCAGCATCGTCCAGCAGCTCGTGGGCAACCGCATGTACCCGTTGTCGCTCAAGGGCCTGGAGGAGACGATGCGCCTGTTGTCGAAGTAAGCATGGCCTCTCCCCGCACGGTGCGCGGCCGGCAGCTGGCCCTGCCGCTTTTCTTCCTCGTCGCAGGGGCGCTCACCGGTTGCGGGGCGCTCGCACCCCGGGGCAGCGAACGCCCGGCGGCCAGCACGAACGGCGCCGCCTTCACGCTGCAGGTGCGCGCCCCCGAGGGCGTGCGCAAGTACCTGGAGGCGCACCTCGAGCTGCAGCGCTTTCGCAACTTCTCCGACCTGCAGGAGCGCGAACTCAGCCGCCTGCTGGGCGCGGCCGAAGCCAATGCGCGCGAACTGCTGGCCACGCTCGGCTACTTCGGGCCCGACATCCGGCTCGACCTGACCAAGTCGCAGAACGGAGCACCGCCCGCCGTGGTGCTGACCGTGGAGCCCGGCGAGCGCACGCATGTCGAGCAACTCGCGCTCAGCTTCCGCGGCGATGTCGAGCGCGGGCCGACCACCGGCCGCGAGGAAGCCAGCGCACGCGCCGCATGGACGCTCACGCCCGGCCAGCCCTTCACCCAGGAAGCCTGGGACAGCGCCAAGCAGAACGCCTTGCGCGCCCTGCAACAACACCGCTACCCCGCCGCCCGCCTGGCCAACAGCCGCGCCGAGATCGACGCCGACACGCACCAGGCCCGGCTCTCGGCCACCTTCGACTCCGGCCCCGCCTACCGCTTCGGCGCGCTGCGCCTGCAAGGGCTGGAACGCTACGACGCCGAAGGCCTGGCCCACGTCGCGCGCCTGCCGAGCGGCCGGCCCTACGACGAAACCGAGCTGCTCGACGCGCAGCAGCGCCTGGCCAGCAGCGGCTATTTCGACGCCGTTTTTCTCACGCTCGACCCGGACGCCCAAACGCCGGAGGCCGCACCGGTCGTGGCCCAGGTGCGCGAGGCGCCGCTGCAGAAGGCGGTGTTCGGCATCGGCGTCTCGACCGACAGCGGCCTGCGCCTGTCGCTCGACCACACGCACAACCGCCTGCCGCCGCTGGGCTGGCGCGCGCTCTCCAAGCTCTCCTTCGACCGCGAAGCCAAGGCGCTGGGCACCGAATGGACGGCGCTGCCCGGCGCCGATGGCTGGCGCTGGGTGGCCGGCGCGCAGCTGCAGCGCGAAGCCACGGGCGACTACCAGGTCAACGGCTCGCGCCTGCGCTTGGGCCGCAGCCAGAGCACCGACCACATCGACCGCAACTACGCACTGCAGTACGACAGCGCCGCCAGCCAGGGGCCCATGGCCCCACCCGACAGTTCTTCCCTGAGCCTGGCGACGGGCTGGACGGGGCGCTATTTCGACAGCCCCACCACGCCGACCAGCGGCTGGGGCCTGGCGGCCGAGCTGGGCGTCGGCACCACGCTGCGGCCCGAGCGCGAGCCCTTCGTGCGGCTGCTGGCGCGCTGGCTGCAGTTCCGGCCGCTCGGGCGGGTCACCGCTCCCGACGGCACGGCCCGGCGCGCACGCCTCGCCCTGCGCGCCGAAGCAGGCGCCGTGCTGGCGCAGGGCGGCGCGCACATCCCCGTGACGCAGCTGTTCCTGACCGGCGGCGACACCACGGTGCGCGGCTACGGCCTGCGCTCCATCGGCGCGCGCACCGAGCAAGGCCAGTTGTACGGCGGGCGCTACCTGGCGGCCGCCAGCGTGGAATGGCAGCGCCCGCTGGTCGTGGACGGCACGGTGAGCGATTTTGAAAGCGCCGTTTTTGTCGACCTGGGCGCCGTGGCCGACCGCGTGTCCGACCTGCACGCCCGCGTGGGCGTGGGCGCTGGCCTGCGCTGGCGCAGCCCGGTGGGTCCGCTGCAAGCCGATCTGGCCTACGGTGTGCAGGCCAAGGAAGTGCGCCTGCACCTGCGCCTGGGCTTCACGTTCTGACAATGGCCAGCCGCGCCCCGACCCCGCCCGACACCGGCCCCGAAGCCTATTCGGCCGGCGCCACGCGGCGCCCTGGCCCGAACGCCTACGCCGCGGCATCGGGTCGCCACGCCCCGCAGGCGCCACGGCGCCGGCGCTGGCTGCGGCGCTTCGTGCTCGGCTTCGCCGCCGCACTCGGCTTGCTGCTGCTCGCCGCCCTGCTGGCCTGGCGCTGGCTGGGCAGCGACGATTCGCTTGCCTATGTGCTGCAGCGCACGGCACAGGCCCTGCCCACCGGCCAGGAGCTCACCGCGGAAGGCGTGCGCGGCTCGGTGCGGCGCGGGGGCCACATCGACCGGCTGCGCTGGCAGGACGCCGGTGTGCGCGTCGAAGCGCAGGACATCACCATCGGCTGGCGCCTCGCCCCCCTGCTCGGCAAAAGCCTGGAACTGGGCCGGCTCGAAGCGGCGCGCGTGGTCGTCACGCCCCTTGGCACGGCGCAGCCGCCCGACACGCCGCGCCAGCCCCCGGAACAGCTGACGCTGCCGCTGCGCGTGGACATCCCCTTTGCCGTGCACGAGCTGGTCTGGGCGGCCGAGACGCCGCGCCAGGCCACGGCGCTCACCGGCCGCTACCGCTACGACGCGCAGGCGCACCGGATTGAAATTTCGAACGTGAACTGGCCACAGGGGCAGGCAAGCGCCACCCTCCGCCTGGACGGTGCCGCCCCCATGGCGCTCCAGGCCACGCTGCAGGCACAGTTGCTGGCGCCCCTGCCCGGCGCGGCCGACACCGAGCGCCGCCTGGGCGCGCGGGTGCAGGCGCAGGCCTCCGGCACGCTGGCCGGGCCCGACGCGCAGATCGCGCTCAATGCCAAGCTGCACGCCGCACCGCCGCCCGCCACCCCGGACACGCCCTCCAAAACGGAGGCCGCGGAGATCCAGGCCGACCTCAGCGCCCGCCTGGCCCCCTGGCAGGCGCAGCCGCTGCTCGGCGCCGAGGCCCGCTTCGACCAGCTCGACCTGGCGTTGCTCACGCCGCAGGCGCCTGCCAGCCTGCTCAGCGGCAGCGTATCGGCCCAGCCCACGGCCGAAGGTTGGCGGGTGCAGGCCGATATCGCCAACGCCCGGCCGGCGCCCTGGGACCAAGGCGGCCTGCCGCTGGATGCCGCCACCCTGCATGCCACGTTCGACGGAAACGAATGGCGCACCAGCAACGCACGCATCCAGGTCGGCCCCGGCGCACTGGTCCTGGAGGGGCGCTTTGCGCCGCAGGAGCGCCACTTCGAACTGCAGGCGCAGGCCGAGCGGCTGGACCCGGCGCGCCTGCACACCCAGATGGCCGCAGCGCCCCTGGGCGGGCGCGCCAGCGCCAAGGGGAATCCCGAGGCCTTTGCCTTTGACCTCGATCTCTCGGCCAGCAAGCCAACAGCCCGCAGCAAGGCCCGTGGTGCGCTGCATGTCGACCGGGTGGTGGCGCGCGGCCGTTGGGAAGCCGGCGTGCTGCAATTGCCGCAGGCCGACATCCAGGCCCTGCAGGCGCGCATTCAGGCCACGGGCCTGCGCCTCGCCACGCGACCGGCGCTGGCGTTCAGCGGCAAGCTCCAGGCCCGGCTGCCGGGCAGCACCGCCCAGGCCGAAGGGACGCTGGCCGCCCGCAGCGGCGCCGGGTCGCTGCGCCTGCAGGCGGCTTCGGCGCAGCAGACGCTCGATTGGCTCCGCGCCCTGCCCGGCCTGGCCGACCTGGCCCCCGGTTGGGCGCTGCAAGGCAGCGCCGACCTCGAAGCCGCATGGCGCGGCGGTTGGCAAAACCTGGCGGCCCTGCCCGAGACGGCGCACACCCCGCAGATCGGCGCCGGCCCCCAGGTGCGGGCCACGCTGCGCTCGCCCAAGCTGCGCATTGCGCTGCCCGGCGCCGAAGCGTCGGCCGCGCCGCTGGAGCTGCGGGGCCTGCGCCTGCAGGCCGATGGCAGCGCGGCGCGCGCCGAACTCACCTTGCAAGGCGAACTCGGCCAGGGCCGGCAAAGCGTGGGCGTCCAGGCGGAGGCCACGGCCCGCCTGGCGCAGGCCGCGGGCCAGGACGGCCTGGCCGTGCGCGCCGAAGTGCGCAAGCTTGCGCTCACCCTGCAGGACGGCCGGAACAAGGGTCCCTGGGCCCTGCAGACGGGCGCACCGTTTGCCATCGATGCGCGCCGCAGCGGCGCGGGCGCCTTGTCGGCCGAGGTGGGGGCGGGCAGCGCCACCCTGAACGCACCGCTGCCGGGCCAGGTGGCCCTGCGCTGGGAACCCCTGGCCATCGCGCGCGCTGCGGCGGGTGGAACGACGCTGCGCACGCGCGGCACCCTGAGCGGCATCCCCCTCGCCTGGGCCGATCTGGCCAGCACGCAGGAGCCGCCCTGGCTGCAGCAATTCGGCCTGGACACCGATCTGGTCTTCGGCGGGCACTGGGCAGTGGACGCGGGCGACGCACTGAACGCCACGCTGCGCCTGGCGCGCAGCAGCGGGGACCTGCGCATCGCCGCCGAGGAGGCACTGCCCACTACCAGCGTGCAAAGCACCGGCGCCCAGCCCGCGAAGCCGGTGCGCCCACGCGCGGACACCATCGCCGCCGGACTGCGCGATGCCGCGCTCACCCTGGAGGCGCAGGGCGAGGCCCTGCGCGCCGCCTTCACCTGGGACAGCGCCCAGGCAGGCACGGTGCGCGCCGAGGCCGCCACGCGGCTGCAGCGCCAGGCCGGCGGCTGGGTGTGGCCGGCCGACGCCCCGCTGTCCGGCACGGTGCACGCCGCGCTGCCCCAGGTCGGTGTCTGGTCGGTGCTGGCGCCGCCCGGCTGGCGCGTCAGCGGCACCCTGCAGGCCGACGCCACGCTCTCCGGCACGCGCAGCCAACCCCAGTGGCGCGGCCAGTTCGGCGCCGACCAGCTGCGCGTGCGCTCCCTGCTCGACGGCGTGGACCTGCAGGATGGGCGCCTGCGCGCCACCCTGGCCGGCACCCGGGTGGACATCACCGAGTTCAGCCTGAAGGGCGGCGCCGGCAGCCGCGCGCGCATCGCCGGCTTCAGCGGCAACCGCACGCCCGCACCGAGCGACGGCGGCAGCCTCCAGGGCAGCGGCAGCCTGCAATGGAGCGGCGCCAGCGCGTCCGGGCTGCGCATGGATTTCGAGGCACGCGCCGACCACCTGCAGGTGCTGGTGCGCGCCGACCGACAGGCGAGCGTCTCGGGCACCCTGCATGCCACGCTGCGCGAGCGCCAGTTCAAGCTGCGCGGCGACCTGCGCATCGACCGCGCCAGCATCCTGCTGCCCGACGCCGGCGCCCCGCGCCTGGGATCGGACGTGGTGGTGCGCTCCAAGGCGCTCGATGCCGCCGCCCACCAAGCGGCCCAGCAGGTGGCCGGTGCGGCGCAGCGCGCCCAGGTGGCGGAGCCGCCCGACGTCGCCATCACCCTGGACCTCGGCGACGACTTCGCCTTCCAGGGCCAGGGCATCACCACACGCCTGCAAGGCCAGCTTGACATCCGCAGCGCCGCCCTGCCCGGCGCGCCGCCGCGCGTGACCGGTGAAGTGCGCACCGTGGCCGGCCGCTACCGCGCCTGGGGGCAGACGCTGGACGTGGAAACCGGGTTGCTGCGCTTCAGCGGCGCCTACGACAACCCCACGCTCGACATCCTCGCGCTGCGCCCGAACATCGAGGTGCGGGCGGGCGTACAGGTCACCGGCAGCGCGCAAGACCCGCGCGTGCGCCTGTATTCGGAGCCCGAACTCCCGGACGCGGAAAAGCTCTCCTGGGTGGTGCTGGGCCGCAGCGCCGCGGCCGGCGGCGCCGAAGCCGCCATGCTGCAGCAGGCCGCCCTGGCCCTGCTGGGCGGCAAGGGGAGCGGCACCGGCACCCGGCTGGCCGGCCGCCTGGGGCTGGACGAAATCGGCTTCAAGGGCCCCGGCAACGGCAACGGCGCCAGCGGCGCGGCGCTCACCTTCGGCAAGCGCCTGTCCCAGGATTTGTACCTGACGTACGAACGCAGCCTGGCCGGAACCCTGGGCACGCTCTACATCTTCTACGACCTTTCCGAGCGCCTGCGTCTGCGTGCGCAAACCGGCACGGCCACCGGGCTGGACCTCATCTACACCATGCGCTACGAGTAAACCCAGCGCCTACAATGGCGCCCCTCTCTCCCCGTAGTTCAATGGATAGAACGAGTGCCTCCTAAGCGCTAGATACAGGTTCGATTCCTGTCGGGGGGACCA
>MEDL01000153.1 GCA_001724785.1 Acidovorax sp. SCN 68-22 | reverse complement strand
CGCAAGACCCTGCGCAAGAACGCGGCCTACGACGGCGTGATGTTCGAGACCTTCTGGCGCTCCAAGGTGGTGGATCGGCCACGCGTGGTGGCGATCTGCGACGTCAGCGGCTCGGTGCGCCAGTACGCGCGCTTTCTGCTGCTGTTCCTGCACAGCCTGGGCGAGCAGGTCAGCGACGTGCGCAGTTTCGCCTTCACCAACCACCTGGTGGACGTGAGCGACACCTTCGAGCTGCTGCCGGTCGAGCAAGCGGTCGACAAAGTGATGCAGGCCGTGGGCGGCAGCGGCACCGACTACGGGCAAACCCTGCTCGATATTGAAGAACAATTGCTGGGCGACATCGACCGCCGCACCACGGTGCTGATCCTGGGCGACGCGCGCAACAACCGCGGCGAGGCGCATGTCGAGGTCATGAAGCAGCTTTATGAGCGCGCGCGCCGGGTGATCTGGCTCAATCCCGAGCCCACCTCGTTCTGGGGCCTGGGCGATTCGGAGATGAAGCGCTACGCGCCCTATTGCCACATCGCGCGCGAATGCAATTCCCTCACCCACCTGGAAAGCACACTCGACGCCTTGCTGCGCACCCATTCGGCCAGCGCGTAGAGCCCCCATCCCCCGCGCAAGGAACACCGCCATGGCCCGCCCCACCCTGCAACTGCACCCCCGCAAAGAACCGGCCGTGGCGCACCCAGCGGCCACCCTGCTGCTGCTGCGTGACGGAGCGCTGGGCGTCGAAGTGCTGATGACCCGGCGCTCGCCAAACGCCAGCTTCTTGCCCGGCGCCTATGTGTTCCCCGGCGGGCGAGTGGACGCCGACGACCACCAGACACACACGCTGGCGCGCGCCCCCGACGCGGGCGGACGCTACCGCACGGCGGCGCTGGCGGCGCTGCGGGAAACCTTCGAGGAACTGGGCATCCTGCTGGCCGTGCAGGCCGATGGCAGGCCCATCACCCGCACCCACCTTCAAGCGCTGGACCGCAGCCGGGCGCTGTACCCGCAACTGCAAGCCCAGGGCTGGTCACTGGCGGTCGATCAGGCGCGCATGCTGGCCTGCTGGACCACGGACCGCAGCGTGCCCAAGCGTTTCGACACCGTCTTCTTCGCTGCGCTGATGCCCGACCAGCAGGAACCGGTGGCCGACGAAATGGAGCAGTTCGAGCCGGTCTGGGTCCGGCCCCAGGATGCGCTGGCGCAGCACCAGGCCGGCAACTTCTTCATGATCTTCCCCACCATCCGCACCCTGCACTGGCTGTCGGCCTTCGAACAGGCCGGGCAGGCCCTGGCGGCCTGCACCGAGGACGAACCACTGTGGAACTCCACCCCCCGTGGTGGTCTGGTCGGCGGTCAAGCGCAGCGCTTCATGGAGCATGAAGCGCCGTACGGCGAGCTCGCGCTGGTCTGCCCGGATGGCCAGCTCGAGCACCCGCTGGACTGGCAGCACGAGCGGCCGGTGCCCCTGTTGCGGCACCTGCATCGCCTCACCGCCCCCAACGCCAGCGTCATGACCGGCCCCGGCACCAACAGCTACATCGTGGGTGACGCGGCCAGTGGCTACATCGTCATCGATCCGGGCCCCTTGCTGAACGACCATATCGAGCGCCTGCTGGCGTTCACGGCGGGCCAGATCACGGCCATCGTCTGCACCCACTCGCACGCCGACCACTCCCCCGCCGCACGGCCGCTGGCCCAGGCCTGCGCCCGCCTGACGGGCCGTACGCCGCCCGTGCTGGGCCTGGCCAGCGCCGCCACCGCCCGCTCCACAGCAGCCTTCGCCCCCGACCGCGCGCTGGCCGACGGCGAGCGCCTGATGCTGCACGATGGCGAGCACCACAGCACCCTGCGCGTGGTCCATACCCCAGGGCACGCCGCCAACCACCTCTGCCTCATCCTCGAAGAAGACGGTCTGCTGTTCTCGGGCGACCACATTCTCAGCGGCAGCACCACCATCATCGACCCGCCCGACGGCGACATGAGCGCCTACCTCGATTCGCTGGACCGCCTGGCGCAGGCCTGCGAAGAGGACGGTATCGAATTCATCCTGCCGGCGCACGGCCACGTCATCGGCTGGGCGGCGCAGTCCATTGCGCAGCTCAAGGCGCACCGCCTGCGGCGCGAGGCCAAGGTGCTGGCGGCCATGCGCGCCGTCCCGCAAGGCAGCCTGGACGACTGGCTGCCACTCGCCTATGACGACACGCCCGCAGCGCTCTGGCCACTGGCGCGCCGTTCGTTGGCGGCCCATGTGCAACGCATCGAACAACTGGCGATGCTTTGAATCCCCTACGATTTTTAAACAAGCCTCAGGAACCCCATATGAATGCCAACGCCCCCCACCTTGACCGCATCGCCGCTTACAAGAAAAGCTGGAACGACAACCCCTTTCTGAAGGCGCAAGGGCTGGAAGTGGAAGAAACAGGCGTGGGCAGAGCTATTGTGCGACTGCCCAAAGCCCTCCCCACCCAACGCGGCGGCGGCGGTTCGGACACAGTGATCAATGGCGGCGTCATCTCCTATATGTTTGACGGCGCGCTGGGCTGGGCCATCATCTCCTCGCTGCTGGACATGCCTGAGGCGGCCGACATTGACCCCTTCGAGCTGCGCCAGTTCACGATCAACCTCGACATCACCTTCCTCAACGCTGCCTTGGGCGATAGCTTTGAGGCGCGCGGCAAGGTGGTGCGCATCAGCCGCACGACTGCATTTGCAGAGGGGGAGTTCCTGGATGCCCATGGCACAGTCTGCGCCACAGCCAAAGGTATCTGGCGCGTGTTCTGGCCACGCAGTCTTGCCACCACCCCGCGCTGACCCCACTCCCCCAATCAACTGGAGACATTCATGAAAAAAGACACCCTTCGCATTGGCAGCGCCTCGGGCTTCTGGGGCGACTCTGAGTTCGCCGCCGCCCAACTGGTGCAGCGCGGCAACATCGACGTCCTGGTGTTCGACTACCTGGCCGAAATCACCATGTCGCTGCTCAGCCGCGCCAAGGCCAAAGACCCGGCACTGGGCTATGCACCGGATTTCGTGACCACCCTCCAGCCCCTGATGAAGGAACTGAAGTTGCGCGGCATCAAGGTCATTGCCAACGCGGGCGGCGTCAACCCGTCCGCCTGCCGCGCCGCGCTGGTGGCGGCAGCCCAGGCCAAAGGTGTCGATCTGAAAATCGCCGCCGTTCTGGGTGACGACCTGATGCCGCAGGTGGAAGCACTGCGCGCAGCCGGCACCCAGGAGATGTTCGCAGGTAGCCCGTTTCCGCAAAAGGTCATGAGCGCCAACGCCTATCTGGGTGCCTTCCCGATTGCGGCCGCGCTGGCGGCCGGCGCCGACATCGTGGTCACTGGCCGCTGCGTCGACAGCGCGGTCACGCTGGCGCCGCTGATCCATGCCTTTGGCTGGACCGTCGCCGACCACGATCTGCTCGCGCAGGGCAGCCTGGCCGGTCACCTGATCGAGTGCGGCACGCAGGCCACCGGCGGCAACTACACCGACTGGGACACGGTACCGGGCTGGGACGACATGGGTTTTCCCGTCGCCGAGTGCCGCGCCGACGGCAGCTTCATCATCACCAAGCCCGAAGGCACGGGCGGGCTGGTCTGCCCCTCCACGGTAGGCGAGCAGATGGTCTATGAAATCGGCGACCCGCGCGCCTACATCCTGCCCGATGTGGTGTGCGACTTTACCGGCGTGACACTGACGCAGGTCGGCCCCGACCGCGTCGAGGTCAAGGGCGCGCGCGGCCTGCCGCCGACCGACCAGGCCAAGGCCAGCATCACCTACGCCGACGGCTTTCGGGCCATGAGCCTGTTCATGATCGGCGGCATCGATGCCGGCGCCAAGGCGCAGCGCGTGGGCGCCGCCATGCTGGCGCGCATGCGGCGCCACTATGCGCAGCGCGGTTGGCCCGACTTCACCGAAACCTGTGTCGAGGCCATCGGCGCCGAAGACACCTACGGCCCCCACGCGCGGCCCGATGCGCGCGAAGTGATGCTCAAGGTCGGCGTGCGCCACCCGGTCAAGGACGCGCTCGAACTGTTTTCGCGCGAAGTGGCGCCGCTGGCCCTGATGTCGGCACCGGCCATCACCGGTTTCACCGGCGGCCGGCCCAAGGTGCAGCCGGTGGTGCGGCTGTTCTCCTGCCTGGTACCCAAGGCACAGGTGGCCGCCAGCATCGACATGGGCGACCAGACCGTGGCGGCACCGCCATGGCACGGCCAGGCGTTTGATCCGGCGACCCTGCCCCAGGTCGACGGCCCGCTGCCTGACGCCGACGCCTATGCGCGCGGCACGCGGATAGTGCCGCTGGTGAAGCTGGCCTGGGGCCGCAGTGGCGACAAGGGCGACGCCGCCAACATCGGCATCTTGGCGCGCAAGCCCGCTTACCTGCCTTTCATCCGCGCCGCCCTGAGCGAGCAGGCGGTGGCGGCCTGGTTCGCCCACCTCGTCAAGGGCAGCGTGCAGCGCTTTGATCTGCCTGGCACGCACGCGCTGAATTTTCTGATGCACGAAGCCCTGGGCGGCGGCGGCATCGCTTCGGTTCGTATGGACTCGCAGGGCAAAGCCTTTGCGCAGATGCTGCTCGATTTTCCGGTACCCATTCCAGCCGACATGGCTCTTTGAGAACGTTCACCCACTAACCCAAGACGGAGACACAAACCATGAACACCCCGGCCACCACCGCCATTGCCAACACCGCTTCCGCAGCCCTGCGTGATCGCATCCGCGACGTGCAGGAAGCCGCCCGCGGCGTCACCACCCTGTACCCACGCAGCTACATCCTGCAGTGCATCAAGGAAGACCGCTTCCCCGACGAGCTGTGGCAAAAGCTCGGCGAATTCGGCCTGCTAGGCCTGTCGGTTCCGGAAGAGTACGGCGGCTCAGGCGGCGGCGTACTGGAGATCACCGCGCTCAATGAAGCCCTGGCGCTGGCCGGCGTTCCCACGCTGTTTCTGGTCGTCACCGGCCTGGGCCGGGTGCCAATCATGCGCAACGGCACACCCGAGCAAATCCGCAAGTTCGTCACGCCCACCTGCACCGGCGAGAAGAAACTGTGCTTTGCCATCACCGAACCCAATGCCGGCACCAACAGCTTTGCCATGACCACGCTGGCAACACCGGACGGCGATGGCTGGGTGCTCAATGGCCAGAAGGTCTTCATTTCTGGCGCGCGCGATGCCGACTACATGCTGGTGATTGCCCGCACCACCAAGGCAGGCGAGGTGAAAAACCGCACCGAAGGCATCTCGCTGTTCGTGCTCGACATGAAAACGCCCGGCATCCAGCTCACGCAACTCAACATCCAGGTCGAGACCGCCGAGCGCCAGTACATGGTGTTCTTTGACAACGTCAAACTGCCCGCCGACGCGCTGATCGGCGAAGCCGGCAAGGGCGCCAAGCTGATGTTCGAAGGCCTGAACTCCGAGCGCCTGCTGGCCGCCGGCGCCGCCATCGGCCTGGGTGACTATGCGCTGGCCAAGGCGGTGGCCTACTCGAAAGATCGCAAGCCCTTCGGCAAGCCGATCGGCTCCTACCAGGCGCTGCAGCACCGCATGGCGCAGGCCAAGGCGCAAATCGAGGCGGCGCGCCTGATGACCTACAACGCCGCCGAGCGCTTCGACGCCGGCGAGGACGCCGGTGCGCATGCCAACATGGCCAAGCTGCTAGGCTCGCAAGCGGCAGTAGCCGCCGTCGAGGCCGCGCTGCAAACCCACGGCGGTTACGGGTTCGACCGCGACTACGACATCGTTACGCTGTGGCCCATGGTGCGCCTGCTGGAAATCGCGCCCATCAACAACGAGATGCTGCTCAACTACATCGGCGAACATGTGCTGGGCTTGCCGAAGTCGTACTGAGCCGATGGCCGTCATCCCCGGCGCCGACCAGCCGGACCAAGGTTCGCAACACGGTCAAGGCCTCCGTCCGCCGCTTTCGGGCTGGCCTGAGCTTACGAACCGGCACCTTTGGCAGGCGTCGCTACTCGTTTGCGCATGATGTGTGCCGCGCGCTCCCTTCCCACTTTCGCAGCAACCAAGCGGCCGCGAGGCCGCCCACGCAAGACGCCGCAAGAGCGAAATGAAGGCAACCGCCGCCAAGATATCGTCAAGGCTGCGGCCAAACTGTTTCGACGCAACGGCTTCAACGGCACGAGCACGCGCGACATCGCCTGCGCCGTTGGCATGCATTCCGGATCACTGTTTTGTCACTTCAAAAGCAAGGATGCGCTGTTGTATGAGGTGATGCAGGAAGGCATGCGTAGCGCGCTGGCGCGCCAGACGATCGTGCTCCTTGCCGAACATGACGCTGCGACTACGCTGCGGCAATTGATCCGATCGCATTTCGATACGCTACTGGGGCCGAGCAGAGACTTCATGCATGCGGTGCTCTACGAGTCCCGCTCTCTCAACAGAAGGCAGCACAATGTCATCGCGAAGCTGCAAGGTGACTACGAAGCGACATGGACGCCCGTGCTCCAAGAACTCGCGTCGACCGGCTGCTTGCATGGCGAGGTGTCGCTTGCGCGCCATTTGATCTTTGGACTATTGAACGGGTCAGCGCTGTGGTTCAATCCTAAAAAGGGAATCTCGATTGATGCCCTGACCGACGCAGTGGTAGCCCTGTGCATACAAGCCCCCCCGGCAATCCGGACTTGATTTTGTTAGCCT